>JAAUSO010000031.1 GCA_012033205.1 Richelia sp. SL_2_1 | reverse complement strand
ATTCGAGTGTCATATTGGTAGGAGCATCATCTTCACTCGGAGCGGCTTCAGGAGTTACACCACCAGGCATTGGAGTCATATTGGTGGGAGCATCTTCTTCTTCACTCGGAGCTACTTCTCCTTCTGGAGTGGTACCAGGAAGAGGAGCGCCTGGTGTAGTCTCAATAGTATTATCTGGGGGAGTAATTTCTTCTGTATTTGTATTTTCTGGAGAAGTTGTTGCTTCTGCTTTACCTTCGCAACGAGAATTCAGTGGAAAACGGACACATAAAATTTCCATTGCATCCGGTGAAAGTTTTTCTTCAGCAGCCGCAACAAGAGCGTCATCAGATTCCGAAACTTCTGTCGGTGCTTCGCGCTCAGGAAACTCTCGCTCAGGAAACTTAGTCGATTGAGCAACCGCAACAGTGCTACTTAATGCTAGAGTCAGAGCTGTACCAATAAGGGTTACAAATTTGCTCTTCATAATTATCCACTCCTCGAAAGTAATACCTCAGCCCATTAAATCAAACAAATGTCTTTATAAAATCTGTCTAAATGAAGATGTGTATTTGTAATTTTGTCTATCTAACCAATTAAAAATGTCAAATTTTTATCGTTCATAATAGAGAAATTGATAAATATACTGATTTTTTCCCAGATTTGAATTAATATTGTTAACTCCTAAGTAATAATAAGTAATTGAGTATCAAGCCATTACAACCGTTATTAAATTGGGAAAAAATACTTATATAAGTAATTTTACTAAGATAATTATTTGTATCATATAAGTAGTGGAACAATTGCGTATTACCAAACTTCATATATGCTTATGAGTAGAATAGTGAAATAACAGCCTTACAGGGCATAATTTTGCCCGATTATTAAATTACAACCGTGGTGTGAATAGCCCATGAGTTCTCCCCAACCCCCGAAAAAGCCACAAACATTGCTTGGTCAACTGACTCAAGCTGTACAGACAATTCAAGCTCGGGTTGATTTTTCCAAGCTGGCGCTCAAGCCCAATGCTAGGGTACCAGAACTTTGGGTACAGGAAGCTGGGGCATCAACGGCTCAAATGTATCCTTTGCTTGGCGATCGCTATACGATTGGTCGTAGTTCCAAATCCTGCGATATAGTCATCCGAAATCCGGTTGTCAGTCAAATCCATCTGTCATTATCACGAGATTCGTCTCAACGCAAGTCGGTTTTTGTCATTAAAGATGAAAAATCAACCAATGGCATTTATCGCGGTAAGCGTCGAATTGAATCTTTGGAATTGCGTCATGGTGATGTTTTGACTTTAGGTCCACCTGAGCTTGCTGCTTCAGTACGTTTACAATATTTAGATCCGCCACCGTTTACGTAAAAACTGCGACTTGGGCAGGTTATGGAGTAGCCGGTGTCAGTCTGTTGTTTGCTTTGATAATTGGTATCGAATGGCTGAAATTTTCTGTGAGACCTTTACCCGAAGCCACTCAAGGTCCAGTAGTAGTTTATGCTGGAGATGGTGAAACACCCTTACAAGAACCCCGGACTATTGCTCATGTAGATTTGAAAAAACTGTCGGATTTTGGTCCTTACTTACCTTCGGCGATTGTAGCTTCCGAAGATAGCCGTTTTAATTGGCACTTCGGTGTTGATCCTTATGGTATTTTACGAGCCGTATTTATCAATACTCGTAGTGGTGATGTACAACAAGGTGCGAGTACGGTTACTCAGCAAGTAGCTCGTAGTTTATTCCGAGATTATGTAGGCAGACAGGATTCTCTAGGTCGCAAAGTCCGAGAAGCTATTGTATCGTTGAAGCTAGAAACTTTTCATAGTAAAGACGATATTTTATTAAGTTATCTAAACCGAGTTTATTTGGGTGTAAATACTTCGGGTTTTGAAGATGCTGCGCGGTATTATTTTGAGAAATCAGCTAAAGAATTGACAGCAGCAGAGTCTGCGACTTTAGTGGGGATTTTACCCGCTCCCAATGGGTTTAATTTTTGCGGTGATACTCAAAGTAGAAATAGAATTATTGGCTATCGCAATCGTGTGTTAAGACGAATGCGGGAAATGGGTGGACTCAAGCAAGATGAGTACAATAGTTCCAGACGTTCGCCCCTAGAAGTTAGCTCGAAGGTTTGTGAGCGTCAAGCCAACAGAATTGCTCCTTATTTTTACGATTATGTATTTAGCGAGCTGGAATATATTTTGGGAAAAGAATTGGCATCTGAAGGAAATTTTATTATTGAAACTCAGTTAGATCCAAAAATTCAAGCGACTGCTGAAGCTTCGTTAAATAACCACATTAAAACCAGTGGAGCCAATTTTGGTTTTTCTCAAGGAGCTATAGTCACTCTTGATTCGAGTACGGGGGCGATTATTGCCATGGTTGGTGGTAGTAATTATCAAGCCACTCAGTTTAATCGCGCTTATCAAGCAAAAAGACAACCAGGTTCCACGTTTAAAATTTTTCCATACACTGCCGCCATCGAACAAGGATTTTCTACAGGAAGAAGTTATGGTTGTAATTCTATAACTTGGCAGGGTTTTACTTATAAACCGTGTAGAAGTGGTACTGCTCCATTGACTATTGCAACTGGATTTGCTCTTTCAGAAAACCCTATTGCTTTGCGAATTGCTCGCGATGTTGGGTTGGATCAAGTAGTCAAAACTGCCGAAAGATTGGGAGTGCGATCGCAACTTAATCCAGTTCCTGGTTTAGTATTAGGTCAAAGTGAAACAACTGTATTAGAAATGACCGGAGCCTTTGCGGCTGTTGGGAATCGGGGTGTATGGAATCGTCCTCATGCAATCAAACGAATTCTTGATAGTAGTGAATGTAGCGATCGCGATGACTTATCAACCTGTCGTGTAATTTATTCTTTCAATCAAGATCGAGAAGCGAATAATAGAGTGCTTAAAGCTGGGGTTGCTGACACGATGATTAATTTAATGCGTCAAGTAGTCACAAGTGGTACGGGGCGCGGTGCTTCTATTGGATTTGGAGAAGGTGGAAAAACCGGCACCACCGATAAAAACGTTGATTTGTGGTTTATTGGGTTTATTCCTCGTCGGCAATTGACTACGGGCATTTGGTTGGGAAACGATAACAATTCTCCCACAAGAGGTAGTAGCGCTCAAGCCGCTCAATTATGGGGAAATTATATGGGTAAAGTTGTTAGGTAATTGGTAATGGGTAATTACCAATTACCCATTACCAATTAACGATATCCTTGCCAAGGTGTAATTTCCACTTCTCCACCTGGTTTGAATTCCACCTGAAACTGAGCTAAAGATGCTTTTTGTGCTGCATTGTTGCTATTATCTGGGAAGAGCTTGGGAATAGGCGTTTGTCGGAAGTTGTCAAAGGCAGCTTTATTCAAAGGTTCATAGTCGGCAATGCTGCCATTTTCTTTAACGGCTACTCGATATTTTAATACTTCATTATAAATAGTATTACCGCTAGAATTTTGACGAATAGCAGTTGATAGCTTTTGATTTAAACTAGAAATGGTATTTTCGTCGGTAATATTTTTTCCCAGATGATCAGACTTATTAATGTATCCAATCCAGGGACTAACTTCCAAAACTCCCGTTTTTCTAAAAACTGCCCGAAATTGAGCAATTGGTTCATTGGCGATCGCAGCACTGTTAGCGGGATTATAAAGTAATTTGGGTAGGGGAGTTTGTTCAATGCCGGTATTGGCTGTTTCATCTATTGCTTTGTAACCAATAATGGCACCATCACCAGCCGCACCCAGACGATAAACTAAATCGGACTGCAACTGACGATTTTCCCAAGCTTGATTAAGTTGTTCGTATACTTGAGTATTCAATTTACGCAATCGCGATGCATTCTTGATTTCGGGGGCTGAACCAACAAGTTTTTCTAAATCCCTAACAACTTCGGGTTGACTATTCGATTGGTTAGGTTTAGGAGTCGTATTTCCTTGTTGTTTATTCGGTTGGGGAGTAGGTTGAACAGTTGGCTTAATTTGAGTTGTGGAGTTAGTCTTTTCTTGCTCAGTAGATGGAGTTTTAAACTCTGGTGCAGGGATTAAATTAAACGCGATCGCAGCAGCAGCTAAACTGGTGAGACCAAAAGTGGCTGGGACTGCTTGTTCGAGTAAAACACCTTGAACAGCACTATGTCCTCTAGCAACTGGTTGTAGTTCTAAAGTTAATTCTGGTAAAGTTTGAGTATCAGCAAAAAATTGATCTACAGCTTCGACTAAATCGAACAATTGTACTGAATTTAAATCAATTTCAATAGTTTGTTTAGCATTGCCACCATTATTTAAATTAGCTTGAGCCATGTCCGAATGCACGCTCAATCGGTGTTGATTATGATTAATTCTTTCTAACTGGACTAATTCCGATTCCGAATTGTGTGCTTGGGGATTAGAAACATTACTCAAAAATTCTTGAGCATAGGCACTGACTGCTCTAACTAAACTTTCAAAAAACTGCCTACCACCCGCTAAAGGTTGAGTGTAACCAGATAAAGTACATTCAGCATTTACTAAAATAGACAATTCCGGACGCATTTCTTGAAACTGTGTTGTTTTTGAAGCGTCATTTAAACCTTCTAAAAGTAGCGTGCAATTAGGTAAACTGTACTTACGTTGAATATTCATTCGACTTCACCATCAAAAAGACTAATCCAGAAACGCTGCATTCCGGCAGTTCCCGTACAGAAAAGTAGCTGTGCTAATAAATTTACAGCTAATTCGTTTAATTTTTCATCAGAATTAAGTGATAATAATCCAGAACGTCTCTTGTTCATGCGGCTTCTAAAATGCGCTCGAAATCGTTCTAAATAATTAGACAACCGCAAATTTTGTTCTAAAGGAATCTGTTTTTCAGCCATCTGCTGATTTATCATTAGCAACTGACGGATCACAACAGTCAATCGTCTAGCTAAATAGCAAGAAATAACCACCAAAGCTTTTGCTTCCATAATGGTCAAAGGACGACGAATATTAGCTCTTCGCAAAGGATTAGTGCTACGCATTCGCCATAAATTTACCCGGTCTTTGATAATTCCTTTCAAATCCAACTCTTGAGCAAATGCCAAAATGGCTTCAGAGCCACCAAGGTCTAAAGCTTCAATTGCCAGTAAAATCAGGTCAATTTGTTGTCTGGTTCGTCTTGGACACCCCTTTCCTTCTATTGCAGGGTCGGGTAATGTGTCCAAAATCATCGGTAAATCTTGTTCCGCCGAACTATTGAACGGCGTTAAAGGAGCGGAGACATTCATTTATCAGTTCCTTATAGGGCTGCTATCCTAAAAATAACGGTAAAATTGATTAAACAATGGTAGCCTGCGAAAAAATATGTTGGCATCTGGTAGTAATCCAACTGCCTGATATATACATTAATTACTCTTTGATATCAAACCTTTCCGTATACCGAAAATCCAAGTTTTAAAGCATTTTTAATTCACCTATCTGAAAATGGTAGTACAATTACAACCCCTTGTTCGCAGCAAATTCCATATTTTCCTCAATAATCGACATCCAATAACCATCTGAGAAATCAAGAGCGATTCTTCGACAGTATAGCTGAATGCTACACATGGAATATTAGCTCCACTATAGCCTAAACCTTTATGACGGCTAGTTTACAGTTAATATCAATAAAGTTATCAGTTATCAGTTACCAGTTATCAGTTAAATTCCTAGGTCTTAATTCCTGAATTTAAATTCCCCTTGATCAACTCGTAGGTACTGATAACTGTTTACTGTTCACTGATAACTGATTTTACTTAACGTTAAAAGCAAAATATCTGAAACCGGGCGACAAGTATTTTATGCTTATATAGTAAATTGAGTAACGCAGTCAGTTTTGCTTGACCTAGATGTTGTTTAGCTCACCCGACTGTGGCAATTATGACTTTTGTATATTATGGATTTAAAATCGTTAATTCGCGATATTCCTGATTTCCCTAAACCCGGAATTTTGTTTCGAGATATTACTACTTTGCTGCGCGATGCCCAAGGATTAAGATACACTATTGATTTATTTACACAAAAATGTACTGACGCTGGAATGACGGCAGATTTTGTAATCGGCATGGAGTCACGAGGATTCATTTTCGGCGCACCTTTGGCTTACAACTTAGGAGCGGGTTTTATTCCCGTTCGTAAAAAAGGCAAATTACCAGCGTCTATTCATTCAATTGAATATGCACTAGAGTATGGTACGGACTGTCTGGAAGTACATCAGGATGCTTTACAACCGGGAAGCCGAGTTTTAATTGCTGATGATTTAATTGCCACAGGTGGAACAGCTTCCGCGACTGCGGAACTAATTCAAAAGATTGGCTGTGAATTAGTCGGATTTGGGTTTATCATCGAGCTACAAGAATTACAAGGACGTAAAAAATTGCCCGATGTACCGATTGTGACTCTTGTTGAATATTAAATGTTAGTTGTTAGTGGTTAGTTGTTAGTGGTTAGTTGTTAGTGGTTAGTTGTTAGTTGTTAGTTGTTAGTTGTTAGGAATCTTTGACCTTGAACCTTTGACCTTTAACCTTTGACCTTTAACCTTTGCCTTTGACCTTTACTATGACTGTAACAACATCAAAAAGTGTTTGGGAATCAACTAAAGATTCCTTTGTGAGGATAGTAACTAGTGAAACGTTTCTTTATATTGTCAAACGACTATTGCAAGCGCTGTTGACAATTTTTTTAGCGTCGATAGTTTCTTTTTTAATTATTCAATTGGCTCCAGGGGATTATTTAGATAATTTGCGACAAAATCCTAAAATTTCTCCAGAGAGAATTCAGGAACTCCAAGAGCAATTTGGTTTAGATAAACCTTGGCACATACAGTATTTCCTATGGTTGTGGCGAATCATTTCTCAAGGAGATTTTGGTACGAGTTTTTTCTATCAACGTTCGGTAGCTTCATTAATATGGGAACGAGTACCGGCAACCTTATTGTTGGCTATTGCATCCTTGATTTGTACTTGGGCGATCGCCATTCCTTTGGGTATTTTAGCTGCGGTGAAACAAAACCGCGCTACCGACAGGATTTTACAAGTAATTAGCTATGCCGGACAAGGTTTTCCCAGCTTTATTACAGCTTTGTTGTTGTTAATTTTTGCTCAAATTACAACTCCTCTGTTTCCAGTAGGAAATATGACCAGTATTTATCACGCTGAACTATCACCCGTAGGAAAAGTGATTGATATTCTGTGGCATATGATTTTACCTACCATTGCTTTGAGCATCACCAGTTTTGCTGGATTACAGCGTATCACTCGCGGGGAATTATTAGACGTATTGCGTCAAGATTACATTCAAACAGCCCGCGCCAAAGGATTACCAGAAAACCGAGTGATTTATGTCCATGCTCTCCGTAATGCCATAAATCCGCTAATTACTTTATTAGGTTTTGAATTAGCAGCATTATTAAGTGGTGCTTTTATTGCCGAATTTTTCTTTAATTGGCCCGGTTTGGGAACCTTAACTTTGCAAGCAGTACGCGCTCAGGATTTATATGTATTAATGGCTAGTTTAATCATGGGCGCAGTGCTATTAATTACTGGTAATTTGGTAGCAGACTTATTACTTAAAATTGCCGATCCTCGGATTACTTTAGGAAAATCTTAAATTGGTAATTGGTAATTGGTAATTGGTAACTGATAACTGATAACTGGTAATTGGTAATGGGTAACTGATAACTGATAACTGATAACTGGTAATTGATAACTGATAACTGGTAATTGATAACTGATAACTGATAACTGATAACTGATAACTGGTAATTGGTAATTGGGCTTGAGGATAATTAAAGATAATGAGCAAGCCCTGGGGTTGCCAACTACCACTATTTTTATAATTCCTAACTTTGGTGGTACTAACTTTTCTTATGTTGTCAGAAATATATTATTTAATCAGGTCTAAAGCTGATGGTAAGTATTTAGCAGCCCGTCCTAATGAAGATGATGGGTCTACTTTTGTATTGATATTTCGTGAGAACTTTGATGCTTTGAGCTATTTGAATACTCATGCTAGGGATTTAGTAGACCGTCTAGGGATAGAATCGATTTCGGGTAGTCAATTAAAAACTGTACTTCAACGATGGAGTTTTAATGGTGTGGGTATTGTAACTGACCCATTATTACCTAAAATTGATTTTTTATTACAAAGTAAATTGAAAATTGATAATGGATAATTGATTTATTGTCATAATTAACTAAAATCATGTTTCTCAGCATTGCAGAAGTTGAAAACTACCTTCATCAGCATATTCCATTATCAAAATATATGGAGGTTAAGGTTAAGCAAATTGATGAAAATGGTATTACTTTACAAGCCCCATTAATACCCAATATCAACCATCGTTCGACAGTGTTTGGTGGTAGCATTTGTGCTTTAGCGATTCTTTCCGGATGGACTTTGGTGCATACTAATTTACAAACTTTATCTTTATCTTCTCGAATTGTAATCCAGCGAAATTCGATAGAATATCTTCAACCTATTGATGGCGATTTTCTCGCTTTTTGTCCGTTCCCATCAACACAAGTTTGGCAAAAGTTTATCAACATATTGCTTCAGAAATCAAAAAGTAGAATTGAATTAAATGTAGATGTTTTAAAAGATAGAGTGAAAGCGGCAAGTTTTACTGGTGTATATGTAGCAATAAATTGATAATTTAGTTCTGTTCGGTTATTCAACTTAGTAATACCGATTAATTATGAATATGCACCGGGAAGGAGATGGGTGTATCTAGGAAAGATATTGTAGTAGGATTTCATACGCCGTTTATGCGTAAGTTTAGTGATTTCTCTGTGGGTTGATATTTTTGTTTTCTAAATCTCCTGGATAATTACAATTAAATAACATCAAAGCCGTTTTTTCATCAATATTTAAAGCTTCTACTTCAATATTTGAAAGCAATTCTTGAAAGGAAGCTTTTCCCGCTTTCAAAAAAGTATCTAATTCTGCTTTCACCTCTTTTCGATAAAAGCCACACATCGGTTCCCAAAATTGTGAACGTTGAGGAACTAAAGCTAAAGTTGAAGTTGGAATTTGAGGAAGTTTATTTATCCAACTTTGTAGAATTTCAATATTTAATAAAGGTAAATCGCAAGCAAGTAATAATATCCAATCGGCAGTAATTTGCGCTAATCCCTCGCATAAACCATTCATTGGTCCTCTTCCCGGTTGAGTTTCAATTAAATACTGACAATTTGACGGCAAAATATTTTGATAACGTTCAGCCCAAGGAGTTAAAACATAAACTTGTTCGGTACAAACAGCAGCAACTTGATAAACCCGTTGCAATATCGGTTTACCTTGGTAAATTACAAGTGCTTTATCTGTACCCATACGAGAACTTTTACCACCTGCGAGGATTAAGGTAGTAATGGAGGGATTGGGAGAAGGGGAGATGGGGTTGGGAGGAGACAAGGGGAAGAATAGTTAAGAGTTATAGGAATTAAGAGACTATCGTAATTAAATTTTTTTTGGAGTAACTTCAAATATTTTTTGAGAACGATAAAAACAAATATCGAATTCCATAAAAAAGTTTACTTGTCCCAACAGCACAGGAATCTGGTTAGCTTGAGTCCAAGCGAAAACCAACCTCACACTCGAGAATTGTCCGACAGTAGCAGATAAAATCAACACCCGTGCTTCAAACTGAGCTAAGTTACCTGATAATTGAAGCATTGTTGTTTGTTCTTGCCAAACTGCTCCCAATTCGACTCCTATTTGATAGGGAAGGACATTTACCATCGCTCCTGTATCCAAAAGCCCAATAACTTCCTGTGATTTTTCTTTATAGTTTAACGTTAATGGCAACAATGGTTTGAAGCTTGCTTCCCCCAAACTGCTATCATTTGAAACAAATGAATATCTTGCTGGATTACTGATGATAATCCGGAATTTTCAGCATTTAATGCCTCTAACATGATATTTGCTGCATCTACCGCATCATAGGGAGACCAAACAGGGTATGACGCACCAGATTTTATCAAATTATTTTCTTGGTTCGCTAATTCGGCAGCTAAAAGTTGAATAACTTCAAGTTTATCTACGCGATTGAGTCGGCGTAACTGTTCCACTAGCTCAGTAGATACCATTGTCAACCTTAGTTTTTACTGATTTGATATTAATTTTACCGGATAGCTATTTAAACTAACCCAAATTCTTGAATCGCTGGATAAAAGTTTTTATTTTCATGACTGGGACGACTAAGTTTTATTAATGCAAAGCGTTGTAATGGTGTAAGTTTTTCCCATTGTTCGACTGTAATATCAACGTCACATTCTACCGCTTTTATTTGTGTAACATCAGGAATTTCTTTCTCGTTCATCCAAGGGGGATTGTCTTCTACGGGAAATTCGCTTGCAGCGGTTCCTGTCTTGTCAATAATCAAATTTTGTAAAAATTCTCGATAATTTTGACATTCTTCACGAATCATACATGGCATTTCAACTAAAGTTTGACGTTCTTGTTCGGTAAATTGATGCCAGTGAGATAATTTCAACTTGACTCCGCAGTTGTCAAGTTTGAAGCGTACCTGCATGGGTATGCAGCGTAAACTATCGACAAAATCAGCCTCGAATTTAAAAAAGTCGCTCATTGGGTTGTAAAGCAGTGAAATCAAAAATTTTTAGAGTGCTTATATTATGCAAAAATATAGTGATATTATATCCGCAATAGTTTTTTTGCTATGTATGTAGGTACTACCCAAGCAGCAGAACTTTTAAACATAACGCCTGTTAGAGTCCGCTATTTACTCGCACAAGGCAGAATTAAAGGGGCTTATAAAATTGGAAAAATTTGGGTAATACCCATCTTTGAAGGAAAACCGATTATTAGTCGAGGTAGTCGGGGTCCAAAACCTAAATGGGTTAGACGAATTCCAGCTAAAACAACAATCAATGTTAATCGACATTTAATTAAACAAAATCGACATCGAGAAAACCCAGAACCTGTAATTAGCGTCAAACATCTTAATAGCAATATTTACGGTTATTCTGTAAAAATTCACGGTCCTTGTGAAGTAGTTTATCGACCTGAAAAGCCGTTAAGTTGTGGTGGTGTACTTTGGATCGAAACTTATTCGACCGTAGAAGTTAATTGTGAATATCAAAAACTAGAAATAGAAACGAGTTGTTTCACCATGGACGCTGGTTAATTACATTGCTCCCTATCCTTTGATCATCTTTGATTTGAAGTTGACAGCGACATCAAGTCAGAATGCTGTGATGGCTTTGGGAGAGAAGTAACTGGTACAAGCTGCACCGCACAAGCTTTTAATTCAGGTTCCAAAGAAATTGGACAAGCTTCGGGATGGGTAAGAACGTTTGCTTCAGCATCACTAGCCCACAAACTACCCCAATGCATGGGAACAAATACTGTTTTCGGAGCGATGGCTTTAGTTACTTTGGCTGGAAATCGAGCTTTCCCCCGACGCGATCGCAATTCGATCCAATCTCCATCTACAATTTCTAACTTTGCTGCATCACGGGGATGAATTTCGATGAAGGGATGGGGATGCATTTTGACAATTTTCTCAATTCTTCCGGTGCGGGTTTGGGTGTGCCAATGACCGTATAATCTCCCAACGGTAAGAACAAAAGGATAATCCTCACAGGGTGGTTCTGCTAAACCGCGAGAATGATCAGCTGCAAATTTTGCTCTACCATCTGGGGTATGAAAGCGTAAATCTGTATATAGACGCTTACCTTTGAGTGGTTCTTTTTTGATTAAACCTTTTAATAAGGATGAAAAGAAGCCAGAATCCTGGTCTTCTATTTCTATCTCTGCTTTTTTCGGGTCATACCATTGCATTGGACCGATACGTGCCAAATTTTCATGACTAATTTCCCCCATATCGCAAGGGCGATCGCGAGTTAATTGCACAAATTCGCGATGAACTGCGGCTGCATCTGCAAAGGCAAATTGTTGTTCAAAACCCAGACGACGACCGACTTCGGCGAAAATTTCCCAATCTGCTTTGGCAACACCAGGTGGTTCTCTAAATTTCGGACACAAGGTGACAACTCGTTCGGAGTTGGTCATGGTGCCGGTTTTTTCACTCCATTGGGCTGCGGGTAATAAAATGTGAGCGTAAGCAGAAGTTTCGGTAGGATAATAAGCGTCTTGATAAATTGTGAAGGAGGATTTGAGTAAAGCGGCTTTAGTTCGGTGCAAATCCGGCATACTTACCGCTGGATTAGTGGCGGCAATCCATAATAAATCAACTTCACCAGCTTCCAATCCCGTAATCATACTCCAAGCATCGCGACCCGGAAAACGAGAAATTTGACCTGGATGCAAACCCCAAACTTGTTCTACTTCGGCTCGGTGTTGGGCATTCTTCACCGACCGATATCCAGGAAGAATATGAGCTAAACCTCCGGCTTCTCTACCACCCATGGCATTGGGTTGTCCGGTAAGTGAAAATGGTCCGGCACCAGGTTTACAAATATTTCCTGTCATCAAATGTAAATTAATCAAAGTACGCACTTTTGCGGTACCCTCAGAAGATTGATTTATCCCCATCGACCATAAGGATAAAACTTTCTTGGAATCAGCCCAGTAACGTGCTGCTTGTTCTAATTCATCAATACCGATACCACATTTTTGCGAAACTACTTCTGGAGGATAATGTTGGATGACTCCAGCATAATTGGGGAATCCTTGGGTACATTCTTCAATAAATAAACTATCAAAAGCACCCCAACTCATTAATAAGTGAGCAATACCGTTGAGTAAATCAATATCTGTCCCTGGGTTAATTGCCAAATGTAAATCTGCTACTTCTGCTGTTTGTGTCCGACGCGGATCTACAACGATCATTTTGACATGGCGATTTTTTTTATGATGTTTCCGCAAACGATTAAAAACAATTGGGTGACATTCAGCGGTATTAGTACCAATTAAAAAAGCGCAGTCAGTTAATTCCAAATCCTCATAACAACAAGGTGGTCCATCAGCACCAAAACTTTGCATATAACCTGCAACGGCAGAAGACATACACAAACGAGAATTAGCATCAAAATTATTAGTTCCCAAACAACCTTTAATTAATTTTTGAGCAATATAATAATCCTCTGTTTGAAACTGACCTGAACCATACATACAAATACCATTTGCACCGCGACTTTGGCGAATTTGTTGAATGCGGGAGACGATTTTATCAAAAGCTTCATCCCAACTTACTTCACGAAAACTTTCTGATAAAGAATCTCGCATCATCGGATATTTCAAACGATTTTTATCCAGAGACTCTGTAACAGTAGCTCCTTTAACACAAACCATACCTTGAGAAGAAGGATGACTTTTATCACCAACTACTTTCCAAATTGGATTACCTTGACTATCTCGATGAGTTGCACGACCAGATGCTGCGGGAGGAAAAACTTCTAAACCGCAACCAACACCACAATAAGGACAAAGGGTTTTAAAAGATTCGGACATAATTTAATTAAGTAGCTAATTGGTAATTGGTAATGGGGTAAAGTTTTGCCGATTTAATTATTAGTTATTAAATATGAGAAAATATTTATTTGAAATTATGGCTTAAATTCTGTTTATATTCATAATATATTACTAAAATCATCCAATTAAATAGAATCATTTATTTCAAAAAGTAATGATATCAATTAATCTGTTTTTGGTCTGAGATTACTAATTTTTTAAAAACCTTACTAGACGCAGAGGGCGCAAAGAAAAGAATATATTGAGAGATAGATTGTTTGCAATCAAAAAGGTAGTGATATAAATTCTCTCAATTTCCTCTTTCTTTGCGTACCTCCGCGTCAACCTCTGCGATACGCAGGCGTTTAACTAACTCTCTTTGGTTCAACTACCAATTCCGAATACTCTTCCTCACCTTCATGATGTTCAGCAAAAGAACCATGGGGTTCCTTCAAAAAGAACCAACACATAAAGGCAACAATTAAAGCTGTAATACCCATCATCTGGAAAAATATTGTATTCGATTGAGCAATAACTGCTGCTGTTTGCTCGCCACCACCGCTCAACCATTCCGGTAATAAACTAAATATGGTGAGATAAGCAACTGCACCGACATTTCCGTAAGCTCCAACGTTACCGGCAATTTGACCTGTTACGCGACGTTTCACCAAAGGAACGATCGCAAATGTTGAACCTTCTCCAGCTTGTACAAAGAACGAACAAGCCATAGTCAGAATAATTGCTAAAGGTAACCACCAATTAGTACCAACTGCTCCCATCATCATGTAGCCTATACCCATACCAGCAGTTAGAACAG
The DNA here is from genome assembly GCA_012033205.1 of Richelia sp. SL_2_1. Classification (GTDB taxonomy): domain Bacteria; phylum Cyanobacteriota; class Cyanobacteriia; order Cyanobacteriales; family Nostocaceae; genus Rivularia. The sequence goes on along the minus strand of JAAUSO010000031.1, from coordinate 35,580 downwards.
CCATTGTATTTTTGCGACTTCCTAGTTTATCGGATATTAAACCACCACCAGGACGAGACATCAAGTTCATAAAAGCATAGCTAGAAGCAATCATCCCAGCCATGGCTTTATTTAAAGTAAAAGTTCCTTCAAAAAAGGCTGGAAGCATGGAAACCACAGCTAATTCCGAACCAAAGTTGACGATATAAGTTAGTTCCAGAATCGCGACTTGAGAAAAACTGTAACGGTCTTTTGCAGGATATTTTTTCTTTCCTGAAAGCAAGTCTTTATTTACAACCCAACAGTTATAAGCCTGGAATAAATATAAACCTGCTAACAGCGCTAAAACTAATAAGTAAGTTCCGTCACCGTACAAATTAGCTTTTCTCAAACGCCAAGCTAGAAGCATTAAAATACCTGTCAGAGGTAAATTCATCAACATCAAGAACCAAAAATCCTTGACACTGGTAACTTCTAAACCTCTAACATTTTTGGGCTTTTGATAGACTTTTCCAGGAGGATGGTCTTGTACGTTGAAAAAATAGAGAATTCCATATAAAGCTGCAACAATACCACTTCCAGCAATACACAACCGCCAATTCAGAGCATCACCGGCTCCAAAAGCGAACCATGCTCCAATGGTCGGTAAAGTAAAAGCTGCGGCTGCCGAACCAAAATTTCCCCAACCTCCATAGATTCCTTCTGCTAAACCAATCTCTTTGGGAGGAAACCATTCTGCCACCATGCGGATACCAATTACAAATCCCGCACCAACAATACTCAATGCTAAACGGCTAATTACTAATTGGGTAAAGTTTTGAGCGCTAGCAAAGGTAATACAAGGTATTGCTGCATAAATCAATAATAAGGAGTAAGTAATCCTCGGACCGAATTTATCTAATAGCATCCCAATAATGATTCGAGCTGGAACGGTCAAAGCAACGTTACAAATTGCTAACGTTCTAATTTGACCTATTTCTAAACCCAGGTCTGTTTGGACCTGTGTTGCAAAGGGAGCGAGGTTGAACCAAACAAAGAATGAGAGAAAGAACGCCAACCAAGTCATGTGCAGGATTTTGTACCTGCCGCGAAAAGATAACAATTCTGATAGCATCGATTAACCTCTTAAATAATTGGTAATTGGTAATTGGTAATTGGTAATGGGTAATTGGTAATTGGTAATTGGTAATTGGTAGTTGGTAATTTGAACCTTTAACCTTTAACCTTTGACCTTTAACCTTTGATCTTTAACCTTTAACCTTTAACCTTTAACCTTTAACCTTTGACCTTTAACCTTTGACCTTTAACCTTTAACCTTTGACCTTTAACCTTGTAACTGTTGACTTGGCTTCGCACCAAAATCTTCTATTAAGATACGTCTTAAAACAGTATTAACCTCGTCACAAGGAATACCTTTTTGTACGCAAGTGCCTAATTGGGCATCTTTACCGACTTTGCCTCCCATATATAAGTCCACACCTTCAACAGTTTTGCCATCTTTACGGACTTTGGTTCCCATTAATCCGATATCAGCTACCTGTGGTTGTCCACAGGAATTAGGACAGCCTGTCCAGTGGATTCTTACAGATTTGGGTAGGTCTAATTCTGCATCAAGTTGTTGGGCGATCGCCGTTGCTCGATTTTTAGTTTCCACTAAGGCAAAGTTACAAAATTGTGAACCAGTACAAGATACCAATGCTCTTTCCAATGGTCGAGGTTTAATACTAAACTTTTCTAACAAAGGTTCAGTTAAGAAAACTGGCAAATTATCATCGGCAATATTGGGAATAATTACATTTTGTTCCACAGTCAAACGAACTTCACTGCTACCGTAAACGGAAGCTAACTGGGCCAAATCAAACATATCCTGAGCGTAAAGTCTTCCTACAGGAATGTGTAAACCAACGTAGTTTAAACCTGCTTGCTTTTGCTGATAAATGCCGATACAATCACGCTTTTCCCAGTCGATTTCGTCTTTTTCGGCTGCTGTTGCTAAATTACGTCCAAATTCTTGTTCAATCATCGAACGAAACTGATCTATTCCCAATTCATCAATCAACCACATTAAACGGGATTTGTGACGATTTGCTCTAGAACCCTTATCCCGAAAAACAGTTAAAATTGCTCGACATAAATCCACAACATCATCGTTAGGAGCAACCCAAACATTCAAAGGTACAGCAGCTTCACAACGTTTAGCCGAGAAAAAACCACCGACTAAAACGTTGAATCCTAATTGTCCATCTTTATAAGCCGGAACAAAGGCTATATCATTGATTTCCGCATGAACCGAATTATCCCGTCCCCCTTCGATGGCAATATTAAATTTACGTGGAAGATTACTAAATGTATAATTACCTTCACCATGATTGGTAATCATATCTTGGACTTTTTGCACCAATTCACGAGTATCAATCAGTTCATCCCCATCAATTCCCGCGACTGGAGAACCCGTGATATTCCGGACATTATCCATTCCCGATTGTACAGAAGTCATTTCTACCGCATCCAGACGACGAAAGATATCGGGTATATCTTCCAGACGAACTCCCCGCAACTGAATATTTTGACGAGTCGTAATATCAGCATTACCATCGACACCGTAACGCTGCACAATTTCAGCAAGTACCTGCAACTGATTACTAGATAAAATCCCATTCGGAATTCGCATCCGTAACATGAATTTACCTGGTGTCACAGGACGATAGAAAACCCCTACCCATTTGAGACGATGTTCCAAATCGGATTTTTCCATTGCTTCCCAACCGATTTGGGCAAAATGTTCTAGTTGATCTTTAATCGCTAAACCATCTTTTTCCGCTTTAATTTTCTCGAACTTATTAAGAGTTGTAGTTTGATCTGATTCCTTGGTAGACATAATTACTTGAGGTTAATAATTCAAGGTTAACTAATATAAAACCATTGCCAGCATTAAACTAATTGCACAATTCAATCATTATTTTAACCCCAAAATTATCAATCTTTGTGTTTCAATTTTTACTCAACTAAGTACTTATTAAAACGATAAATGTATTTATTATTTTGTATCAACTGTAACTTTTTACTGGTTTTTTGACTCAAACAATGCACAATCGTCATTTTTTAAATGCATTTTTTGCATTTTTTATTCAAACAGCAGCATTAGATAATCCATCAGTCGCTGATAAATACTAAAATTCAGAACAGTTGACAATTATCCATTCCCAATTCCCAGTTACCCATTCTCAATTACCAGATAACCGAAAAAATACCCAAATGTTAGAAACTTTTGACAAAGCAAATTGGATATTAATTAGTCAGCAATTACAGCAGTTATTAGACAAGAGTAAATTAGAGGTTGTATCCGAAAATGAATTAGAGCAAGCAGTTGCGATAGACGCTAGTGCCGACGCTTTGCGTATTGCGATCGCGATCATGAGGGTGGGAGATTTTCAAACAAGGTGGGATGTAGCGAAGATTTTTCCTCAAATAGGGACACAAGCGATTGTTCCTTTAATTGAAATATTAGAGGATGAATCAGCAGATTTGGAGATGCGTTGGTTTGCACTTCGCATTTTGGCTGAATTTAACGAGCCTCAGATAATCATCTCTCTAGTTAAACTCATAGAAGAGACACAAGAAGAAGAATTGGCGATCGCCGCAGCCCAAACGTTAGCTAAAATTGGTCAAAGTGCGATTACAGCATTAATCGAATTACTCAAAGAGGAAAAAACCAGATTATTAGCGGTAAAATCTCTGGCTCAAATTCGCCGCTCGGAAGTTATCGAAGCTTTACTTAGTGTTGTGGATGATTCGATAACAGAAGTTAGATTTACAGCGATTGAAGCTCTAAGTAGTTTTCATCATAAATGTTTAATTCCTGTATTTATTAAAGCTTTGCAAGATACATCTTTCTCTGTTCGTAAAGAAGCAATAATTGCTTTAAAAATGCGTGCTTACCTGAAAGAAGAATTCCCCATAGTAAATCATCTCCAACCGCTGATTTACGATATCAATTCAGAAGTGTGTCAGCAAGCAATATTAGCTTTGGGATGTATGAAAGATCAAATGGCAATTCAAACATTGTTTGATTTTTTAAATTTTCCAAATGCTCCTTTATTCCTTAATAAAGAAGCGGTACGTGCTTTAAATTGGAGCGAAAGTTATCAAGCCTTGGATTATTTAAAACAAAGTCTTTATTCAAGTGAGATTAATCTGTGTGAAGAAATTATTACTGTGTTGGGAAGACAAGAATCAACCGAGATGAAACCTGATGCTGCCAAGATTTTAATTGATTTTCTCAACAGTAAACAAGAAATAATCGATGAATCGCGAATCAAACAAGCAATTGTTACATCTTTAGGAGAATTGAAAGATAAAAGCGCATTGACTTATTTAGAAAAACTTGCTGATGATAAAGATTCTAAAGTTAAATTATATGCTTTGGCTGCGATGAAGAAAATTACTTAAAATGAAAATTAAATTCTTGCTTTAAAAATCAATCACAACTTAATTAACCTGACAAATTTATTTTATCAGTCCTTTTCCAGAGGGCTTTTATTATGAGCTAAACTGATTCAGTTAAGCCTCAAAATCATGTCAATTAATTATTATTTCCAAACTTAATAATCAAGTGTGGTGCATCAAATCATGCTTATACGTGGTTCAATTCAAAACTTTATCTAAACTTACTCAGGATTACAGAGGTTAACTTAAATACTACGTGTCATGCTGAAAACAGCTTTTATTTAGATAAGTATGTCAATATTAGAATTTCTTGCAAGTATAAACGGTGCGGCTTACTTGGTAGCCCAAAATGGGCAATTTTTAGGCTTATTATCAAATGACCGATGCAATCGGGATTCTATCAGTAATCCATGTGGGGATTATGGTAGCCCGTGTGGAGCTTACAGTATCAGTAATCCATGCTGTATTTATGGTGGTTCAAGTGGGATTTACAGCCCTTACAACCCAGCCTGTACAAATCCCCCACTTACTGTACATCAAAACCAAGTCGTATTGTTAGTTACAAAAAGTAATTACGTAATCTCTAGCGGAATGCCAACCATTGACCCAGACATTTTACTGAGTTTATATGCTCAAGGTGGCTATGGCACAGTTAAAACAATGAATCAGATGTATGCAAGACAAGGGGAACGGCTAAACCAAGCCAGAGCGAATACCCACAACTCGCTTAACAATGCTGCTGCTACTATTGCATCTCTTTTCAAATAGACATCTGGTGGAAATTAAATATGTGTCATCCAAAAACCTTCTAGAGACGCGATACTATGAGCGTCTCTACATTCTTTTTCGGAGATGTCTAATAACAATATCTCCAAATACGCCAAACAATTGTCAGATGCGATCGCAAACAATTACCTCGGTTGTAAGCGCTCCGCGCAGGCTAACGCCAACGTAATGACGTAAAATCGTAATCCGTGGGTAAGTCCTGTTATATAAACGCCCAAATAAATATTAAAATATAAAATTCATCTAGACGTGCATTTACTTCCATGACTGCGACATCCCAACCCCCATTTTCCCCTGAAGAAATTGCCAAAGAAGGCATAAAACCCCAAGAATACCAAGAAATTGTCCAACGATTAGGTCGTCATCCCAATAAAGCCGAACTGGGAATGTTTGGTGTCATGTGGTCGGAACATTGTTGTTATAAAAATTCTCGACCTTTATTAAAACAGTTTCCTACCACCGGAGAGCGGATTTTAGTAGGTCCGGGTGAAAATGCTGGTGTTGTAGACTTGGGTGATGGTTTGCAACTGGCTTTTAAAATTGAATCCCATAATCACCCTTCAGCAGTAGAACCTTTTCAAGGTGCAGCAACGGGAGTCGGTGGTATTCTCAGAGATATTTTTACCATGGGTGCGCGTCCCATCGCGATATTGAATTCACTGCGTTTTGGTAATTTAGAAGATGCCAAAACTCAAAGATTATTTAGTGGGGTAGTATCAGGAATTGCTCATTATGGTAATTGTGTCGGTGTTCCTACGGTAGGTGGTGAAGTCTACTTTGACCCTGCTTATTCTGGTAATCCTTTGGTAAATGTGATGGCATTGGGTTTGATGGAAACACCGGAAATTGTCAAATCTGGTGCATCGGGTATTGGTAATCCGGTGTTGTATGTTGGCTCTACTACCGGAAGGGATGGTATGGGAGGTGCGAGTTTTGCCAGTGCGGAATTAAGTGATCAATCTGTTGATAACCGTCCAGCGGTACAAGTTGGCGACCCTTTTTTAGAAAAATCTTTAATTGAAGCTTGTTTGCAAGCCTTTAAAACAGGTGCGGTAGTAGCAGCCCAAGATATGGGTGCTGCGGGTATTACCTGTTCTACTTCCGAAATGGCTGCAAAAGGTGGTGTGGGTGTGGAATTCGATTTAGATAAAATTCCTCATCGGGAAACAGGAATGATTCCCTACGAATATTTACTCAGTGAATCTCAAGAAAGAATGTTGTTTGTTGCACACATTGGTAGAGAACAAGAGTTAATTGATATTTTTGTGCGTTGGGGATTAAATGCAGTAGTTGCAGGGAAAGTTATAGAAGAACCTATCGTGCGGATTCTTTATCAAGGAGAAATTGCAGCTGAAATACCCGCCACAGCTTTGGCAGAAAATACCCCAATATACAACCGAGAATTATTAGCAGAACCTCCAGAATATGCTCGTAAAGCTTGGGAATGGACATCTGACAATTTACCACCTTGTACCCATGAAGGTATTCAAATAAAAGGAAAACTACAAACCTGGAATGATATTCTGTTAACTTTACTCGATACACCCACCATCGCTTCCAAATCTTGGGTTTATCGTCAATACGACCATCAAGTGCAGAATAACACCGTGATGTTACCCGGTGGTGCAGATGCGGCGATTATTCGATTGCGTCCGATTGAGGAGGAGAAAGGGATGGGGGGACAAGGGGATAAGGAGACAAGGGGACAATCCAAAATCCAAAATCCAAAATCGGGTGTTGCTGCAACTGTTGATTGTAATTCTCGGTACGTTTATCTCGATCCTTATGAAGGTGCGAAAGCTGTGGTGGCCGAAGCTGCTCGTAATCTTAGTTGTGTGGGTGCGGAACCTTTAGCGGTGACAGATAACCTGAATTTTGGTAGTCCGGAAAAACCGATTGGTTATTGGCAATTAGCAGAAGCTTGTCGGGGTTTAGCTGAAGGTTGTCAAGAATTATCGACTCCGGTAACTGGCGGAAATGTCTCTCTCTACAACGAAACTTTTGATGCTCAAGGCAATCCTCAACCAATCTACCCTACTCCCGTTGTGGGAATGGTGGGATTAATTCCCGATTTAACCAAAATCTGTTCTCTCGGTTGGCGATCGCAAAACGATATAATTTATCTTCTCGGTTTACCCATTCAATCCCAAATCCCAAATATTTCTGATCAAAACATTGAGCGAACACAATCCCAAATCCCAAATCTAAAATCCAAAATCGAACTGGGAGGTTCGGAGTATTTAGCTACCATTCATAATACTGTTGCCGGAAAACCCTCACGAGTAGATTTTGACTTGGAACGTCGCGTACAACAATGTTGCCGTGAAGGTATTCGTCAAGGTTGGGTGCGTTCTGCTCATGATTGCGCTGAAGGTGGAATTACTGTTGCTCTGACAGAATGTTGTATTAATAGTAAACTCGGTGCCGAAATTCGTTTAGATTTACCAGCAAGCAATTCTCAAAGATGGGACGAAATACTTTTTGGTGAAGGTGGAGCCAGAATTATTGTTTCAGTTGCCTTAGAGCAACAACAAATTTGGGAATACTATTTACAAGAACAGTTAAAAGATAATTGGCAAAAACTTGGTGAGGTGGGAAATTCTCAAACAAACTTGGGGATATTCACCACTGATAATAAAACTTTAATAAACGTTACAATAGAAAATGCAAGCAATCACTATTATCAAGCAATTACTAGGCGTTTAGCCGTCCATCAACAGTAAAGCATTCAACTGACAATTGAATAACTGGCAACTTACTATTAGTATCGTTGAGCATAATTACTGTACTGTGGTAAATGGATGGTTAAGAATTAATTAAATTTTATATTTTCTTTATATAACTATCCAATTTCCCAATCCCAGTGGCTTGACATCATCATCAGGAGCATAGTTAGCATGATTTCCCCAAATTCCAAAGCCGTCACTTCGGATAAATACGCCCAAATTAATGCCAATTTAATTAATTCCAATTTAATTAATCCCAATTTAATTAACCCTAATTTAATTAATCAAGATGAACCTTCTGATAAGCAAGAAGAAGCTTGTGGGGTTTTCGGCGTTTACGCACCCAAAGAAGACGTTGCCCGACTAACTTATTTTGGATTGTACGCTCTTCAGCATCGAGGTCAAGAATCCGCTGGGATTGCGACTTTTGAAGGCAAACAGGTACACCTCCACAAAGATATGGGTTTAGTATCTCAAGTCTTCAACGAATCCATCCTTGATGACTTACCAGGTAGTATCGCTGTTGGTCATACCCGTTATTCCACTACAGGTTCGAGTCATGTAGCTAATGCCCAACCTGCTATTGTCCAAACCCGACTAGGAGAAATAGCTTTAGCACACAATGGTAATTTAGTCAATACTAAGCAGTTGCGCGACGAATTGCTAGAAAAAAGCTGCAATCTAACTACTACAACCGACTCGGAAATGATTGCCTTGGCGATCGCCGAAGAATTAAACGATGGTTCGCGGTTGTTGGAAGGTGCGATTCGGGCTTTCCATCGTTGCCGAGGAGCCTTTAGTTTAGTAATTGGTTCGAGTGAAGGCATCATGGGTGTACGCGATCCAAACGGTATTCGTCCTCTGGTAATAGGCACTTTAAGGGTAATCCAACACGTTATGTTTTGGCTTCAGAAACTTGTGCTTTGGATATTATTGGTGCGGAATATTTGCGAGATGTAGAACCTGGTGAGTTGGTTTGGATTACAGAAGGTGGTTTAGAATCCTTTAGATGGAGTCAGAAACAACAAAGAAAGTTGTGTATCTTTGAAATGTTCTACTTTGCTCGTCCTGATAGCCTGATGAACGATGAAAGTTTGTATAGTTATCGGATGAGATTAGGGAGAAGATTAGCACAAGAATCTCTGGTTGATGCGGATATTGTTTTTGGGGTTCCAGATTCGGGAATACCTGCTGCCATTGGATTTTCAGAAGTTTCTGGAATACCTTACGTAGAAGGATTAATTAAAAATCGTTACGTCGGAAGAACTTTTATTCAACCCACCCAAGCAATGCGGGAATCGGGTATCCGTATGAAATTAAATCCGCTCAAAGATGTATTATCCGGTAAAAGAGTAATAATTATTGATGATTCAATTGTGCGGGGTACCACGAGTCGTAAGTTAGTAAAATCATTGTACGAAGCGGGTGCGGTAGAAGTACATATGCGGATTTCTTCTCCTCCTGTTACCCATCCTTGCTTTTATGGTATTGATACTGATAATCAAGACCAATTAATTGCTGCAAAAATGGGAGTGGAAGAAATTGCTAAACATTTAGAAGTTGACAGTTTGGGATATCTGAGCTGGGAAGGAATGTTAGAAGAAACCAAACAAGATATTAATAGTTTTTGTTCGGCTTGTTTTACTGGAGATTATCCGGTACCAGTACCCGAAAAACTCAAGCGTTCTAAATTAATGTTAGAAGAAGTAGTTGTTTAGTAATTTTGGATTAAATTGCATTTTTTAGAACATGATTAATTTTTAATGTAGAGACGTAGCAATGCTACGTCTTTTTAACTATCTGTACGCACCATAGAAGCACAACCAAAGCTGAATGCAGCATGATCACCGATATTAAATCAACCATTCGACAGCGCGCACGCGGTGTAGATTTATTTAATTTGTAGATTCTAGACTTTATCTTGCCTTAAACTCAGTTTGTTATTGTTTATATAGCCAAACATTACGTAGTACAAATTACATTTACATTTATGTTCAATTACACGAATAAACTAATTCAAAATTGGAAAGAACAAATAAGTCCCCGATTATCTCCTTTACTGTCATTTGTGTGGATAGGAGGCTTTGCAATCGCAATTTTTTCGTTGTGGCTATTTTTCCAAATTACTGCAAGAGTTTTTGCAGAAAAAACCACAGAAATTGATACGGCAATTTTGCAAAGTATTTATACTATACATAGCCCTTTCTTAAATCAAATTATGACTGGAATTACATTTCTTGGTAATGGTTCAACATTAATTTATTTCAGTTGTTTTGTGGGGATATTGTTACTAATTAGTAGAAAATTTGCGAGTGCTTTTGCTTTAGTTATCGTCACTTTTGGTGGTTTGAATTTAAATGTGTGGCTGAAAACAATATTTGGCAGAATACGCCCTGCATTATGGGAACGTATTGTAGATGCTAACTCATTTAGTTTTCCTAGTGGTCATGCTATGCTTTCATTAATTGTTTATGGTTTTGTCGGTTATTTATTAATAGCTAATTTTCCGGATTGGAAGAAATTAATTTTATTTTGTACAACTTTATTAATTTTAGCAATTGGTTTCAGTCGTCTTTATTTAGGAGTTCATTGGCCAACAGATATCATTGCTGGATATGCGGCTGGATTAGTATGGTTAATTAGTTGCATTTTTAGTTTAGAAATTTTACAGTCTCTGTTGCGAAAAGAAAATCAAGAAACTGTTATTCAAGAGTAAAAATATAAAAGTAAAAGCATAATTCTCATACGTTTAAATATTAGGGCAAAGGTAAATAAACAATCCTGTCTTGGTATTCGTTTTCTTCAGAAGCAAGAGCTAATAATATTAGTTCTTCCAAATTTTCTCCTACACTTAAATTTGGATTGATAATTAAAATTCCTGGTATATGACGATTTTTTGCTATATGATCAGCTAAGTGAACGGGCATAGATGTCCGGTTATTTGTTACCAATACAAAGTTATTTTCTTCACACCAGTCAAGAATTTCTGGGTCTAAAGTACCTTTAGGTGGGATGTTTAATTCTCCCACCACTTTGACTATAATACTCGGTTCTCTTTGTCTAATTTGTTTGGGATAAAGAGGATTTACATTTTCATCAATCAAGTATTTAAGATTCATTAATTGATTGTTCAGCTTTTCTCTTTGCTCTTAATTGACGGAGTTTATCCGAAACTGGTGGTGGATTGAGTCTTTGTTGTTCTCTCATTGTATGACCATGCTCGTACCATTTTCTCATATATTGGCTGATATTTTCTTGATTTTGTAAGTAATAAAGAATAGTCGCATAGACTTGTTCTAATCTTAAAGATGTGTAAGTTTGGGCAATTTCCTCTGGTGTACGACTGCAATCAAGATATTCATACAAAATAGTTTCAATCCCAATCCTAGTACCTTTAAGGCGAATATCTGTAGGAGAAAAAAAGTTGAAATAATCTGTTAAAACTTGGTTTGACATTATCTTTATATTTAACTAACTAATAGTTTCTATTATAAAAACTGTCTTTACTAATCGACTTAAATAACTGTATTAGATAACTTTAACTACCTTTACCATATAAAAATACTATTTTACCAAAAAATATCAAAATTATTTATTGATACTTGTACTGATAAATGTAAAAAAATATTTTAAATATTACAATACAAATCTATTACTTGGACAACAGAACAGAATAAATCAATCTATTTTATTAAAACCGATGTATTTTGAAATACAAAATAATAAAAAGCACACGAAAAACCTTAAAATCCCTTATATAAAAACCAGCGAGTGCATGGTAAATTTCTCAAATCCATTGTCAGTACTTTCCGCCCTACATAATGCATTTGCACTATCTACACCCAAAACATCTAGAGGAATTAGTCAATAGTAGTGGCATTGATTTACACCTGCTCAAGCTGAATTTTCGCTCACTTGAAGACAAAACTGCTTACGATTATCTATTGATTTCCGAACTAATTCCCCGTACAAACACTGGAATAGTCAGAAGTTCGTGGTTGGAACGTTATGCTCACATTAGTGCTGGTGGTTGGTGGTGTTCGGGAGTTGATGTGCTGAATAATTGGCAGATGATGGAGTGGGGATGTTTTAAACCAAATCAGCCTCGTGTTAATCAAAAAGGTAAGTCGATAAAATACGAACATCCACCTTGTACTCCGACGCGGATATTTTGTTTGCGGGTACCGTTACAGGTGTGGCAGCAAGTTGCGAGGCGTTATAATGTCAAACTACCCGAAAATATTACGATTGCTGAAGATGGTGCTGCTATAGGCTTTTGGAAGTGGGTAATGGAATGTAATATACCCGTAATTATTTGTGAAGGAGTCAAGAAAGCAGCCGCACTTTTAACACAAGGATATATTGCGATCGCGATTCCGGGAATTACCAGTGGTTATCGGGTTACTAAAGATAAATTTGGCAGAGTTATCCGTCGTCAACTGATTGCGGATTTGGCAGCTTTTAGTATTACTAAACGTACTATTTATATTTGTTTTGATTTTGAAACTGAGGTTAAGAAAATAACTGCCGTCAACAACGCTGTATCTCAACTTGGTTTATTATTTCAAGAAAAGAATTGTCCGGTTCAAGTAATTGAACTTCCAGGAATAGAAAAAGGTGTTGATGAATTTATTGTTGCCAAAGGTGCGGTTGCTTTCGAGAAGGTTTATCGTCAAAGTTTGGATTTAGAAGTTTACCTTGCTCAGAGTAAATACCATAGTAATTTAACTATTCCGGCTGCACTCAATATCAATCGTCGTTATTTGGGTAATATAGCTTTTCCGACTTCGGGATTAGTGGGAGTTAAGTCAGGGAAAGGAACAGGAAAAACCACAGCATTACAAACAGTTGTTCAACAAGCTTTAGATAGAAATCAACCTGTTTTATTAATGACTCATAGAATCCAATTAGGGAAATTTTTATGCAAAAAAGTCGGGATTAAATGGGGAATTCAAAATTGTCAAAATCTTGGTAGTGGCAGCATTTTGCTGCCTAATATTGCAGTAAATAAGCAATATACTGATACTATAAATTTACATCAGGGGAATACTCGTTCTATACAACTTTCTACAGGATTATGTATTGATTCAATTTGGAAACTGAATCCAATAGATTGGGAAGGTGCGATAGTTATTTTAGATGAAGTTGAACAATCTTTATGGCATCTATTACATAGTAATACTTGTAAAGATAAAAGAGTCAAGATATTAAAGTTATTTCAGCAGTTAATTTCTACTGTTTTAACCACAGGAGGATTAGTGATTGCTCAAGATGCCGATTTATCAGATGTTTCCTTAGAATACCTGCAAAAATTAGCAGGAATAGAATTAACACCTTGGATAGTTGTAAATGAGTGGAAACCAGAAAAAGCTTGGGATGTAACTTTTTATGATTCTCCTAATCCCACACCATTAATTCAACAGTTAGAATTAGATTTACTTGCTGGAAGAAAATGTTATGTTACAACTGATAGCCGTTGCGGACGTTATAGTAGTGAAACCATTGAACGTTATTTAAAAGAACGTTTGGATAAATTACGACATTTATATCCTAAAACTTTAATAGTCAGTAGTCATACTACTAATACACCAGGTCATGAAGCCGTTGATTTTGTAGCATCTATTAATCAAAAAATTATCGAATATGATGCTGTTTTTGTCACTCCCACTCTGGGTACAGGAATTAGTATTGATGTTCAACATTTTGACCGAGTTTACGGAATTTTTCAAGGAGTAATTCCCGATTCTGAAGCTAGACAAGCCTTGGCAAGGGTACGTGAAGATGTACCGCGTGTGGTATGGTGTGCTAAACGAGGAGTCGGTTTAATAGGTAGTGGTAGCACAAATTATCGCTCACTATCTTCCTGGTATCAAGAGAATCAAAAAGAAAATTTGGCTTTATTGAGTCCAATGCATAAAATAGATGTTGATTTACCCTTAGTTTATGATCCAATTCATCTACGAACTTGGGCAAAATTCTCGGCAAGGGTAAATGCTTCAATTAACTTTTACCGTCAATCGATGAAAGAAGGTTTGACGGCTGAAGGACATAATTTATGGGTACGTACTAATGATATCCAAAAGAATATTATTCGTGATTTACGTTATGCATTTCTAGCTACCGATAAAGAAGATTCAGCAACTCGTAGAAGATTAATTTTAGAAATCATCAAAGTCAAAAAAGATTGGGAGCAAACTCGTAATAAATCCCAAGAAATTAATCATCAAATCAAAAAAATTAAGCAGCAAAATCAATTAGCCGTAGCAACTGCTGTAAGTAATGCTCCAGATATAGATTATCTAGAATACGAACAGTTATTAAAAAAACATTCGCTTACAAATGAAGAGCGTTATAAAATCAATAAATATTTTCTCAGAAAAAGATACGGTGTAGAAATTACCCCTGAATTAAAATTGCAAGATGATAAAGGCTATTATTATCAATTGCGAACCCATTATTATCTAACTCATTCCAGTGAATATTTTCATCTCAGAGATAAACAAGAATGGAATCAACAATTGTCATGTGGTGAAGGAAAAGTTTTTCTACCCGATTTAAAAAATTATACTCTGAGAATAGAAGCTTTACGAGCATTGGGTGTATTACAGTTACTCGAACCCGGTAGAGAATTTACTGAAAATGATGCCGATTTAATATTACTGAAAAATACCGTATTGCAATGCAGTAAACATATTCAAAGAGCCTTGAATATTAACTTAGTTAATTTAACAATAGAAAAAGAACAGATTTCAACGATAAAAATTATTCGACGACTATTGAGTTTATTAGGTTTGAAAATAAAGCGAGTAAATAATCATGTATATCGTATCGATACAAAAACACTTGATGATGGAAGGAATAAGATATTTTCTATATGGTGTCAGCGAGATGAATTAATGTTGACTCATATCAAAAATATCACCGATTCCTTGCATACCGGGGACGACAGGGGGTACCCCAAGAAACCTGTCCATCAGGTATATCCGTAAAAACCGTACTTCGCGCACCAATGACAGCATTTGCTCCAATTGTAACTCCTGGTCCGACAAAGCAATCTGTGGCAACCCAAACACCGTTACCGATTACAACCTTTTTCGTTTGTAACCCGAAGCCTGGGTCTTGGATATCATGGCTACCAGTACATATATAACTTTTCTGTGAAATTACGCAGTGAGAACCGATATTAATTTCATCAAGACTGTATAAAACCACATCATCACCAATCCAACTATAATCACCGATAGTTATTTTCCAGGGATAAGTAAAACGGGCAGTAGGTCGAATCAATACACCTTTGCCAATACGTGCGCCAAAAAGACGTAGTAAAGTACAGCGTATACCACTTAGATTGTGAAGAGTTAAGGGAAAAGTAATTGCTTGAATGAACCACCAAAATAATATATACCAATTCGCACGTCCCCGGTCAAAGTTGGATTGATCGTATTTACGTAAATCTACAAAAGGTTCATTATCTAATAATTGAGGCATCGGAATTTTAGATTTTAGATTTTAGATTGTGAATCCTGAATAAATACTCCTATTCTGCTGGAAAATTACCTATTTCTCTTTATCTCTTTCCTTTGCGCTTTCTGCGTCTGGGGCGGTTTTTTTTCAATAATCTTCTGCCGGGAAGGGAGACTTACAATCTGAGGGCATACTGGAGTTAGGAATTAATAATAACTAATCATAAATTATTTCCTTGTTCCGAAAGTCCCTTTGTTTCCCATCAAGTTAAAGATTGAGTAACTTTTGCAGAAATAGTAGGTTGAGATTTTTCTGGAGATGCAGTATTTAAACTACCACCACAGCTACGCAGTTCATAAAGTTTTACGCCGATTTGATATTCATATTGACTCAAGAGTCGTCCGTAAATATAACCAGCTTTGCCGTCAAGGAAACCGCGCTGAATGATATAAAACAAGATAAAGCGTAATAATGGTTTAAAGGGTAATCGTACCCAAATTTTCTTTAAGAAGCGCTTGCGTTGTACTGCATCACCAAATAAACTTGCGCCGATGGTGCCATCATCAGCTTTACCCGTAAGTAAGTTATAGTAAACACGAGCTTCCCAATTTGAATAACGATTATGACGGGCTAACCAGTGGTAAAGGTCGCGGAAGTCTTCATGAAGCATATCATTTTTTAGATATCCAACTTTATTACTTAAAACAACGTGTTCGTGAACTTCGTTGTCACCTGTATTGGGAATATCTTCGGTATTCAGGTTTTCGTAGCGACCTTCTTTATGCTTGAATAAACGTAGATTCCAATCGGGATATTTACCACCGTGACGAATCCATTTACCCAAGAAAAATACGCGACGGTTTAAATAATAACCGCTGTATTCTGGATTTTGAATTGAAGAGGCAATTTCATCCCATAATTCGGGAGTAATCCGTTCATCACAATCAACGATTAATACCCATTCGTTGCGAAAAGGTAAGTTTTCTAATGACCAATTTTTCTTTTTTGGCCAACGTCCATTAAACTCGAACTGTACGACTTTTGCACCGAAATTTTCCGAAATTTCAATACTTCTATCGCTACTTTGAGAATCGACAACAAAAACTTCGTCTGCTCTTTCAACGCTTTTCAAACAAGCAGGTAAATTTGCTTCTTCGTTTTTTGCTGGAATTAAAACTGAAACTGGTATTTTAGAAGTCATATTATATTAGTTGTTGGTTGACAGTTGATAGTTGACAGTTGATAGTTGACAGTTATTAATGAAAAATTCTCACTAACCATTAACTACTATCTACTATCAACTAACCACTATTTACTTTTTTTAGATATAAATCCCTGAATAGCTGCGTTTAAATAACCTATTTGACCGTAAGCATATACAAGTTTATCAAAACGTTCTGCGGGGTCAGAATAATGTTGCAATGCTTTATATAAACCACGAATAAAGCGTTCGCTACCGCGTTGTAATTGACTTGCACCGGCTTTACCGGCTAATTGTTCTCGATAACATTCACTAATACCTTGCCACCAACCTCGACTGAAAAACCAGGAACGTTTGAGACGTTCTGGTGAGACATTGTGAGCGACTAAAGCATCGGGAAGATAAACGACTTCCCAACCTTTCTCCAAGGCTAATTCGGTCATTTGCAATTCTTCGTTAGAAAGCAAATTTTTGCCTACCCTTCCGAGATTGGTGTCGAAACCTCCAATTTCATCCAAAAAACTGGCGCGTATTGAATAATTCAAGCCTCTAGGAGTTAAACCTGGATTTTCGATAGAGACAATGCGATCGCCTAAATCATATGCTCCCAAATTGCTGGCTAATCCTGGTGATAACCAACGGGGGGGTAGGGTTTGTTCTGGCCATAATAATGTAACTTTACCACCGGCGATCGCCAACTTAGAGTTACTTTGGTAGGCACCATAAAGAACTTGTAACCAACAAGGGCTTGCCACAGCGTCGTCATCAAGATATGCTAAGATTTCACCGCTGGCAGCTTTAGCACCAGTGTTACGAGCTACAGAAAGACCAAGAACAGGCTCGTAAATATACTTAAGACGTGGATGAGCGAGTCTTTGTTCTACGACTTGTTTGGTATTATCTTTTGACCCATTATCTACAACTACCACTTCAAAGCCATTGACGAAATTCTGCGACAAAAGACTATCGATGGCAGCACCTAAATAATGATCTCGATTGTGAGTACAGATAATGGCAGAAATTTGCGTGTCTGGCATTTTGATTGCAATTTTTTGAGATTTGCCTTTATTTCGATTTTAGATTTGATCAGCGCGATAAATATATCAAGGCTAATTGTTTCTAGATTTATGACTATTACATATTAGCTATTACTAAAAATTAACAACTGCCTACAAATCTTAGCCAAAAATTATATCCTCACCAACCGAGTTTTTTCGGATATAAGTTTTAAAACTAGTTAAAACTTTATTTTTGCTGTTTAATATGACCGTGTAGAACTACTAGAGTTTCAGCAAGTTGATTTAAGTGGGTTTCCAGTTTCTGCTTGCGTGCTAGGAGTTGACGTAATTGTTGATAACGGGCGATCGCCATACTAACGCTAGGGAGTTGTTCGGGAGGACAGGGGCGACACCAAACTTCACCATTGGCATCTAAACCACATAAACGGTAGCCAGTACGTTTCGATTCAGATTTGGCTTGTGCTTGTGCGGCGCAAATTTCTTCTACATAGTTCATCAAGTGGTCAACTTCTGCATGACGTAAAGTTGCAGTAGCTTGGGGTTGTGGTTCTTTTTCATGAGATTCCAACCAACCATTAACAATCGGTCCTTGTAAGTATAAATCCTGAATTTGTCGCACAATAGTGTGTAATTCAGTTTGCCAACCAGCAACAATTTCTTGAATTTCGAGCAAGACATTAGATGCTAAAGCGGGATTGGGAGCGTTACGATGGCTGCTAAAGGTTGGGGATTTAAATTTCGGAAGACTTGGTGGTTTAATTTCCTCATCTTGTGCCGAAAAGGTCTGAACTGAGTTATGTTGGTAAGAATCGGCAGCAACGGACGGTGGGGGAGTTTGCAATTTAACCTCTTCGTGGGATTCTGTCGCTTCTTCAGTGGATTCTGAGGCGGTGATACGAAACGATAAAGACTCTTGAAGAGAACCATTGCTATCGCTCGCTTCGTCGATAGGGTTCGTAACGCGAATGTCTAAATCCTGCAAAGTTGCCTCAATACGCTTTAAGCCTGCTTTCATAGAAATATTCGGGGATTCGTGTCTTTGTGCAGTTGTACAACGCTTTTTTGGCTAAGGTTGAATTTATGATTGTCTTGCCAGCGATCGCCTTAACCAAAAAATGCTGTATTTTGATCTATTAAAAGTTATTTGGAGCCAAAAATTGCACCCTTGAATCAAAAAAGATCGAAAAAATTGCCACCCTACTGATTAAAGATACTGAGGAAATGGCTTTGAGTAAAGTAATCCTTGTCACGGGTCCTGCTCGTTCTGGAAAAAGTGAGTGGGCAGAAACTCTCGCAAACCAGTCTAGCAAAAAAGTAGTTTATATAGCCACAGCACTCTTATCACCTGATGATAAACAATGGCAGCAAAGAATTATTCAACATCGAAATCGCCGTCCCCAAAGTTGGATAACTTTAGAGGTACCTTTTGAATTATCTGCGACTCTAGCCGACGCAAAACCCAACGATATTATTTTAGTAGATTCACTAGGAACATGGGTAGCAAATTTTGTCGAACAAGATGATAGTTCTTGGCTTAATATCGCTGAAGAATTTTTAGAAACTGTACAACTTGTTGCAGCGCCGATGATTTTCGTCGCCGAAGAAACCGGATGGGGAGTAGTACCAGCTTATCCCGTCGGTCAAACCTTTCGCGATCGACTCGGTTCGTTAACTCGTAAACTAGGAATTATCAGCCAAACAACATATTTAGTCACCGGAGGACACGTTCTCAATCTCAGCGTACTTGGTACCCGTTTACCGTCTTGATGAGGAGAAATTATCAGTTATCAGTTATCAGTTATCAGTTATCAGTTACCCAATCCAAAATCCAAAATCTAAAATCTAAAATCTAAAATTAAATTATGGCATCTAAAACAGAAGTTAAAAAATACCTGGCTTACTGGTTTCAGTTGGGTAAAAAAGTGTTTATAAACAATGGTGCGGCAAGCTTGCAGCCCCATGTAGTTGTTGATGGTGAAAGTTATAGTGACGATTTTGAGCAATGCTGGGAGAAAGTTATATCTTCTAAATCGGGTGAGTGTTATCTCGAAGGTACACAACAAACTATTGCTGAATTACTTTCACCTGAGTGGGATATGGTTGCTTGTTCCCGTTGTGATATGCCGGTACCTTTGAGAAACTTAGGTATGCCGCCTTTATTATGTCCTTGTAATGATATATTAACTTGGCCTAATGCCGAACTGCCACAGCCACGAGAACCTGTTCAATCTCAAAAGCAATTAACTCAAATTCGCGATCGCCTTTTGCACAATCAATTATCTCAGACAACAGTTGAAGATTAATACACATTACTTGAGAAACAATTTTAAGCTCACCTCCGAGGTGGGTTTTATTTTTTATTTATTTATAGGACTTACGCATTGACAGAAAAGTTAAAGTAGGGGTATGATTTTCAACGTTTTAAGCTTGATTCTTCTGTTACCCAAATTGCGATCGCAATTAAGGAAGAATAATTTAGAAAGGACTGAAACAACGTATTTACGTTGATACATAATATCGTCTTTTTGTACAGTGCGTAAGTCCTAATTTATTTATTTATTTATTTTTATTTATAGTTTAGGGAATTTGATTTTTGTCAGAACTCAACGCGCTTACCATGATGATGTACAGAAGTCGGGTTTTTAGGATATAGATATCCGTAACACACTTATAACAGTAATAAAAACCCGACTTGTCAGACAACCCTCTATTTCCCGTCAGCCGCAATAATTAGATTATTATCGTTATAAATAAGAGAAATATGTCAGATATTCTCCGTAATAGTCATCACTTTACTTACTTGACCTAAACAGTTAAGTTAAGTAAACGGAGTGAAACGGGGAATGTCATCATATAAATTAAGTTATAAAAAGATTACATAAGGCTGTGCATATAACATTTTTAGGGACGAGTTCTGGAGTACCCACAAGGTCGCGCAATGTTTCAAGTGTTGCCCTTCGATTACCGCAAAGAGCAGAATTATGGCTATTTGACTGTGGTGAAGGTACTCAACACCAAATATTGCGGAGTGACCTGAAAATGAGTCAACTCTCGCGAATTTTTATTACCCATATGCACGGCGACCATATATTTGGTTTAATGGGTCTGCTTGCTAGTTGCGGTTTGGCTGGGAATGTCAGTCGTGTTGATATTTACGGACCAGAAGGATTAAACGAATATTTGCAAGCTTGCAGACGTTATTCTCATACACATTTTTCTTACCCGGTAAAAGTTCACGCTGTTCGTCCGGGAATAATTTATGAAGATGCCGAATTTATAGTCAGTTGTAATATTTTACATCATCGAGTTACAGCTTATGGTTATCGTGTAGAGGAAAAAAACCGAGCCGGAAAATTTGATGTTGAAAAAGCCAAAGCCTTAGAAATTCCACCCGGTAGAGTTTACGGTCAACTCAAACGTGGTGAAACCGTAACTTTAAAAGATGGAAGAGTTATTAATGGTTCAGACTTGTGTGGACCTACAGAAATTGGGCGCAAATTTGTTTATTGTACGGATACAGTTTTTTGTGAAAATGCAGTTGATTTAGCAAAAGATGCCGATGTATTGATTCACGAAGCCACTTTTGCTCATCAAGATTCTCAAATGGCTTTTGATCGACTGCATTCGACATCTACAATGGCAGCGCAAACAGCATTAGCAGCAGGCGCACATCATTTAATTATGAGTCATTTTAGCCCCCGTTACGCCCCAGGAAACGCCATTGAATTAAAAGATTTACTCAACGAAGGTCGAGCCATTTTTCCCAACACCCAAATGGCTTACGACTTCATGACCTATGATGTACCGAGAAGAAGGTAAAGGTTAAAGGTTAGAGGTTAAAGGTTAAAGGTTAGAGGTTAGAGGTCAAAGGTTAAAGGTTAGGAGTTAGTACCACCGGAGTTAGTACCACCGGAGTTAAAAATTCATCACCCCATCCTCTTGTCCTCTTGTCCGGAAAGTCTTCCCATCTCTTCTGAAAACTTTATACTTGAATAGAAGAGTTATTTAAAAAGGAGGGTCGAGAAATGACTCCCAATCCCGCCATTATGCAAGCTGTGGAAAAGCTAAACTATAGAGTCACGGTTGGTGATGTGGCTACACAGGCTGGATTAAATATCGAAATGGCAAATCAAGGTTTGTTAGCACTTGCAACTGATGCTGGGGGACATTTGCAAGTGGCGGATACAGGTGATATTGTTTATCTTTTTCCCCGTAATTTCCGCGATGTTTTACGCAATAAATATCTTAAATTACAGTTACAAGAATGGTGGAAAAAAATCTGGAATGTTCTATTCTATCTAATTAGAATTTCCTTTGGAGTTGTCTTAATTCTTTCTATCGTCTTAATTTATGTCGCGATTATTTTCATTATTTCTTCTGCTTCCTCTGACCGCGATAATGATAGAGATGGTAATTTTGGCGGTGGGATGAGATTTTTCTACTTTCCAGATTTATTTTGGTTTTTTAGTCCAAATTATAATACTGGATATCGCAGCCAGGGACGACGACAGCGCGAAAACAGCGAATTAAATTTCTTAGAAGCTATATTTTCGTTTTTATTCGGTGATGGAAATCCTAATTTAAATCTGGAAGAGCGCCGCTATCAAGAAATTGCTACTGTAATTCGTAATAATGGTGGTGCGGTAGTCGCTGAACAAATTACACCTTATTTAGATGATATTGGCGAAACATATCAACAAGAATATGAAGATTATATGCTGCCAGTTTTGACAAAATTTAACGGTAAACCGGCAGTAAGTCCTGATGGTGAAATTGTCTATTCTTTTCCTGAATTGCAGGTAACTGCTACCCAAAAGAATCCCAAATCAATACCAACTTATCTAAAGGAATTTTCCTGGAATTTTAGTAAAGCAACTTCCTCACAAGTAATGCTCAGCGCTGGATTAGGTGTAGTAAACTTTGTCGGTGCTTTGATATTGGGAGGATTCTTAGCAAATGGTACTGTAGCCAGAGAAATCGGAGGGCTGGTTGGTTTCGTTCAAGGAATTTACTGGTTATTATTAGCTTACGGTGCTGGCTTTCTTCTAATACCTTTAGTACGATATTTTTGGGTAAAATGGCGTAATGATAAAATTAGCGATCGCAATCATCAGCGTCAAGCAAGAGCGAAGCTGATAGCCGCTGCGGACGAAAAGTTACAGCAAAAAATCAACTACGCCCATCAGTTTGCCACAAATACGGTTATCGACAAAGACAATTTAGCTTACTCTACCGAAACCGACTTAATCGAACAAGAATTAGAACGCTCCGACCAAATTGACGCTGAATGGCGCAAACGACTTGAAGAAGGAGAATGATGGGGTGATGGGGGAGATGGGGTGATGGATTTTTAACTCCTAACTCCTAACTCCTAACTCCTAACTCCTAACTCCTAACTCCTAACCCTAACTCCTAACTCCTAACCCCTAACTTCCTCACCTTTAACCTTTAACCTTTAACCTTTAACCTTTAACCTTTAACCTCTAACCTCTAACCTATTTTACTTCAATCGGTGCTAATGCTACATTTTTGTAGTAATGATTCAAAATTTGTAAATGGTTGTAGCCTTGATTGGCTAAATAACTAGCACCGTATTGACTCATTCCTAAACCATGTCCCCAACCAAGTCCATTTAATACAAAAGTACCATCTTGTTGTTTGTTGACGGTGAAGCGGGTACTATTGAGCTTAAGTGTGGTACGAACTTGTTCTCCTTTTAGCTCTTTAATACCTTTTTCACCAATAATTTGCAATTTTTTAACGCTGTTAAAAGGTGATAGTTCTACAAGTTTCATTTCTTGAACTGAGCCGATTTCAGGAAACTTTTGACTAATTTCTGTAGATGAGAAGCTTTGTTGCCATTTACATCTATCACTTGTACTAGGTGTATTCAAGTCGAAGTCGGGAACTGCACGCAAATAAGGTAAACTGTTTCCCCAGACATCTTCAACGTTTTCGGTATGCCCTCCAGAACAAGCATGAAATACTGATTCAATAATTTGATTATTATGAGTTAATACTTGTCCTGCTGTTGCGTCTACTGCGGCGTAAATTTTGGGATCTTCTGCAATTACACCTTTATAAATTTGCCATTTATCGGGGGTTCTTCCCACATCAAAAAGAGGATTGGTTTGCTGTCTCTCTCGTCTGTAAAGGGCGTAACTACGAGCGGCTATAGCTTGAGCTTTCAAAGCTTCGGGATGCCATCGAGCATCCATTTCTCCACCTAACACGCTGTAAAGATATTCTTCTAAATCAACCCAGTTGACTGCGGTTAATCCTTTTTCTGTGGGAATAACTAAAGTTCTACCACGATACCAGCGATCGCCAATATAAACAAATCCCTTACCTTCGGGTTCAATCCAGAATAGAGCAGATGTCCATTTATCTAAAGCGACTCCACCGGGAACTGGTTGAGCGTAGTAAGCTTCTCTTCCTGGTAATTTCCCTAAAGAACGTCCGCTACCATCTTTGACAATTGCAGCGGTGGAACTACCAACTTTAACTTTGTCTACATCACGCTCAATTGCTACACGCATAATTACCGATGCTTGTGCTGGGATAATCAAAATCATCCACAACAGTACTCCGAGCCACCAATGGCGTACTTTCATCTGGGATAATATTGAAGAATAGATCAATCGGAATTTCATGCTATTTATAATTATCTTCTGAGATTTCTAAGATTTATATATGTTTGACGGACATTCAAGCGGTAGTTTCCCCGAAAATTCGGATTCCTATAGCTAGCAATAATTATATAACAGTTGACTTGGGACAGTTGACAGTTATTTTTGACCTTTAACCTTTAACCTTTGACCTTTAACCTTTTACCTTTTACACATATAATTTTGGTGATTTGGTAGCAACATTAGCGATAATTCCGACTAAATTTAAGTTGTGAAGAATCTGTGTAGCTTGAATTAGCTCACTTTGCTTGATTTTACCCATGCGTGCTACCATGATGATGCCGTTGCATAGGGAAGCTAATATCCTTGCATCTACGGTCTCTAATATTGAAGAAGCATCTATTAATACTAAATCGTAATTTTGAGTAAAGGTATCTAAAAGTTCTTTCATACGCCTAGAACTAAGTAATTTCACTGTATCATCTGGGATTGGTCCGGCGGTTAAAACATCGATTGCAGGATGAACGGGTTGGATGTAATCTGAGATGGGAGTGTTTGTTTCGTCTAATAATAATAAGGAAAGTCCCCAATCGTTGGAAAGTTCCATCATCGTGTGTAGGCTGGGGTTTCGCAGGTTGGCATCAATTACTAAAACTCGTTGATGCATTCTCGCAGCACTGACTGCTAATCCCAAGGTTGAGATTGATTTCCCTTCACCGCTTTTTGCTGAAGTAATCATTAATGATTGACAGTGTTGGGGATATTTTAAGATTTGAATATTTTGATAAGCCATATCTAAGGTTTCGTGGGAAGGTAAATAGGCTATGGCTTCTGAAAATGAAGGGTATAACTTTTGTTTTTGCAGCGAATGTTGCGATCGCAATTTTCCAATTGGTAAACCAAAAAGTTTTTTCGTTTTTCGAGGTGGCAAGAGTTTGGGGATTTTACCAAGTAAACGCAGGTTGGTAAACCGGGTTAATTCTTGGGGACTGTAAATAGTGTCGCTCAATAATTCTAAAATTAAAGCTAGGGCAATGCCTAAAATGGGACCGATTACTGCACCTGTAAATAAAATTAACATTCTGGAACGACCAGTTTTAATTCCTAATTCTGGCTGTTCGAGTATTTGCCAATCAAATCCACCTTGAGCAATTCTCAGGGCTAAAGACTGACGTGCGTTCATCAGTTCTTCGAGGGTTTTACGGCTGGTTTCTACTTCGGGTAATAAACGGCTATATTCAGCAATTAAATTGGGATATTTATTTAATTCTAAACGTATCTGACTTTCAGACTGCATCAAACTTTGTTGATTTGCTCGCAAACCTAAAACTTCTGTTTGCAATCTCACTAAATCTTCGACTAATTTTAAATCTACTCCTGCAAGTTGTCCTTTTGTCAACAGTGGTTGTGCTGTATTGTTAGTTTGGTTTGCTTTATCTCCCAAACTTCTTTCCGTTTCTTGTCGTAACAAAGCCATTTGACTCTGACGCTGTTCTAAAAGTTTTTGTACGGTGGGAGAATTATCGGTAAACCTTTGTCTTTCTTGGGCTAAAGCTAGTTCAGTCTTTTGAATCTCGTCTAAGAGTGATTGATAACGAGTTGACTGACTCAGACGAGAAGATATTAAAGCATTTTGGGGAGAAGCGGCTAGTTTTTCCTCTAAATTACGATAACGAGCTTCTACATCTTGCAACTGGGCTGTGGTACTATCAAGGTCTTTCTTGATTCCAGCCAGAGATTCTAAAAGAATTGTACTTTGTATTTGGGGGTCAAGTATGTTGTATTTCTGGCGAAAGTTTTCTAAGTTTGTTTCCGATTCAATGACTTGTTGTTTTATTTTCGGAAGTCTTTCATTGACGAAAGCTAATCCTTTAGATAAACGTTCTTGTTGTTGTTCTCGATTAAAGTCTTGATAAACTATTTGTAATGCTTGGAGTACTTTTTGGGCTTTAACTGGATTTTTGTCTTTAAAAGATACTTCAAATACTTCTGAGGGAACTTTATTAGCTCCTGTTCCTGCTTGTATCTGAGTCACTGTTAAAGGTCCTTTTTTACCTTTTTGACCTTTAATATCTTCTACTGTAATATTTGGATATGTCGGACGCAACAATTTCACCGCTCTTTCAATTAATTTTTTGCTCCGCATTAATTGTAATTGAGCCGTATAATCTACAACTTTAATATTAGAATCAGTAAAATCATTGTTTAAACTATTTTGATTGTAGGGATTATTTACTCCTTGATAAATATTAGAACTAACTAATATTTGCATCGAGCTTTCACGTGTTGGTTTTACTACTACGGATATCAAAGTAGCAACGGAAATTACGATACCTGCGACACCTAAAATTAGCCAGCGTCGGCGATACAATATGGTAGATAGCTGTCTAATATTAACAGCTTCTTGTGGTCTGTCAATTACTATTTGACCGTTGTCGAGACCAGTATCAACCACCACAATAAACCTCTCAAATCGAAACACTAATTTATGTTAATTTCTGCAAAAAAATGACTTCTTTATTCAGTCCTATGATGTTAAAAATCTTTGAATAATCAAAAGATTAATTTACCATATTTAATTGTTTAAAACTCATGATTACCTCGATAAATCTCAAACTAATTACTTGCGACTAAATGTTTAAAATTAATTGAAAATTCAATTCGTTTATTCAATGTCTCCTTTTATTTATATCTAAATGTAATTAAATAAAATTCCATAAAATTAAATACATTAAAATTAACTTAAATTAAATTAAATAATTTTATATTGCTCAAACACACTGTATAAGTGAATAATTTTCATCTTGAATCGATTGAATTAAGTAAAGAGGAATTAACATTTTTTACAAGTTCGGTTAAAAAATCTAAATGTCCCCGACTATTTTTTCTTAGTTTATCTATTATAGTAAAATTAAATTTATTTTTCGCTTGAAGAATATTTTGGGGATTGGACAAAAATGCAGGAATTTTAAATCGTTTATCGACGGGAGTCCAAACTGCGAAATCGGCTCCAATGCTGTTGAGAAAGGCTTTTGCTTTACCAGAACCACCTAAGCTGTAAAAGGGTGTTCCTAATGCAAGTGCAGTTAATCCCAGATGCAGTTTGTAGGAGACAACTAAATCAAGGGAAGCCAGAAATTCCAGGGTTGACTGGGGGTCTGTATACATATGATATCTGATATTATTCGATTGTTGTTTGGGTACTAACTCGCTATTTATTGGCGATGATGGTAAATAAGTTTTGATAAAATGGAAAACAATATCTCTCCGGATAGATGCGATAATTTTCAATTGAAAGGTTAGCCATTGACACTGTAAAGTTTTCGGAATATTTATCCCTACATTGATTGGATTACCTTGTTTATTTTGAGCGGGAATTTGCCAAAATTCTGAGACTAAAAGTAGTACATCAGGATAATAAAGAACTTGTTTGCCAAACTGATTAATGAGAGCTTGATCTGATTCTAATCTGACAGTAGAGGATTGGTGCATATCACTTTGAAAAAATTCTCGTCTCCAATATGAAAGTGTTGCATTTGCTCCGAATCCTTCTCCACCGATGGAAATTGGATATACGGGACAATTTTTTTCGGTGCTGACTTCGTGTAAGCGACGAAAATCTGCTTCAAAGGGTGCGGAAAAGTTTTCTACAAGAAATCCTCCTCCACCTATAATGCAAAATTTAGCATCATTAAGAAGTTCGTCTAATGAATCGGTGGTTTGAAGTTGATAGCGTTGTGCTAAATTTTTATCCAAGCGATAAATTACAGGTTTAACATCTAAACTTTTGAGATATTTAGCAAATTGAATTGCCATAATATCGTCACCATAGTTACCATAATTGTAAGAACCCCAAATTGCGACTTTCATTTTGATGTTTGTGAAAAAGTAGGGAAGAGGGAATAGGGAAGAGGGAATAGGTAATTGGGAATAGGGAATAGGAAATAGGTAATTGGGAATAGGTAACTGATAACTGATAACTGATAACTGTTAACTGTTAACTGATAACTGATTAAACTGATGTTGTGTTTGATGATATTTCCAAAGTTTGCCTTTGAGATTTAATAATTCTTGATAAGTTCCTTGTTCGACAATGCGTCCGGATTCAAGTACGATAACTTTATCAGCTTTATAAATAGTAGAAAGTCGATGAGCAATCGCGATCGCAGTTCTTCCCTGAGCTAATTTTTCTAAAGACTGCTGTACTAAACCTTCGCTCACCGAGTCGAGAGCGCTAGTTGCTTCATCTAAAATTAAAATCTGTGGATTGCGTAATAATGCTCGTGCAATGGCAATTCTCTGTCTTTGCCCTCCAGATAATCGTAAACCGCGATCGCCAAGTTTGGTATCGAATCCTTGGGGTAATTCTAAAATAAATTCATAGGCATTAGCACCTCTGGCTGCTTCTATAATTGTTTCGTCGTCAATATTCTCTAACCCATAAGCGATATTTTCTCGCACTGAGGTGTTAAATATAAACGTATCCTGACTTACTACTGCCATATTACGACGTAGGGAACCGAGACTGTACTGGCATAAGTCAACTCCATCGATTAATATTTTACCGGAAGTAGGGTCGTAAAAACGTACCAATAAATCGACTAAAGTTGTTTTTCCAGAACCACTAGCACCAACTAATGCTACCATCTGACCGCGTTCGATGGTTAAATTAATATTGTGGAGTACTAATTTTTCATCATTGTAACCAAAATTAAGGTTGACAATTTCTATAGCTTGCTTTAAACCGGGAAAATGACGATGACCATCAATTAAATAAGTCTTATTATCAGTTCTTAAAAGTTCTTCTACTGCTCTTAAAGCTCCAGAATGCATGGCAATTAAACCCCAAGAACTATTCATATGAGCAATAATTGGAAGCAAGCGGAATAAAGCAAACAAAAAAGCCAGTAGAGAGACTACATTAAGACTTCCATTCGATATCAAAGTTGAAACAGCTACCAAAATCATTGTCACCAAAATTGTCGTAGCTACCGCTTCAATTAACGGTTGTAAAAGTCCACTAATAGTACTAGCCTTTAACCAAGCATTAGCAAAATTCTTTGCTACTCTATCAAAACGTTCGCGTTCAAATTCTTGACTCCAAAATGCTTGTACAGTACGAATACCACTGACAAATTCTGTGGTTTTTGCTGCTAATTCTCCTCCAGCAGATGTCATTGCAAAACTTGCTTGACGCACTCTACGAATCCAATTTGATGCTGCTACTGCGAGTAAACTAAAAAGAAGTACTGTAACTAAAGTTAATTGCCAAGAAATCACAAACATCACACAAGTGTAAGCGATGATAATGCAGCTTTTGGTGACAAAATTAATCAGTTCGTTAAAAGCAAAACTCAGATGACTAACTTCAGCGGAAAAAGTATTAATTAATTCTCCGGAACGTTTTTGAATATAGTAGGAAAGACTAAAGTTTTCAAACTGCTCAAATATTCTTTTGCGGAGACTGTCTACTAATCCAATTTCACATAATTTAGCGCAATAACGTCCTAAATAGCTAAAAACGGCTCTTAACCATACAGTAAATAATATTAAGCCAGATATGCGCCAAATCCGTTCTTGAGCAACAGCTTGAGTTCCCAAAATCCCAACATCAAACCATTCGATACCAGTTTGTAACGGAGAGCGTTCGGGATTAGTTAATCCTTGTAATAAAGATGCTATCAAACCAATACCTACTGCTTCCAAAACCGCAGCTAAAATTGTAAAAAATACGGCTATAATCGCGATTCGATAAAATGGTTTAAATGCTTTGATAATCAAATGATTTTCTTGCCATAAGCTGTTAGTTTGGAAAATTCTCTTAATAAAAAAAGGCAGTTTTATGTACATAGATATATTAAAATATTAAATTAAATAGGAAGAAAGCAGAAGGGAGTAGGAAGAAGGGAATAATAACTAGTCATCCGGACATGATATCAAATGATAGTTGGTCAAATACCCTGAGAATTCACTTGTTTAAACACTACTATGCTAAATAATATATTGCTAAAACTAAAAAGTTGATAATTCTGATTAATATTACTTTTTATCACTATTCCCTACTCCCTTTTATAGACTGTTTATTTAAGATGAATTTGTACATATCCGCTGATTTTACTTATTTTACTTGATTTGATTTTTACGGTTGTTGTAATCTTTTTATTCTGGATAAAATTACAAAACGCCAAATATTTTGGATTTTTAAATTCAATTCCAAAATTAAAGCAATCAACTGCCAAGATTTTTGATAACGTCTATATTTAGCAAAAAATTTCAAAGCAGAAATCATATGTATTAAAGTCAGGTAATTAAACTTAGAACTGGTACTAGAACGTTGATATAAATGCAGCGCAGATACAGAAGGTTGGAATAAAACTTTGTACCCATTTTGCCAAGCATCTACACACAAACTTACATCTTCAAAATACAAGAAAAAGCGTTCGTCAAACAACCCATATCGTTCTACATATTTTCCTGATACCATCATGAAAGCCCCAATAGCCCAATTAATTTCTACAGTTTTTTTGGGAGCAGGCATACAGGCATAATAATAATCAAAGGGATATAGTAAATTTTGGATTTTTTCACCTAATAAATACTTCAAGAGCAAAAAATTAAATGTGGGAAATCTCCGAATTGAAGGTTGAACAGATTTGTCAAGATAAAGTAACTTTGGACAAACAATTGCAATATCGGGAGCGGAATTTAAAGTTGCTTTTAACTGAGTAATTATTTTGGGTTGAAATGTGACATCCGGATTAACTAAAACGTAAACCTTACTTGGTAAAGCCGCAACAGCTCGATTATTTGCAGCACCAAAACCTAAGTTTCGCTCTCCTTTTTTTCCCACAAATATTTCTGGATATCGTCGGGTAAAATCATCCAGGATTTGCGGACATTTATCTTTCGAGGCATTATCATACACGATAACTGTACCTCTTTCTGGGTAAATTTCCTCGACCGCTTGTATACAAGATTCAATCGCACCCCTTAAAGTATCGGCGGAATTATAAGAAACAATTACAAAAGCTATATCACTTTTTATTGTCATGGTAAATACACCTGCACCTGCATCAAGACGATGCAGCTAGTTACAACCTATCCACTAATTTTTACTTTTTTGACTAAATCAATTTCATCACTCCTATGTAAAATTATTTAATCCTCAATTACAGCTTGAGTCAAATTCTAACCTATTTTGGGTATTTTTCAGCTTTTGTCTTTTTACGAAGTAAAACAGTTTAGTATTAAATTACAATCCAATTTGTGTATATTTAGCATCCTCCAAAAGTTGTAGATTCTCCACGCAAGCTGTTGCAATAATTGTGATTACAATGGGAATGACAATATAATCAGCCATAGATTACTCATGTAAATCTTGACGTTGTGCTAGTTCTTTTTTTGTCCACATACAAGATTCGATACATTCAATACACATAGATGCTATTGCCAGATATCGCGATAGCTACGAGCTTGCACTACATTATTTTTAGATGAATTTTTCTTAAATAATCAAAAATTAACGGTCAAATCGTAAAAAATTAAAATTTATACCTTCACTTTTATTACTGTTAGTAAGCAGCGATTAATATCATAATTTTCAGTTTAATACTTGTCTTTCAAAGCTAATCAAGCATAAATAGATGACTTGATTCAACTCGTTAATTTATCGAAACTAATCACCTACAAAGCTTGTATTTGTTAAAGTTGCTCTATTAATCACAAAATATTGTGTTGCAACCATATTTACGAAGTAAATGTATTTTATGTTGCTTTGTGGTCTCAGTCTAAATACGCAATTTTTACATGATTAAGCAAAAAAAAAGATTAAAATTTTTGTAAAGATGATCAAAATTTCACTGTTGGCGAGTTGACTTAATTAAGTAAATAAACTTATGATTGGTTTAAGTTTTTATGAAGTTAAAATAAAATAGTAGTCATAAATACTTAAAAGTGTCGAATAATTCTGATTGCTGTTGAATATCGCAACAGTGGTTAGTGATTTGGAAAATAGTGATTTAAAAAGGGATATAAAACTTAAAGAGCAATTGTGAAAACTGGGTTTAAATTTGTAGTGCGGCTCGCACACCCCTCTGTATAGAAAAACAACTATTCAGCATCTACTATAATGTGTTTTTGGAAAATTGGATGCTGCCAAGGATATTAAAATAAAATCTCACAAAATCTCAGAATAATAAATAATTTAACACTCGCGTAACAGATTCAATTTTACCTATTATCCAATCATTTATTAACAATGGTTACTGATTCTTAGCTATGATTCAGAAGCAAAGGTCAACATCAGTAAATTTAGTATCATATCCTAATTTAGAAACTTCTACTAATGTTTGGAATGATAACGAGGCTAATTATTGTAACTATAATTTTGGTTATAAAATCAAGCTGAAAAATGAAAAACTGATAGTTAAACGAACTTGTAAACCTTCACAGATGCATTTGCTTTCTCATAGAAGCGAAACATTTTTAGCAGACTGGTTGAAATTTTCTCCAGCGACAATAGTAGAAATAGATTCGCAGCTTGAATTAGAGCAAATTAAAATGTGGGCTAATCAATGTAGAAAATGTGGAAAAACAGTATTTTTGCGTTTATTTCAGCAAGAAAAATTAGACCAAAATTCTCATAAATTTAATTATCTCAATCAGTTGATAAAGCGATGGAGTGATTTTTTGGGAGCATTGATATTATTGATTATATTTATTCCCATTTTGATGGCGATCGCCATATTAACCCGTGTTTATTTGAACGAACCGGTATTGCAAAAACAGTGGTGTGTGGGTAAACAGGGTAAATTATTTTGTATTTATAAATTCGGTGGTAACTTGAGAAAAATTAACTTGGATATTTTAAATAAAATACCGCAGTTGTTTAATGTTATTCAAGGTGATATGAGCCTTATTGGTAGATTTCCTTGGAGTTTAACCGAAGCCATAAAAATCAGTTCATCGGAACAAGATTATCGGAATCTGAATATTGTTCCGGGTATTATAGGAGCATGGCAAATAAAAGGTAATTCCTAATGCTTAAATCAGTGAACAGTTAACAGTTATCAGTTAACAGTTATCAAGGTGAATCATGAAAGTAAGTAAAGCAGCAGCACTTGCAGTTCAAAACTTAGGATATCATCAACTGGGGAAATGCAATATTTGTGGTAGTTCTACTATTTTCATTTGTATTGATGTTAATACAGTGCGGAATAATATGTACTGTCCTATTTGTAAAAGTTCATCTCGAAAAAGACACGTTGCTAAATTATTAATTGATAAATTAAATCCAAAAATTTCTAGTTTAGCTGAGGTTTCATCAAATCAGCAGTTAAATAATTTAAGCATTTACAACGCTGATGTGAATGATGCTTTTGATAAAATATTGCATAATTTAAAATCTTATTGCTGTTCTAGTTATATCCCAGATGTTCAACCAGGAACAGAAATTCAAGAAAAAGTTTTTTGTCAAGATATAGAAAATTTAACTTTCGCTGATGAAAATTTCGATATAGTCATTACAGAAGATGTATTTGAACATATCAGAAATTATAAAAAAGCTTTTCAAGAGGTATATCGTGTTTTAAAAAAAGGTGGATATCATATTTTTACCGTTCCCTGCTTTTTCGATAAACCGACTTTAGTTAGAGTTGACACTTCAGGAAAGGAAGATATTCATCTATTACCCCCAGAGTATCACGGCGACAAAATTCGCGGTAAAATTTTAGCATACAGAACATTTGGAATTGATATTTTTGAACTCTTAGAAAAAATGGGTTTTCAAACCACAGTTGATTTTTCTAATTATGTAGATAAACGTTATGGAATATTTGATAGTTATGCTTTTTGTTCTCAAAAACGTTAAAAAAGATAGTAGGAAATAGGGTAAAAGGAAGATGGGGAAAATTTTAGATAATTGCTGATATTTATTAATCTAGTTTAGAGCTTAACTGATAACTGGTAACTGATAACTGTCAACTGATAATGAATCCTTTAATCCTGAGTACTTTTGATATTAGTGGTGGAGCAGCTCGTGCAGCATTTCGCTTGCATAATGGACTAAAGGATATAAATGTTAAGTCTCAAATGTTGGTTCAATACAAAACGAGTAATGATAGTACCGTTATTGGCTCTGCAAATAAATTAGAAAAGTGGCTTAATCAAATGCGACCCACTTTAGATAATTTACCATTAAAATTTTATCCCAAACACGATTACGGAACTTTTTCAACGCAATGGTTTCCAGATTTCATTGATTCTAAAATTAAACATCTGTCTCCAGACGTAATTAATATCCATTGGACTTGTGGTTATCTTAAAATTGAAAGTATTGCCAAATTTAAACAACCATTAATTTGGACTTTACATGATATGTGGGCATTTACTGGAGGTTGTCAATATAGTTTAGATTGCGATGGTTATACAAAATCTTGTGGTGATTGTATTCAACTTGACTCAAAAAAAGAACAAGATTTATCTCGTTGGGTGTGGAAACGTAAAGCTGCATCATGGCAAAATCTTGATTTAACAATCGTTACTCCCAGTCATTGGTTAGCTAAAGTTGCACGGAGGAGCTATTTATTAAAAGATTATCCAATCAAAGTGATTCCCAACGGTATTGATACCCAAAAATATAAACCGATTGACAAAAATCTGGCAAGAAAATGGTTGAATCTTCCCTTGGATAAAAAGTTAATTTTATCGGGTGCTGCAACAAATAGTTACAGAAAAGGAATGCATTTACTTGAGAAAGCGTTACAAAATTTAAGCTCTTGTGGTAACACAAATCAGGTAGAATTAGTTTTTTTCGGTTCCTTACAACCTGACGAAAAAAATCACGGCGATTTTAACTGTCATTATATGGGGAATCTTCATGATGATATATCTTTAGCGTTAGTTTATGCCGCAGCAGACGTATTTGTTGCCGCTTCAATCCAAGATAATTTACCTAATACCGTAATGGAAGCTTTAGCTTGCGGTACTCCATGTGTTGCTTTTAATATTGGAGGAATGCCAGATATGATTGAGCATCAAGTTAACGGTTATTTAGCTCAAGATAAAGATGTTAACAGTTTAGCTCAAGGTATTGCTTGGATATTATCAAATAATTCATCAGAAAAAATTCGCGCTCGCGCTCGTGAAAAAGTAGAACAAGAATTCAAAATTGAATTCCAAGCACGACGTTATTCTCAGCTTTTTAATGAAGTAGTTCATACTTAAAATACAGTTATTTATTTATTGATTTATTTACTTCCTTCTATCCTAAAATTTCTCCGAAAAAAGTTGATACTAAATATCTTTAATAATCGATTACTTTCTTCCCCCCA
>JAAUSO010000176.1 GCA_012033205.1 Richelia sp. SL_2_1 | reverse complement strand
CATAATGATGCAGATTTTAATTGACCTTGCGAAGAAACACAAGTAACTCGAACGCTCTGAGTTATTCTAAAATGGTCAATATTCCCTTGATTCTTTAATTTTACTATATTTTATTCCGCCGCCATCTTGTTTCAAAATAGCAGTATCACCATTTGACTCATTCAATAAACGGCTAACTTTAGCCAAAGTTTCTTGTAACTTAACTCGCTTATGTTTTTCCTTCACTTTATTATAGTCAGCCCTAAAACTATCTTGATATTCTAATCTAGAAAAAGGGATTAGATCGCCGGAGAGCAAATCATCTTTACACTGATTCCAAATTAAGTTCCCCCAGGTTGAAAGAACCATTTTTCCATCAAATTTACCTAACATTGTTTCGGGAATTCCGTTAGTTTCTTGGGGAGAAAGTCCTGCACCAGAATCTAATAATGCTAGCTGCATTGTGTAAGGTTTAAATAAAGAAGTATCTACAGAAATTGGTAAGCGAGGAATAGTAATTAAATCGGATTTTTGACCTTCAAATATATAAATTATTTCATCTGCATAAAACATTCCAATGGTATTGAGATAACCTTGCAAGCTCTTGAAACTACCTACTAAATTAAAACAAATTTTATATTTGCTTTCTCTTAAAGGTGGAATAGTTTCTTGCAACCAAACAATCAAGTCATCAATTCCCACAGAAAATGCTTCTGTACTTATAGTAGAAAGACCGCTGGGAGCATAAATACTAGTGTTAGTTAAACCTTGTTTTCTGAGAAAATTTTCGACAATTTGAGCTGTTATTTTACCTTGAATTGTATCGGTAGCAATCAAAAAATGATAATCTTCTTTTCCTTGAGTTAAATCTTCTTGGTAGACACCGTAAATACCATTTAATTCCGCACTAGCACGACGAATTTGGGGAATTTGTACGTTATCAAGCTGCTTATTTGCTCTTTCTTCTAGAGTCGAAATAATCTTTTTTACAGTTTCTGGTGTGTCTTGTTCGTTTAGGTTTGCTCTATCGCGTAGTTGGGGATACCAATCTTTTTCTTCTGGGTTAGCGCGATTAATTTGGTTGGTTAGTAAACTGGTGCCGATGGTAGATAAAATTACGCGACGCATGATGTTTTTCAACTAAAAATTTACAGTTAATATTTAATGATGCTTGCCTTTATCTCGGTTCTTTTCCCCAAGATAGCTGTAGTCCTTTTTCCTTCAAGCTTTTAATAAATGCTTGCAGTTGATTTCCTTGTGATTGATGTTTCCAAGGAGTGCGTTCACCTACGGTGGGGCTTTGCCCATCGCCATGAAATATGGTTACAATTTCTAAGTATTGATTGTTTGACACGGGCAACATCCGATGCCAGACTGAACTGAAGAATTTTGGTCTTGTATCACCTTGATTTTTACCACCGATTGCTGGAGTAGTCTTGAAGATATCGTCATGAAATAATTTTACAGCTTGAGATGTATTTACAACCTTACTGTAAACTGTTACTCGGTTAGGATGCCAAGCTTCTCGCCAACTCATTGCTGATGGCGGTTTTGTACCTAGTCGATTCTTGCAAAGTTCGTATAAATCATCCAAAAATTTATTTAACTCTTTGGTTGTGTTTATATTTGCCCAACTAGAGTTTAAGCATTCCCAA
The DNA here is from genome assembly GCA_012033205.1 of Richelia sp. SL_2_1. Classification (GTDB taxonomy): domain Bacteria; phylum Cyanobacteriota; class Cyanobacteriia; order Cyanobacteriales; family Nostocaceae; genus Rivularia. The sequence goes on along the minus strand of JAAUSO010000176.1, from coordinate 12,586 downwards.
TGACAACCAATATGTAAACCCTGAGCTAACTTGGGATAATTATGATAAAACTTTTTATGGGACACTCTGCGCCAAGATTTACCAAATCCACCCATAATAAAGCCGAATTTAAGTACCTGTTCGATAAAGCGGAGGTCTTCTCTAGATGGCACATTTATGTGTAATATTCCCTCGGTATCATAAGTCGGAGTAAGGTCGTTTTGGTTATAATTTTCCTTACATACTTCCCAGAAAATACTTACAATACCGGGGTTTTCTGAACTACCAAAAAACTTATTTTCTACTTGTTTAATCACTTTTTCATGATTGCAAACTCCACCCAAAAGTCGCTTGACATGACCTCGTAAAGTTGCCTTGAATACATTAGGACGAAATTCTGGCTCATCACTACGTAAAAGCGGACTAACACCAAATCCATTAAAACGAATATTTAAGGATACTCAGGTATGCTAGGAGGTTGTGAAGGAATATGACCACCCAATCCATAGCCTGTGCTGGTTTTACCCCCAATTCCATTTTGTAATGCTTTCAATAAAATTTCTTCAATTTCCTTCCAGTTAATATCGCTGTTACTGCAACTTAATTCAAAAATACAGATTGGTTGATAAAAACTAATGCTTGCAAGGGCTTTCGGAGAACCACCTCCTTCCACCTGACGTTTTTGTTGAGGATGAATTACATCAACAATGCGGTAACGAGTTTCAGAACTAACCTGCCTATTTCGACGAATTGAAACTTGTTTCGTACCAGCCCAATCTCCTATGGGATAAGCACGGTGAAAACGCAAAATTCCCGGAACTAATTGTTTAGCGTCCCCACAGTATTTAATAGCTTGCTGCTTAGTACAAGCACGTCGAAATAATCCTTTAATACTGCTACCTGGAATAAAAGGGATTCCATTTTTTCCTAAAGCTGGACGGAGAATACTATCTTGACCGCAATTACTAAATAATCTAAACGGAAATTCTATTTTAATGCGATAAGTTTGATCAACTACACCTAGTGTGGGTTCTTTATGTTGATAACGCGGTTCGTTATTATTGTTGGAATTAGGATATACCCATTCATCACGCCATTGTTCTAAATCTTCGTTATTACCAGCGAATTGTAGACTACAACGTCCCGATACTTGAGCGCGATACATCATTGGTATCTGCTCTATATTCATATTTAGTTGAGAATTATTTTTGAATTTTACTTGAGAATATTTTTCATTTTTAGCTGTACTTTCTGTCTCAATACCGAATTGCTTCGCTACTTCACCAAGTCCTCGAATCATAACAATTTTTCTGCTAGTAATTTTTAATTATCTGAATTATCTGAACTCTTGATTTTGTAACGTTGAGTCCACCAAACTAAAGCATCACATAATTGAGTCAATACTATTAAAGCAATACGTTGTTGTTCGATTGGCATTGACCAAATTTTTGTCGCCATTGCTTGAATTTTGTTAGTATCTCCCCAATTTAGATCATCATTTGGTAAAACAAGATCAGCATTTTGTAAGATTTCTTCTAATGTATCCCAGACGGATTTCCAATATTTACCTTTCGCTGGTTTCTCTCTACCAAGTCTGAGATGTTCTCCCCAAAACCTTTCTAAACCATATGCAACTGACATTCGCATTTTGTGCGATTCATTTAAGATGTCTTTAGCATCTCGATTTTGTAATACTAAAGTTTGAGCATAATGGTCAAGTTTATAAGGTTGCCAACCTCTTGTTTTATTTGTTTGTGCTTGTGTCATAATTAATTACTGCTGAGTAGATTTTAAAGTGACTTGAGTACGACCGAATCCGACTGATTCTAAACCGCCAAAATAGAATTCTTGGGTTTCATTCATATTGGAATCATTGATAAAATCTTCCCATTTGACTGGTTTATTATTAAAGGTTTTTCGCAATGCTATAGGAAAAGTCATAATCGTCCCTTCTGGTAAAGCTTCAACATTAAAAAATGCCCCACCTTTAGCTTTTTTCTGATTGTCTTCAAGCGCAACTCTACTTTGACGATAAAGTGCCATATCGTGAATCATTGAAATCTCTGTATCATCAACTACTAACAGTAAGTAACCTTCGGCATCACTAATCTCAGAAGGCATATATTCTTTGAGCATTTCATCTTTATTTTCAAGTGGTAAAAATCCCAAATTAAAAAATAAAGTCTTGCTGGAAGTTTTTCCGTAATAGCTATAAGGTTCAAAATTATGTGCTGGTTTATCAGTTAATTTTTGATAGCGTTTGAGTAAAGCTGGACAAGATACTCTTACAACTGGTTGGTTAGGACAATAGACGGGAAGCCACAAAATGGAAGCATACTCAAATTTGACGATACCTTCAGTAGTAGTATCTAATTTTCCTGGTTTAGCATCTTTTCCATACCAATATTCAACTAAGGTAAGGTCTTCTCTAACTTCTCCTAGACTTTTTTCTTCTAAACGCATATCAGCCCGAAATCTCCCGCGAATCGAACTACCGGGAATTATCCCCGTTTGAGTAAATTGGTCGCGAAAAATTAAGTTAAGATTACCAGTTTCTTCCCCTGCACTTGCTCCAGTATACAGAGGTGCTAAGGTTTCAATAATGCCGTAAGCTTTGTGATACATTTTATTTGATAGTTGATAGTTATTATTTATTACTCATTACTCAACCAAAGGTAGCGCTAAACCACATCCCCAACGCTTCAACGAAGGTCCTTCTCTGGGAAACCAGTTCTCACTCCATTTCTGCCAAGGTTGATCTATTGGTTCTTTTAAGATGTAGACTGTACCCGCAGGAACTGCGTAACGTCCGCGAGATAATAGTTTAGTGTCACCTTTTCCTCCCAAACGGTAACGAAATGGTATGGGACGAGCTGTAAAAAGCGCTTCTAGTTCCCAAACATTATCTTCTTGATTTTCTGGTATTGGTTCTTCTTGTTCGTAAAAAGTGCGATCGCGTTTTTCTAAATAAACAGGTACTCGCTTAGATAAACGATTGGAACCCCAAACCGCAGGGGTAATTAATGCAAAAGTATTTCCTACGGGTTTATTGAGCAATTCAGAAAGTGATTGAGAAATAGGTTCGCATCTTACATCAACCATATGTCCTTCACCACCAAAGCGATACCAACCATTTTTTAATTCGGTGTTGGAAAGATAAACCAAACAAGTACCAGTTTCCATCTGAACCGAATTTTCTAGAAATAAGCTTCCTTGTTCTTCGTGATTTCTAATTACGTGTCTTTCTTCCAATTCCAAACGTGGATGCAAATGGGCTAAAAACTTCCAAGGATTTTTCTTAACTTCTTTGGGATTATTCCAATGATTAATTGCTAACCAAGTATTATTATCATATTTACCTACCGGAGTTTCATTGTTTTTATTTCTCCAAGCTTCAAGTTCGCGATTCCAACTTAATTTATCAACAATTTTTCCATCTTTAACTAAACAGTTTTTTGGAGTTGGTACGTAAAAATTTTGTTCGGATGAGGTTAATTCATCTACATCTCCCCAAAATGGTCCAGCTAACATCAAATCGCGGATATCTGCATTTTCATCTTGAGAAGCTGCAAACAAACCCGATAAAGTCGCAGCACTAGGAGGAAAGCTACTTCCTGAGCGTCCAACTAAGTTTTCTGGTGAGAGAAATCTTCCCGAACTACCGTAAAGTAAACCCAAGGGTTCAATAATAATTAAATGGGCAAATGGATAGCGAGGAGGAATATCTTTCGATTTTTCCAATGTATTAGGAGTAGTTTTTACTGCTGACATAAATGAAATCCTACTTTTGCAAGGTTAATTATCCAGTTGGTTAAAGCTTTGTTGACTTTGGTTTGGTCTACTTGTGCTGAGTTTTCTTGATAATACATCCGCTCTTCCCCTAAAATCCCTGCACTAATTTCTATTAACTTCGCATCGTTAGGGTGTAATTGCTTGTCTTTAATTACATCTATATAGTCAGGAAAATATATCTCGAATAAGCCCAATGCAATATCTAAACCATCATCAAAAGCGTGACGGGATTCTAAAACTGCGACATCATTATATATATGCGTCCAATTTTGTTTGGCTTTACCTTCGTTTTTATCGCGATCGCGATAACCTGATAGCAAACCAGCTTCTAATAGCCACCAAGGACACACCCATTCTAAGTGATTACCGTTGTTGAATAAAATCCGAAAAGCAATGCGATCGCGTCCATTATTTTTTGCAGATTTTTCAGCTTCCCGACAATGCTGTAGTATATCTCGTTGGGGTATTCCTCGAAAAGCCCAAACAAAACCGACGCTGACTGTTATTTTCTTTTGTTCTTCTTTAGTGGTTTTATTTTGATGCCAAATCTTGGATTTAAAATCCTCAAACCAATCCACACAATACTTTGGTTCTAATTTATCTCCCGAATCTTCTCTATCATAAAAGACACCTAAAAAATCATCTCCTCCTGCATAAACAACACGACCAAATTTTAACGGTTTATTTTTAAACCATTTACCCCAATTACGCATCTCTTTACTAAAATCATTAGTTTTGTGAGGATATTTTTTCAAATAGTCACCAGCTTTATCACCATCTCCTTGAAACCAACCTTGAAAACCTCTTTCTTGTTGCTCTTGGGTAACTGTCGTATTCTCTTTATGACGATTTAAGTCTTTGAAGGAAGAAGGTTGTAAATCATTGGATACTTGCTGAATTTCTTTAATTAATGGGTCAATATTTGCTCCATTTTTACCAAACTCGTTTCTAAAATTCTCAATTAATTGATTAGAAACAGTCTCATAGGTAATCATTCGCTTGATTAATTCAGGAATGCTAAGTTCTTCTTTGGGATCGATCAATGATTCCCCCAACTTCTCGCTGAGTGCTTGATAAAAAGCGGTGACATCCTTCTTTTCTTGCTGGTAATTATATTTGCGAGGATCGGAAATTAACCCGAGTTTTGGATATGCGATCGCATCTGCACCGGAAAGGGTAGAACTCTCACCCTGCCAGTTTATCCCAGTCCAATCGCGTCCGCGTTTTTTTCGTTTAATTTTCTCGAACATTGCTGATGCTGTCACCAATATTACCTTGTACCCAGAAGAATTCCCATGCATATTTCGTCCACAAATCCCAGGTTCTTCTCCAAGGAGTATAATCAACTTTCTCGTCTTCAATGACTTCGATGTTTTTTTCAATCCACTCTCGACAAGTCTCTGTAATGCATTTCCAGGCTTTTAAGAGTACCGATTTAGCTTCATTTTCTGGGAAGTTACCTTCGATAATAATCTGGTTCGGCATTCCCTGAGTGACATTTATCGAAGCTGGAGAAATGACTTTACAATTATGTTGTTCCGCAGCATTACAAATCACCCAAGAAATATAGGAAAGTAAATAAGAACTTCCATACAAATCTCGCAACTTTCGCGACTTTTCGATAAACCCCTGCACGGGAGCAAAGGTAATTACTGTGTAATTTTTATTTTTCATACATCTAAAAGCTACTCAAAGACTATGTATTTATGCTTGTAGACACCAAGTTTTAGACTTCTATTATTTTTTAATAAGGTATGAGCTATCTAAATTTGTTCTCCAAGCTACATTTTTATCAAAATCATAATTAAGTATTAAATACTAGATTCAACAATAATCTTATTTTTAATAAATAATGATTTGTTTTGGATTAATTTAAGATTTGCTCAAATGCAAGATTACCTCAACATTTCGTCAAATGAATCAATACATCAGCTAAGGCTTTCACCATCGGACGAGTCGATAAATTCTCCCCTCGCTTTAAACTATGTACGCTTCCTGTAAGTAAAGCGGTAGTTTCCAATAATTCACTTGTATTCTCTTGCCAATCTTTACTAAATAAAACTTCATCTTTTATCGCATTTAGCTGACTGTGAATTTTAGCAATTATTTTTAATCCCAAAATTTGACAAAAATCTTCCCACTCTGCAAATTTACTCGTGTCTCCCGACAAAATAACTGCGTGGGTTGCTGGTTGCATAATTGTCTTATTTTCATCGGTAATTTTGCCCCCAACATCGATAATATTGATTAATTGATTAGCGCTCTTGACCCATTTAGCTGCTTCTTCCGCAAATTCTGGGGTTACTGGTGCTTTATTATTGTGCTTGCAATCTAGTGCTAATGATGCGTTATTTTCGCAAGCTTCTTGATGCCATGAACCTTCCCCATCTGGACAAGCCGTGATTATATATGGATAAGGTGCGTTGACATGAGCTAAAATAGCTCTCTTCAAACCATCCCGCAAACATGATTTACCTGATTGCGGTGGTCCACATAAAACTACTTTGATGCGCGATCGCTCTTTTTGGGGTTCTGTGGTTTCAATCAAATCTCCGACTTGATATTCCGTAGAACCGTGTACGGAGGTGACTATATAGGTTTTGTGCCTGATAGTACCATCAATCGTACTGATTTTACTACCTAACTTGGGGTCGAGTACGGCTACTGCTTCGTATAAATGAACCAGTTTGTGGGAAAGAATATAAGCAACGGGAACTGATTGCGGACCATCAATTAAGATTCGCTTTCCTCCACAAATCTCACCCAAATCAATCATTTGAGTTATTCTTTCTAGTGCATCTTTGGCAATGCGATCGCCCTGGGCGGGAATGTTACGATTAAAACCAACGTGCAACACATCACCTTCTAATTTTATTTGGTAACTTTGCATACAATAATAAACTCTTCGGTTACTGATTTACTATGACATAGAAGTGGAATAGGCGTTTTCCATCAATAAAGAGTAAGGAGTATGTGCTGAAAAACTCTGCGTTCCTCCGCGCTTACCTCCGCGTCACTTTGCGTTTAAAAATGTATAGTTCCCATACGAACGGATTGAGTTAAACAAAACAATGTCATGATGGCAATCACAGCAAGATTACCAAACAATAAAATCTTCATGATCAAAATCCGAATTTTGAACAATATTCACCGAACTATTCATTCCACAAAAATAACAATCATCCGTCTGTAAATACTTGGTATCAGTTTTGCGCCAGTCGCTACCGGGAAACTCATAAATCCAATCAATCCCAGAATCTACATTCAAGAAACCGCTTACCATCCCATGAATTACTCCCACAGCGGTACTTGCACAAATACTATTCAACCAGAATACTGAGGGGTCATTTACTCCTTCTAAATAGCCTGCACCCGCAGCCATGTGATTAATTTGCGCTGGTGCAGATTCTAAAGCAGCGCGTTGGAGATTGATGATATTACCGCACATTAAACACCAATCACCACCCATAGGAGGAACGGTAATTCTGCAATACATTCGCGGTGTGTTATCTGGTTTTACCTCTATGTGAGTTCCCAAGCACACCAAAGGACGCATATATTGCAATGCTAATTCTTGAGCAGTTTTTCGAGAAAGATGATTGTCAGTGGCGACTACAATTAAATCGCAACTGGCTATTTCTTGTTTGGCTAATTCATTTTCAATTATGGTTGGTACAGTTTTAACGTGAGAAACTTGAGCATAGATTTTTTTGATAAGGTGCTTGACATAATGTACTTTATACCAATTTTGTTCTACCATTTCTTGGGTTGCACCAGTCATTCGATTAAGATTGACTGTCTCCAATTTATCGGGGTCAATTAGTACCCAATTCTTTACACCCAAACGACCCAATAATTCAGCGAAAATTGAACCAATTCCACCGCAACCAATTAAGCCTACTTTTAGTTGATTAAGAGTCTTTTGATTGGTTTCTCCAAAGATTTGTTGACGAGTAAACATTAAATCTGGGTTATTGGTAATATCTTGAGAATTTGAGATTGCAAATAATGAATTACAAAATTTAACCCGTTCAAACTCTCTTCCTCTTCTATTCCAGATCCGAAACTTGCCTAATTGTAAATTTTCGTCAAACACTCCCGAAATCAAACGAGGCTTTTTAGGAAAACTAGAAGCAATAAATCTTGCATACTCGGACTCATAGCGGTTATCGACATAAGAAAAGTCGGGAATACCTTGACCGGCATGAGTATGAATGTGAACTATATCCAAACCGGGTGTTATGTGATTTTCTAATAAATAGGAATGAAAATGTTGCGTCAATACCAAACCATCAGTAGATTGATGTTCGTAGCATTCAGCAGTAGGAACAACCCAAGTTTTAGGAATATATCGAATTTTGCGTTTTGAAACCTGATGACGCTGGCAAAATAAAAACCCAATTACCTCTTCATTCAACATCCGAGATTCAAGCATTGACTGTTGAAAATCAGACCACATTTTTGGTGGTATATGTAGAGAAATTTCAGTATTCATTGTTGTATGTAATTATTAGTTGTTAGATTTATGGTGCGTGAAGGTAATTTCAAATGTTTTTGTTAGAAGTGATAAATTATCCTAACCGTCACACACCCTACAAAAAGAAATATCCGACTTATTACTTCTTACTTCTTACTTAGTTAATCGTCACTATTAATCGCATGACGTGCTGTTACGAATAATGTAGTGAGATTATGACCGTTTTCAGCATTATTACTAGGTCTCCAAGAATTTAACCAGACATCGTGATTAAAACCTCCTCCCAATCCCACGCAATACCAATACCATCCTTGTTCGCTTAAAAATGGCGCGCCGTAATAACTTTGTCTAGTAAAATGATGGTCTCCTTCTCCTACAGTGTTCCAGGGATAATTGAGATAGCAGCCAATGGGAGGAAGTCGTGGATAATCTGATGGTAATAGGAACAAAACATCCGTATTAGAAACTTTAAACTTTTTAGAAGATAAAGGCATTCCCTTAATCAAAATAGCGGTATATCTTACATCATCTACAGTCTTGCTACCGACAATTATATTTTTGGCAACTTTTTCTAATAATTTGAGTTCTTCTATAATTCGCGAACTAGGTTTAAATCCCGATTTATCTTGACTAATTGTAATTGCCATAATTCACCTCATTTCTTCTTACTTTTTACTTCTTACTTTTTACTTTTTACTTATTTATCATTCCCTTAACAATCTTGGGTACAGTCCAAACTTTTGAGCCTTCTTTCAACGCTTCGTTATTTTTCAAAGGACGAGTACCAGTAAAACCTTCTTCCATCACATCATCTTGACCAATTTCTGGCAGTTTTTTTCTTAATTCTTCAACGGTTGCTCCTTTTGGTAAATCAACCAGTTTACCGTTAACAATCGCTCTCATTTTCTAACCTCATTTTGTTCGTATTATTCGGCTAATGGTAATTTTAAATTTCCCTCGTAAACCGCCTTGGAATAAATTCCCAGGCTAATAAACTAAGTCTTCTAAAGAAGACTGAGCAAGGCTTTTAGTACGTTTTAACGTACTTTTTATACGCAGCCCTGAAATTTATTTCGAGGCGGTTATGAAGGCTTCACAACATTGGTGCAATACGTAAGATTCATAGGACTTTTACCAGCTTGGGGTGTGCTTGTGTTTGCAGTTGACTATTATCATCTTCTGATTGATTATTCATACTGCAAATAGACCACACAAAAAGTAACGCAATAATGCTGCTTATTTTGATAAATGATATTTGCTTTGATTGCTTTGATGTCACTTTTTCCAAGAAACCTATTCGCTGTTCGAGTTTTTGTAAGTATTGCAGGTTATCTTGACTGCTAATATGAGTTAATTGAGATTGTAAATACTCACAACGCTGATTGATATATTGAATATTTTGCGTAATTTCATCAAACTGATTTGTTTTTTGATTGATTAATTTGCCATTTATCATTCCCATAAGTAACTCCTCCTCTTTTTTATTTATTCCAAAATTATGCATTCATACATCAAAAACATTTGCATGACCAATTCTGTAAAAATCATCATTAGAATTATGTTGCTCAAATGTATCAAATACCTCTAATAAATCCACTACACTATTAGCTGCATTCTTTAATTCGCTTCCTAATGATTGTTCGACTGAAGCAACCTCAACTCTGATTCCTCGTCTTCTCAACTTTTGTGCTAAATAGGCAAAATCCGAATCACCAGTTACTAAAACCACAATATCTGGTTTGATTTCTAAAGTTAATTCCATAGCATCTATTGCCATGACCACATCAATATTACTTTCGTAATCATCTCCTTTAGCTTTACCTTCTTTAGTAACAATTAAAAACCCATTACTTTTTGCCCAGTAGATAAATTTCTCTTTGCTTTTTCGTTGTTCCTCAAATCTTTCTTTTGCGGGAGGTAGACCAAAATAAATTACCATTTCAATTAATTCTCTACCTTCTTTGGGGTCAGCTAAATAATCCCGCATTTTATGCCAGTTTATTTTACGATTAAAACTTTGTGCTGCCATAAAAGCGTTATCACCATCAGCTATAACCATGACTCGATGTAGATTTCCCATTCGATTTTTAACCTTATTTTGGGTTTTTTGTTTGCTTGATCACAATTAAATACTATAGGTGGAATATGCTATTTACTTTGTTTTGAAAAAAGTACTAAATATAAAACCTCACCCTGCCTCCGGCTTCCCTCTCCTTATTAAGGAGAGGGATTGAGGGTGAGGTTTTATCTTATATTTAATTGTCTACTTACTAAATCCATAAAGATATTTTTAAAAGTGGAAATATCTCTTTCCACCATGCAATTAAATTAAATATGTGAAATCAAGAAAACACGAAACATTTACTACTAATTATGGACATCAAAAAATCTTTGCCTGTCAAGATTGAAGCTCATGAAGCAAGTTTAATTCAAACTAAAAATGAAATTCAGAAATTTATTAAATTATCTGAGGGTTTAGTATTTGACCAGGTTGGACTTGATGCTTTGCTTGGAGCGATTCCTGGAGTAGGTGGAATGTATACAGGAATAATGGGCATCTGGCTACTATTGCAATCTTATAAAGTACGAGCGGATAATGAGGATAAATTAATGATTGTAGCTCTTACTTTTATTGATGTAGTGGTAGGAATATTTCCTATTTTTGGCGATATTATCGATACATTTTTACGAGTCCATGCTTTAATGGTAATCGCTTAATCGCGCATATAGATAAGCAACTTCTGCTAATTGAAAATACTAGAGAACAGTTAAATCAAGGCTTTAATCCCGATTTAATTTCTTTGGAAAATATATTGCTTCGATAATTCTGAATTTGAAAATAACGCTTGCTTTATTCAACCAAAATAAGGAAATAGTCAAATGAATAAATTAATTGCAGGTATCGCAGCATTAGGTTTATGTTTTGTTTCTCCAGGTATCGCGAATTCTCAGCAGGTTACTAGATTTGAGCATGAAGATGATACATACTATTACCAAAACTTAAATTCAAAAGGTGTTGCACGGTATCAATATAAAATTCCCGCTAATACCTTTGGAGTTTTTACGCTCAAAAATAACAGTGGTAGATCAGATTTTGATATTTATGTCTATGATTCTAGCAATGGAAAACTATTGACTAAAGGAGAGAATTCGGGGACACAAACGGAATTAGTTATTACACAACCTGTTGCAGTGGATAAATATGCCTATATTAAAGTTATTAACTATGGTTCCCAAACATCTCGATACAGACTTTATGCAAATTATGTAAATCCTGCGAATAAATTTTTGATTGCATTAGCCCAGGTTCCTTTCTGTAATCCCGAACAAACGATAAAACATCTTCTAGAATGTTTACAACTATTTCCTCAATTCTTCAAGGTAATGATGTCGGAGGTGTAGCTAAAGACGTTTTTATAAATGAAGTAACTATGGAAATGAAGAAGCAATTTGGTTACGGATGCACGGGTGAATTTATGGTCAATTGGGGTGTTTCTATGGTTCGAGGTTTTTATCGAAATTATTAGTTTTCTTAAAAAATTACAATAACTTACAACAAAAACCCTATCAATTAAATTGGTAGGGTTTTTATTATTTAATATTACTACTTAAACTAGTCCGAATTAACCCTTTTTATAAACATCTTTTCTATGCTTACATTGCAAAATTTGTACGAGTTGGTTTTCATCATCAACTTCGTAACGAATTCTATAATCACCAACTCTGATACGATATTCGTTATCGAAACCTTTTAATTTCACAACACCATCGGGACGTGGTTCTGAAGCCAATTTTTGAATTTTTTCCACCGTGCGATCGATTATATCATTTGGCAAGTTGTCAATCTGCTTTTGTACTGATTTTGAAATAGATACGGTGTAACTCATCATGCTTGATTTGAGCGGTTCTTAAAATATTCATCTATAGTTATTGATTCACCAAGTGCATATTCCGCCCGAATTACTTTAATTTCTTCCTGTGTCTCTACATCGTCTTCATATTGGGCTTCTTCAGCTTCAAAAATTTGTTGTTCAATTATTTCTTGAAGTTGACGTTTTTCTTCTAAATCTAAAGAAGAAATTGCTTGTGCAAACGCTTGTAAAGATAGTTGTAGTTTAACGATGGCAGGCATTTCTAACCTTTTGGCTGTGTTGTTTTTCGGATTATCACATCCATACTGATTCTAGCATTTATATTTTTATCAGTGAACATTTTTTTCTGTTTTTGTAATTAATGCTACGTTTCCAACTAATCCGAATTAACCCAATCGGTGGGGCGATGACCGGCTATCCTTATTAACGTACAGTGACGGGAAGTTTCAACCATGAACTCCGAAGG
>JAAUSO010000175.1 GCA_012033205.1 Richelia sp. SL_2_1 | reverse complement strand
GGAGAACCAGTCTTACCTTCTCTCTGTGTCCGTTTAGAGTCGTGGCAATGCCCTATCCCGACTTTGTTTCAATATTATCACAAAGCCGTCCTAAAAGGACGGGGCTTGTATCCCATTTTTTTGGTCAAAGTTTATTTGAAATTTTCAACCAAATTCTCTCATAAGTGTTTAAAAAACTGAATATTTGGGAACCCTAGATATACAGAACATATTTATAATCTTTTAGGAAGGATTGTGTAATGCTCACATCTACCTTGGTTCCCGGTTATGACATTACCGAAGTCATCTATGAGGGAATCAACACTATTATTTATCGGGGTACATCGCATCTAAACCAGGAAAAAGTCATTCTTAAAATCCTTAAGGAAGACTATCCTACTTTAGATGCGATAACTCGTCTCAAGCACGAATACAAAATTACTGAAAATCTTAATTTAGAAGGTGTCGTCAAAATATTAAGGCTTGAGACTGAGCAAAATCGGTTGCTACTTGTCTTGGAAGATTTCGGGGGACAGTCTCTTAAACAAGTACTTTCTCACCGAAAATTAGAATTACTGGAATTTTTAAATATTGCATTGCAATTAGCAAAAGCTTTGGTATCCCTGCATTCTCATAATATTATTCATAAAGATGTCAAAGCTGATAATATTATTATTAATCCTAAAACAGGAGAAGTTAGGCTCACCGATTTTAGTATCGCTTCAAGACTCGGCAAAGAAAAACTGCAATTAACTAACCCCAATCAACTGGAAGGGACATTAACTTATATGTCCCCAGAGCAAACTGGGAGAATGAATCGGGTTCTTGACTATCGTACCGATTTTTATTCGCTCGGTGTAACTTTCTATGAAATGCTTACCGGAAGATTACCTTTTCAAAGTAACGATCCCTTAGAATTAGTTCACTTTCATATTGCCAAGCAACCCGTTGCAATTCAACAATTAAATCCAGAAGTTCCCAACGCGATCGCAAATGTGGTAGAAAAGTTAATGGCAAAAAATGCCGAAGACCGCTATCAAACAGCTAAAGGACTTTTAGCGGATTTAGAACTATGTCGCGAACAGTTGGAAATAACCGGAACGATTATCGAGTTCCCACCGGGAAGATTAGATGTATTGAGTCAATTACTGATTCCTCAAAAACTTTACGGTAGAGAGACTCAAGTTACTAAACTTCTGGATGCTTTTGAAAGAGTCAGTAAAGGAAGTTGCGAACTATTGCTTGTTTCTGGCTATTCAGGAATTGGTAAATCCTCCGTAGTTTATGAAGTTAATAAACCCGTCACCCAAAAACGCGGTTACTTTATCAGCGGTAAATTTGATCAATTCAAGCGCAATATTCCTTACGCTTCATTAATTCAGGCTTTTAGCAGCTTGATGCAACAATTACTTACAGAAAGTACAACTCATCTCGAAAAATGGCGCAATAAAATATTAACTGCTGTTGGTGCAAATGGACAAGTAATTATTGATGTAATTCCAGAAGTAGAATTAATCATCGGTAAACAACCAGAAGTACCGCAACTTGGTGGAACGGAAGCGCAGAACCGTTTTAATCGCGTTTTTAGCGAATTTATTCACCTTTTTGCTAAAAAAGAACATCCCTTAGTTATCTTTCTCGATGATTTGCAATGGGCAGATTCTGCAACATTAAAGTTAATCCAAATATTGACTGCTGACCCCGAAAGCAAATATTTACTATTAATTGGGGCTTATCGTGATAATGAAGTTAACCCCGCTCATCCTTTAATTCAAACTTTAGAAGAAATAGAGAAGAATCATGCAATTGTTAATAACATTGTTTTACAACCACTGGAGAGTGCAGATGTAACTCAGTTGGTTGCGGAAACTTTAAACGATAATACGGAACGAGTCAATACTTTGGCAGAGTTAATTTGTAATAAAACTGGCAGAAATCCCTTTTTTATCACTCAATTACTGCAAGCACTTTATCAAGATAATCTGTTAAAATTCGAGTTTACTCCGTTCACTTCCTTAATGAGTAAACAGAAAAATCAAGGAATGTGGAATTGGGATATTGAACAAATTCAAGCTATAGGCATCACTGATAAAAGCGTAGTAGATTTGGTTGCCAATAGAATTAAAAAGTTGCCAGAATCTACACAGCAAGTATTGCAACTAGCTGCTTGTATTGGAGATACATTTAAGCTCGAAGTATTGTCAATTGTAAATCAAAAATCTCTCGTCACTACTGCCAAGCAATTAGATGCAGCATTACAAGCTGGATTAATTTTACCTTTGAGCGAAGCTTATAAGATTCCTTTAGTATTTGACGAAGATATAGAACACTATGAGCAAGATATAGATATAAATAATCAAAAATTTTATCCAAAAAACTTAAAATCAAATATTACTGAAGTTGGTTATAGATTTTTACATGATAGAGTGCAGCAAGCGGCATATGGGTTTATTCCTGAATCAGAAAAACAAGTAACTCATCTTAAAATCGGTCAACTATTGTTAAAGCAAACGCCACCAGAATTACTTTCAGAAAATATTTTAGATATTGTCAATCAGTTAAATGTTGGGATTGATTTAATAACGGAACAAGCAGAAAAAGATGAGCTAGCAAAACTTAATTTAATAGCTGGGAAGAAAGCGAAGACAGCCACAGCTTATGAAACTGCTGTTAAGTACTTGAATTTAGGATTGGAACTTTTGAAACCAGATAGCTGGCAAAGTATCTATCAACTTACGTTTGATTTATATGTTGAAGCTGCCGAAGCACAATATTTAAAAGGTGATTTTCAACAATCAAAAAAGTTAGGAAATATTCTTTTACAGAACGTTTCTAATATTCTAGATCAAGTGAAGATATATGAAATACAAATTCAATCTTGCATAGTACAAAATCATCTGGAAGAAGCTCTTGAAATTGGAGTTCAGGTTCTGAAAATTCTTGATGTAAGATTACCTGCTCAACCCCGTATTAAGCATTTTATGGCAGCATTTGCACAAACTAAATTGACTTTATTAGGTAAAAAAATTGAAGATTTAGCCTATTTGCCAAAAATGACTGATCCTTATAAACTTGCAGCTATGCAAATATTAATGCTATTTGCTCCTGCTTCGAGCCAAGCAGGTTCTTTGCATTTCGCTCTGGCAATATTAGCAATGGTTCGACTATCAGTAAAATATGGTAATTCAAAGGCTGCTACTTATGGTTACAGTCTTTATGGTGCTATTATATGTGATAAGTTTGGAGAAATTGAAACAGGTTATCGATTTGGACGATTAGGTCTTTCATTACTTAATAAAATAGAGGCTAATTCCTTAAAATCTAAAGTAGTTTTTGTCTTTAATGCAATGATTAGACATCATAAAGAAATCATAAAAGACACTATACTACCTATGCAAGATGGGATGCAACATAGTTTAGAAACAGGAGACATCGAGTATTCGGGTTACAGTGCTTGGAGTTTAAGTTATCATTTATTTTGTAGCACAGTAAATCTAGATATAATTGAGCAAAAGATACATAATTATGCTAAAATTATGCGTCATAGCAAACTGGAATCAGTAGCATATTCTATCAGTTCGATAAGACAAGCAATTTTAAATTTTCAAGGAAGTCTATCTATAAAAAATATTTTGAAAAACGAGGTTTTTGACGAAGCCGAAATGATAGCTGGTTTAGGCAATAATTCTTCTTGGTTAAGTACGTTTTATTTTACTAAAAATATTCTAAGTTATTTCTTTCAAGATTATACAAAAGCAATTGAAAATGCTCGCATAACTGAAAAATACCAAGAAAGTAACCCAGGCTTTTATCTATACTGTGTCAACAATTATTACTACTCTCTCGCACTCCTCGCTAATTATAAAAACGTCACATCAACTGAACAAAAGCAATATCTCAAAAAAGTCGCTGCAAATCAAAAGAAAATGCAAAAATGGGCGCATCATGCGGCTTGTAATTTTCAACATAAATACGATTTAGTCGAAGCTGAAAAAGCGCGAATTTTTGGCAAAAATATCAAAGCCATGCATCTGTATGACCGCGCTATTATTGGTGCGAAGGAAAATGAATATACTCAAGAGGAAGCACTAGGTAACGAACTTGCAGCACTGTTTTATCTCAATTTAGGTAAAGATAAAATTGCTAAAACCTACATGACTGATGCTTATTATGGTTATATTCGTTGGGGTGCTTTCGCTAAGGTTAAAGATTTAGAAGAACGTTATCCTAATTTAATTATTCGCAGCGAAACTAGCACACCATCACAAGATATCAGCAGAACTATTGTAAGTAATTCTGCGAGAATGTTGGACTCATCAAGTAACAGCAATAGTATTCTCGATTTAACTACGGTAATGAAGGCTTCGGAAGCTATTACCAGTGAAATTGTTTTAGATAATCTCCTCGATAAACTATTATCTATTATTCTCGAAAATGCAGCCGCTCAAAAGGGTTGTCTCATCTTACTCAAAAACAATCAATTGTTTATTGAAGCCATTGATAATGACCAAGATAGCGATTTTGTTGTATTACAATCAACCCCAATAGAAGAAAGTCAAGATATCCCCTTGAGCGTGATCAACTACGTTAGCAGAACTCAGCAACCTGTGGTACTCAACAACGCAACCAAAGAAGGGATTTATAAAGAAGATTCCTACATCCTCCGAGAACAACCTAAATCGGTTTTATGCGCTCCCATTTTCTACCAAGGTAAGTTTACTGGTATTATTTACCTGGAAAACAACCAAGTTAATGGTGCATTTACCAACTCTCGTTTGGAAATTCTTAAACTACTCACCTCACAAGCTGCGATCGCAATCGAAAATGCTCGTCTTTATGCTCGTGAACAAGAAAAATCACAGCAATTACAGCAATCTCTGGAAACACTCCAACAAACTCAAGCCCAATTAGTACAAACGGAAAAAATCTCTTCTTTAGGACAATTAGTATCAGGTGTTGCTCACGAAGTCAATAATCCCGTTGGTTTTATTGCTGGTAATTTATCCATAGCTAATCAATATATCGAAGACTTGCTACAACTGTTAAATCTTTACCAGACTAACGTACCTTCCCCACCGGAAGAAATTGAAATTTTCCAAGAAGAAATCGATTTAGATTATCTCTTAGAAGATTTACCCAAGATGATAACTTCTATGCAATTGGGAACTGACAGAATTCGCGATATCATGCAGTCTTTGCGGAATTTCTCCCGCACTGATACTGCTGACAAAAAGCCGGTTAACGTTCACGAAGGTATTGAAACAACTTTGATGATTTTGCAACATCGCTTGAAAGCGAAAGCTGAGCGTCCCACAATTCAAATTATTAAGAAGTACGAAAAATTACCTCTTGTTAAGTGTTATCCCGGACAACTAAATCAAGCCTTCATGAACTTGTTAGCAAACGCAATTGATGCTTTAGACGAATCCAATGAAGGTAAAAGTTACGCAGAAATTGAAAAAAATCCCAATGTTATTACTATCCGTACTTCAGCAGACGAAGAAAAAGTTGCCATCCGCATTGCAGATAATGGTCCCGGTATGGTAGAAGAAGTCAGAGGTCAACTATTTAACGCATTTTTCACCACTAAACCGGAAGGAAAAGGAACTGGTTTAGGATTATCAATTAGCCATCAAATAGTTACCGAAAAACATAATGGTAAACTATACTGCATTTCCTCTCCTGGAAATGGTGCGGAATTTGTCATCGAGCTACCGTTGGAAGTAACAGATGATGAAGAGTGAGGAGTGTTAGCGCAGCGTGTCGGTAAGGACATGGAGTGAGGAGTTATGTTGACGATTGGGTGAGAAGTCGGGTTTCTCATAGAAACCCGACTTCTGGGGATTGCCTAATTCCTAACTCCTAATTAACTCCTAAAAAACCCCGTACAATTTCTAAAATCCGCTCGGAAGCGTAACCATCTCCGAAGGGATTTATTGCACTTGCCATTGTTTCATAAGCTGTGGGATTGCTTAATAATTGTGCTGCACTAGCGACAATGGTCTGGGTATCGGTTCCTACAAGTTTGGCTGTACCAGCGCTTACTGCTTCCGGTCTTTCCGTTGTTTCCCTCAGTACTAATACTGGCTTACCTAAACTAGGTGCTTCTTCTTGTAACCCACCTGAGTCAGTAAGCAATAAGTGCGATCGCATTACCGCACCCACGAGTTGAGCGTAGTCTAAAGGTTCAGTTAAGAAAATTCGGGGATGATTCCCCAACATTGCCTGTAAGGGTTCTCTAACTGTAGGATTCCGATGTAAAGGTAACAATAATGCTGTATCGGGAAATTTATCTAATATTTGTAAAAATGATTTGGCAATACTTTCAAGCGGTTCTCCCCAATTCTCTCGGCGGTGAACTGTAGCTAAAATTACTCGATAATTTCCCCATTCTAAACCCGGTACATGACAAGGAGGTTCGCTTTTGGCTACATTCAACAGCGCATCAATTACGGTGTTACCCGTCATGTGAATTTCCCCTAACACCCCAGAACGTTGTAAATTTTCTGTAGCTAGAGGTGTCGGCGCAAAATGCAGTTGAGCAATTTGGGAAATTAAACGTCGGTTAGCTTCTTCTGGGTAAGGATTAAATAAGTCATCGGTTCTTAAACCAGCTTCCACATGACCAATCGGAATTTTTTGATAAAAAGCTGCTAAAGCTGCGGCAAAAGCTGTAGTTGTGTCTCCTTGCACCAAAACTAAATTTGGTTGGTTTTCCTCGAATAATTCTTGCAAACCACGCAAACTACGACAAGTAATATCGCTCAGAGATTGTTTTGGCTGCATAATCTCTAAATCGCGATCGGCTTTTAAATTGAACAATCCCATCACCTGTTCCACCATCTCGCGATGCTGTCCGGTTAAAATCACCTGAGTTTCCAAGCCTTGATAGCCTTGGAAAGTTTGAATCACCGGAGCCAGTTTAATCGCTTCCGGACGAGTACCTAAGATAATACAAACTCGCTTCATAATTAGTCATAAATCACTAGTTAATAGTCAATAGTCATTACCATAGGGGTGATTCGTCAATAGCCGATTGTCACAATTTGAAGAGGGAATAGGTAATAGGTAATGGGTAATTGGGCATGGGGCATCGAGCATAATTATTATTAACCCCAAGTTCATAACTTTTTGTAATCCAAAATCTAAAATCTGTCTTGGAAACTTTGGGGGGAAGAACATCTACACCCCCAACTTTCCGCAAAATCTAAAATGAAAAACCCGGCTGAACCGGGCAGAAATGCACTGTTTGTCGAATTAGTTGTGATGGTTATAATTTATTGAATTTATTGCAAGCTGAGGGATTCAACTTCGCAAGTTAAAGGACAAGCTGCATAAACACTTGTGTTTAATTCTTCTTCTTCTCCATGCAGCCAGCTTAACCATTTAATTTGATTGGGATGAACGCCTCGCAGTGTTAGTACACCAGCAGCCATTATTACTGCCATCACATTAAACATTACTAAACTACCGGCTACAACCAAAACCGCGCTAGCAGGCATTACAGATTGTAGAACAATAGACAGCAAACATCCAATCGTAGCCATCAAAACAACTAAAGGAAAACCGACAACCAGCAAACATACTGCCAGTGTAAATGTCCAGATTAAAAAGCTTTTTATCATTAATAATGAGTAGGTTTTTTCCATATCAGTAGTTTGTGACAAAGACATTATTTTTCCTCCAAAGTACAATATATAGATTGAAATCGAGCAATAGTTTAATTAATTCCCACCGGGATCAACATATTCAATTGTTCAACGTATATGAAAATCAAGTATATATAAATTGCCTCAGAAGATGAGCATTTATTTAATAAACTTTACAGTTAATATTTCGTAATTATGTATTGGGATTTATTTGGGCTTTAATTTGTTTTTATCATCTATCTGAAGACATACACGCCAATCCAAGGAAAATAATTTTCACTTGAAATATAAGATTTTAACTTTGTTTGCTTAATATTTCTTATTGAAATACCCGTTGATTCTGATAATTTTTCTTTGAATTTAAGAAATCAGAAATATGGTAATGACCGATGAGTGATTAAAATCTATGGTGTTAAGAAATTCGGTTTGTTGAAAAAGTGGGTTATTTAATAATTAGTTAAATTTCGGTTAAAAGCTAAAGATAAATTGCTTTTTTCTTCCGCAAATTGGGACGGGGTAAGCTTTCGGTGTACGATAGTAATGTAAAATGTCGAAGCATTTTTCGGGACTGCATCTCTAACTAAACCTTGATGTCATGCCTAAACGTCTGCTGATAGTAGAATCTCCTGGTAAAGTTAAAAAACTGAGTAAAATTCTGGGAAGTGATTGGATTGTTCGTGCTAGTTGCGGTCACATTCGAGAACTCAGTAATGAAGGTGAGGATTCTTTGGGCTTTATTATGGATGGTCACAATGTGCGGTGTCGCTACATCCCCCGCAGTCAGCAAGCGAAGGAAACTATTAGTAAGTTAAAAGCTGCGGTTAATCAGGTTCAGGAAGTAATTTTGGCTACAGATCCCGATAGGGAAGGGGAAACGATCGCGTGGCATCTCAAGGAAGCTTTGGGGTTAAAGGAACCGAAAAGGGTTGTTTATACAGAGATTACAGAAGCAGCTGTGCGAGCTGCTGTGGCTAAACCCCGCAAGCTTGATAGTAATTTGGTTGGTGCTGGATTATGCAGAGATTGCTTAGATAAGTTAGTTGGTTACAAGGGAAGTCCGTTAGTTTGGGCTTTGAATAATGGTGCAAAAAGCGTTGGTAGAGTTCAAAGCGCTACTCTACATTTAATTTGTCAGCGTGAAAGAGAAATTCTGGCTTTTGTACCCCAGGATTATTGGAGTGTTTGGGTAGATTACGCTGAAGGATTTCGGGCTTTTTATAAGGGGATGATCAATGCTCCTCCGGAGACAGTACAGCAAGATAATCAAGAGAATGACGATACGATAATCAAGAAATCAGAAACCGCAGAATCGACTCGTGTACTTTCCGAAGCTGAAGCCGAACGGTTGGTGACTCAAGCGCGAAATCATCCTCATAAAATTGTCCAATACGAAGGGAAAATCGCCAGCCGTCAACCACCTCCACCTTTTATTACTTCTACTCTGCAACAAGCTGCTGGCTCGCGGTTGAAATTTGCTCCCGAAAAAACTATGCAAGTAGCGCAAAAGCTCTATGAAGCTGGTTTAATTACTTATATGCGGACGGATTCGGTAATGTTGAGTCCGGAGTTCTGCGCTAGCGTCCGTAAGTGGTTGGAGCAAAATGACCCGCAAAATGTACCCCAAACAGCAGCAAGACATCGGAGTAATAAAACTGCTCAGGAAGCTCATGAAGCAATTCGTCCTACTAATATATTTCGTCCTTCGGTTGAGTTGCGGGTTGAACTTTCCCCGGATGAGTTTGATTTGTATGTAATGATTTGGAAAAGAGCCGTTGCTTCTCAATGTCGTGCAGCGCAGTTACGTAAAACTTTGGTGATTATTCAATCGGGTGAAATACTTTGGCAAGCTAGAGGACAGGTAGTGGAGTTTCTCGGTTATGCTAAATATTGGTCAAATTTGAGTAAAGATACACTTTTACCCAATTTACAACAAGGGCAAATATTAACTTTAGAAAATGCTGGTCATGAGAAGAAACAGACTCAACCACCACCACGATACAGCGAACCGAAGTTAGTTCAATTAATGGAACGGAAAGGAATTGGTCGTCCGAGTACTTATTCTCCCACAATTGCAACTTTGAAAAAACGCGGTTATGTGGAGTTAACAAAAGCAATTTTACAACCGACAACTTTAGGTCTTGAGGTAGATGACTTTTTAGAGAAAGCTTTACCAGATTTATTAAAAACTGAATTTACTGCCAAAATGGAAGATGCTCTTGATAGTATTGCTTCCGGAAAAGAACCTTGGCAGAAATATCTCACAAGTTGGAATCAAGATTACTTTGCACCAGCTTTGGTAAAAGCGAAAACTGTACCCATTGCTGTATCGAATGGAAAGAAAACAACAGCAACTGAGCGTGAATATGAAAAATCTAGAACTCGTTGTCCTGAGTGTAATAATTATCTAGCAAAAATTAAGAGCAGTAAAGTTAAAAAGAAATACTTTCTTAAATGTGTCAGCGGTTGTGAAAATGTTGTTTTATTCTGGAACGACTATAACAAAACATGGCAAGCACCAGGTTCTAAAACAGAAAAAACCACACCCCATCAAAAATCTCCGGTAAAAGTTACTAAGTATCCTTGTCCGGTATGTAAGAAACCTTTGGAAGAATATAGTTACACAAAAGATGGACAAAATAAAACTATGTTGCGGTGTTCTGATTCCAAAGCAAGACAAGATAGTAAACACAAAGAAGCCGTTTATTTCAACACAGCCAAAGGGTGGTGGAGTCCGAAGTATGGAGAATTGAAAGATTAAAAAAATTAAGAATTAAAAATTTAATAATTGATTTTATTTTAGGTTTGATATTGTATTCTAAAGAAAGATTTTTGTAGGTCGTAGGTAGTAATAAAATGTTGCAAAAAATCAATGAAAAAATAAGTAAAGGGTTTATCCTTCCTAGTGCAGCCTATACAGTAGAATCAAAGTACCTTAAATTTTACAAACCTTTAGAAGATTTACCACAAATTGGTGATGTAGTTTATGGTGTAGTCAGTCGTATTGGTCTACATAGAGAATTAGAAAATAAGTCTGGAAGAATTCATCAAATTCAAGATGGAGTTAAAGGGATATTTGTTTTTGGTAATAGATATGCACCAGATTATTATGAAGGTTTAATTCCCACTGAAATAGAAGAAGAAGTTGATTTGCTGGCACGCTCTGGTGTAATTGGTACAGTTAAAACTAAAAATTCCAAAGTTATTGACCCAACTCGAATTAAAATCTTGGGACAAGTATATGATGAAAATGAGAATAAAATAAATACTAAATCTTTTTGCTTAATTACACCAAAAATTCCGGTCAAAAAATATCCTAGAAGTAGACTGATTTTGGTTTGTGGTACAGCGATGAATTCTGGTAAAAGTATGGCAGCAGTAGCTTGTTGTTGGTCGCTTACTACATTAGGATATGGTGTAAGAGCTTGCAAAGTTACGGGAGTTGCAAGTTTAAAAGATATATTATATATGAATGATGCTGGAGCAAATCCTTATGCAGATTTTTCTTATCTAGGGTATCCTTCTACCTATTTAATTTCTGAAGCTGAAGTGTTAGATATTTTTAATAAATTAGATTTGAAATACGCTAACAATAAAGAGAATTATTGGGTAGTAGAAATAGCTGATGGTATTAATCAACGAGAAACAGCAATGTTGCTGCAATCTCGTGATGTTCAATCACGTATTCATAAACTAATTTTTTGTGCTGCTGACGCTTTTGGTGCTATTGGAGGATTAAAGGTTTTAAATCAGAAGTTCGGATTAACTCCTGACGCAATTTCTGGGATATGTTCTAGTTCTCCACTTCATATCAAAGAATTGAGCGAGTATACAGATATTCCTGTATTTGATAGCATGAATATCCAACTAACTCAAATGAAAGAAATATTGACTTATAATCAGATGGAGAAACCGCTTCATGCAATAGTCTAAATATTCAGCAATCAATCATTGTGATTCATTATTAAGAAATAAAACTAAAAGGTTGACTTTTTGCCATTTCTCGTTGTTGCTGTAAACGTTCTTGCCATCTTAATACTCTTTCCCATCGTTGTTGGGGAGAACTTAATTTCTGAGTGAGGATTTTCTCAACCATTGGTGTAAATATAGGTTCAATTTCGTCAAATACTTCTAAGGGATTTTTACCATAAATACTAGGGATAAAAGGAATTTTACCCACAATAGTATCTCGGTGTTCCGCTTCAAAAGCTTCAACTTGGGGAAACTGATTGAGACATTTATTTAAAACGTAAACTACCGGAATTCCTAATTCTTCATCAATAGCGCGGATATCCTCCGAAATTGCGATCGCATCGGGAGTTGCTTCCACTACCACAACTACCACATTGGCACCAATAGGTAAACCAAATCTACCAGAATCCTCACCACCACCACAATCAAGAACCACAATACCGTTTGTAGACAGCGCTAACCAAGCTTTTAACGGATTTAACGTTGCGTGAGAACAACGAGTAGAGTATAGTTCTTCCATCCGCATCGCACTGGTTCCTACCGACATCAAAGCGAGTTTATCATCAACGGATTTTGTATACTTTTGGGTAAAATAGTCCGGTGGTTCAACCGAAAATTTCTGAACTCGCTCGAATGGAGTACCGTAAAATTCGCGGTAAGTTTGTTCCGAATCTAGTTGGTGATAATCGTAAAAATCTTGCTCAGCTTGAGTTATCAGTGGAAGTTGCTTTAATTCCTCTTCCCCATATCCCAAATAATGAGCAGTAAGATAGCGCGAAAGTGATCTATTAGTGTCTGCATCCGCTACAATCATTTCTCGATCCAACTTTCTCAAACCTTGGATTAAACCCAGTGATGTGAAAGTCTTACCCGTTCCACCTTTACCCATCAAAGCTATGACAAGTTCCTTATCAAAAGATGCATTAACTGTATTCATAGTCATTGCGATATCTTAAGGCTGAAAAAATATTTGTTTCAATGACAATAATAATCATTCGCGTTGAGAGAAACAAGTAGTATGAGGCAATATAAAACAAGTGCTAATTATAACTTTATGTTAGAAAAACTACTTTTTAACAAAGCTTTGCGTATTATCTTGATTATTTTTAGTGTATCATTTTATGGTTGTAATAATTCTGATAATTCAACAAATAGTTCATCTTACACAACAACTGTAACTAAAACTACAGTTGAGAAAAATTTACCGCAAGTTGTGGCAACTACCAGTGTTTTATGCGACTTAACAAAACAAATTGCCGCAAAAACAATTAATCTTACCTGCTTAACTTCACCATCAATTAATCCCAAAATTTATCAACCAACTCCATCAGATCAACAAGCAATAAATCAAGCGAAATTAATTATTTTTAATGGTTACAATTTAGAACCAGGATTAGAGAAATATATTCTTAGCAGTAAAAATCCTGCAACCAAACTTCCAGTAGCAAAAATTGCCGTACCGACACCATTAATGATAACCATAAATGGGAAAAAAGTAGCCGACCCTTATGTATGGCACAATGCAAAAAATGCGGCAAAAATGGTAGAAGTAATTGGGATTAATTTAGCTAAATCAATACCCGAAAATGCCGAACTTTATCAAACTAATACTAAAAAAATCAAGAATCAACTTTTACAATTAGATAGTTGGATAAAAACTAGAATTGCAACGATTCCGGCGAATAAACGGACTTTAGTTACTACTAATAATGCAATGGCTTATTACGTTCGTGCTTATGGTTTGAAATTAGCAGGAACTTTAAGGTTTATTAGTCCTACAGAACAAATATCCGATGTGAAAGTTAACTTACTAACTAAAACACTGCAAAAAACTAGTGTACCAACAATTTTTGTCCAGCCAACAGTTAGTCCTCAATTAATAAAAACCGTGGCAGAACAAGCAAAAGTAAATATATCTCAAAGACAGCTTTTTGCCGAGAATTTAGGTTTACCAGGAAGCGAAGCAGATACCTATCAAAAAATGATGAGAGCCAATACTCGCACTATTTTAGAAGGTTTAGAAGGAACTTATTTGATATTTGAAAAATAAAGAGTTAGTTGACAGTTGACAGTTGACAGTTGATGGTAGATAGTTGATAGTTATTAGTTGATGGTGGTTAGTTGATGGTGGATAGTTGATGGTTGACCTTTGACCTTTAACCTTTAACCTGTTCTCACCATCCCCAACTACCGGGAATTCCTTTAAATGGTCCGACTATATCGCTAGTTATCCAACCACCATAAAAGTTACCCGGTTGTGGTTCAACTTTTTCGCCATCTACATAGCAAGCATCCATGACGTGAGCGTAAAAAGCTACGTAATCTTTGAATGATACAAATGCTTCTGTAGGTTCAGTGTAATGCCAGGCAACATTTTGAGCTTCTTTATCACCAATTCTCAGAGTGTAATAACTAGCACGTCCCTTCCATTCACAAAAACTTGATTGCGGTGTTTCGATTAAATATTCCATTTTGATATCTTCCGGTGGAATATAGTAATTGGGAGGATGACTGGTTTCTAAAACGCGCTTTGCTCGCTTGGTATCGGCAATTGTCTCACCGTTAAAGATGATTTGAATATGTTTATCAGTATCTTCTAAACGAGGGGGGCGGGGATAATCCCATACTGATTCTTGCCCAGCTTCGGGTTCTATGGGTTGGGGATGGAACATTTTGGATTTTGGATTCATAAATATAGTAATTGTACTATCCCATTCGTCGGGTTTCTTTGAGAAAATACCCGTAACAACCCAAAATTGTTGTAGAAACCCGACTTCTTACCCAACCGCAAAATCTTAGAAGTCGGGTTTCTTTGAGAAAATACTCGT
>JAAUSO010000030.1 GCA_012033205.1 Richelia sp. SL_2_1 | reverse complement strand
TTCATTGCTTTTACCTGTTACCATATCTGAGTGTCTAAGTCCTAGCGCCTCTCCAATTCTTAGACCTGTTTCATATAACAATTGAATCAAAAACTTATCACGCTGGGTGTTACAAGCTTCTATTAAACTGTTAACTTGCGACTGTGTTAAACAACCAGCAAATATTTTTGGTTCTTTTACTTTTAATAATCGTGTTTTAACCTCTTTTCCTTTGCTTATATGATGCAAAAAAGATTTGTATTTACGTCCTGGTTGTAGCTGGTAACGATAAGCATCAACTCCGTCAATTGCTCCTATACGTTCTTGAAATTCATAAAATCCACAAACTGTAGTAAGACAATGATTAATAGTCTTCTCCGAGCGTCTGGATACTTGTGGCTCAATAGATAAAACGTTTTTGCTGGGATTTCTTAGCCAGTGGATAAAGTTCGATAGCTCCTCCAAATTGACTTCTAACCAATCCAACTTTGAATCTCTCAAAAACTCCCAGAAAAGTTTGAGATTGTAAGCATAAGTTTGAATCGTATTCGGAGAACGTCCTACGCACTCAAGGTAATGCAAGTACTTTTGAATTGGCTTAACAGGTAAATAATCATCATCCAACACTATCCAAACTAGATGTTCTCTTAGAACACCTTTTTGCACTTTCATGCCTACACATTAAATCTTTCTAATTACATTGTATTCATATACTACACAGGAGCATGTTCGTAAAAACAGCGTAGTGATAAAACTTAATATCAGCTACGCTGTTGTTGTTGTTGTTATTTGGAATTTAATAAGACATAAAAGCCTGCAAAAGCAAAGGGTTGTTTGTCTTGTCGCTGAAAGTAATATGGTTGTTTTTTGTTTTCTAAACGTTTCCATTCGTAAAAACCGTCTGCAACGATTAAACAGCGTCTGTGTTTAAATGCGGAACGAAAAGAAGGTTTTTCTGCTAATGTTTCGGCTCTGGCATTAATTAATTTTGCTGCTATTTTAGTATCTTTTGCCCAACTGGGAATCAATCCCCAATATAGCGATCGCAATTTACGTTGTTTGGTTTCTCCGTTATATAAAACAGTCATCACCATTTGTGTTGGGGCAATGTTATGGTTTGCTTCCCATTGGCAATTACTATTATCCGAAATTTGAAAAATTTCCCTCAAACTTTCCGTTTCTGCTGTCAAAGTAAATCTTCCACACATAATTTTGTTTGACTCCTTTAGGAAGAAATAAATATTCTAGATGTATATTCTGGTACTCCCTTTACGCCAACCTGAAGATGGAAAATCGCTCCGGCTCCGGCACCTTCTTGAGAACGATCGTTTCCTCCTGCTGTTGAAACATACAAGTCGCTATAATCGGAACCACCAAAAGTCATGGAGGTGACTTTTAAAGCCGGAAATGGTATACGTAAAACTTCGGAACCATCAGGAGCGTAACGATACAAACTTGAACCATTCCAACGAGCTGACCAAATGTAGCCTTCAGCATCAACAGTCATTCCGTCGGGAACTCCTTGATTTTGGGGGGTAATTATATGATTTTGTTGATTGCTAATATTCCCGGTTTCTTGATCGTAATCAAAACGGTAGATGGTGTGGGTGTCGGAGTCGGTAAAGTAAAAATATTTTAAATCTGGAGAAAAACCCATGCCGTTGGGAACTAAAAGTTCTTCTAAAATTACATGGATCGAACCATCGGTATCTATACGATAGAGTCTTCCTTTATCTTCCTCAGTTGCCATTGTACCGGAAAAAACTCGTCCCATCGGGTCTGCGATCGCGTCGTTAAAACGAGTGTGTTTTTCTGCGGGAATTTCCTCAACTATGGTAGTAATTTTACCTTCTTCCCAACGTTCGATGGTTCCTCTGGTCTTAAATAAAAGTAAAGAACCATCAACTTGTAGACTTAAACCACCAACGGGTTCTCCATAATAAATTTCTGAATAAATATCTGTCTTTGGATAGTAGCGGAAAAGCTTTCCTTCAGGAATATCTGTCCAGTAAAGACATTGCTGTTGGGGATGCCAAAGGGGACATTCGGCATTGTGGTGTTGGGAATCTACAATAATTTTGGGTTCTATCATGAGATGGTAGAAGATGTTTTAAATGCAAAGGTAGGCATCCGGTTAGCGTAAAGGCACCCAGAGGAAAAGAATGTTTATCTTAAATTTACACAGTAGCATTTTACAATCCAAAATCTAAAACTTGTGCTGAGCTTGCCGAAGTATTTAAAATCTAAAATCCCCTAATCTGCTCACCAAGGTAATATTTCACCGTTAGAATGCCAAAAGGTTCCGGTATTTTGCAAGTTTAATTGATCGATACGAGTCAATAGTCCTTTTACTGATTGTGTGGTGGTAATCCCGGAATCGGTAAAGCCTGTCATGCGGGTTTTGACTAATCCTGGATGCAGAATGGCTACTGCAATACCTTTAGATTTTAAGTCATGGGATAAGGATTTACCTGCCATTGATAAAGCCACTTTGGACATCCGATAACCGTAGGAGCCACCGCTCGTGTTGTCGTCAATAGAACCCATACGACTTGTCATCATCACGACTTTTGCACCAGATTTTAAATTATTTAATAAAGCCTGAGTTAACCGTAAAGGGGCGATTGCATTGACTTCAAATTGTCTGCGAATGCTATCAAAATCTAAGTTATCAACTAGAACCGCGAGGAGTCCCACACCGAAATCTCTGATTCGGTGTCGGGAGGAATTGCGGGCTTGTGCCGGTTGCGTCCTGCGACCATTTTCTTGCACAGCAAGAAGAGGGAGGAGGACAGCAACCGGCACAAGCAATAGCTTACGCAACAACGCATAATCTTGTACTTCGTTTTATTAACTTGACATTATTGGGGTTAAATTGACCAATACGTGACCAGTTGTGGTCATAGATTGAGACATTTTTTGTTTTCCCTGAATTAGTAAAACCACCAATCCAACCACGAATTATTTCACCCTTTTTGCTAGTTTGAACATAATCACCTGACCGAAATCCGAATGGTGTTACCGTCCCACCTTGCCGTTTTAAAATTCCACCCTTGAATAATTTTCTTGGTGCAATTTACGCCTAAATAATTTAGGTCTAGTTACAACCACGAATGGTGCAGGTGTTACAACGCATTCTCCTATCCAGCGATGCCCGTGAGTTTTAGTTGTGTGGAATTCTTTGTATTGAACAAAATATGTAGATGCTAGTGCAATTGCGTCGTTCGCATGAGTTTCTGGGCTTTGAACTGATTTATCTTTCTTGTTTTTTACAAGTCCCAAATAATCACGATGCTTACCTGTATCGAGAGAATCTACTTCCACCACAAACGCAATTTTTGACGCTTGCAACCTAAACCATTCTTGTCCAACAGTTACAGGAGAAATGCCAAACCCATTCTTTTTAGAATTACCTCCACATGATTCATCTCTAATTTCTGTGATTGGTAATATTTTCGACATCTCTCCTAGTATCCTTAACTCCATTTCTCTGTTAGCTTTTACGCTAGGAGGTAGTTTATTTTGACGACGATTGTTAAACCTTTTTTCTCGGTGATTGCGTAACTTGAAAGCCACCTGACGATTAATACGCTGTCCTCTACGAGTGCGACGTAATTCGGTACGTTTCTCCATCTTTCCTGTTACAGACTGTCTATCTTTACTGGTTTTCTTGGATTTGTAGAAACCAGGTAAACAAGCATGAAATAACACAATCGTTGCCAGCTTTGATTGAAAAGCAATACCTGTAAAAGCTTTACCTCTATCCGTTCCAACCACTATTTTTTGTGTCTCATATCCAGATGGTACGCTTAATAATTGAACGTAAAAAACACCAACTTTATTACGTTTACCTATAGCTTTACCTGATTTTATCCACTTCCTTGCTCGTGCAGGGGTGGTAGGCATAAGTGGTTTTCCGTCTGGTGATATTACTGGCACTCGTGTTGTTTGATTCATGGGGATAACCCAAATTATTACTAATTTGTATCTAGGAATAAATCCAGTCCCTTCGGGCAATTTGGCAAGCGTATCTTCTATTCACGACTAGACCGCAAAGAGGTACAAACTAGGGAAATATTTGTACGTTTGTCCGATGCCAAATCTCGATGCCCTAACCAACTCTTAGTTGCGTACCGTAAGCCTAGCAAGCTAGGTTTTCCGCAAGCCTACACTTACTCGTAGAGAAGTGTAGGTAGTTGACGGCTAACTTGTTCGATAATGCCGGCATTATTAATTAAAACATCAATTTGTTTACCGTCAAGTCTTTTAACTAATTGAGCAACTGAGGATTCAGCGGTAATATCAATATCTGTTTCTATTTGTACTCCTAAATCTTTTAATTCATTTGACACTGAGCGACATACAGCAATCACATTATCTCCTCTTTGTTTGAGTTGCCGGCAATATTCTAAGCCGATACCTCGATTTGCACCCGTTACTAGATAAGTTGACATATTGATGTTAATGTATGTTGATGTTTTTACTTTATATCTTATGTACAGCTTTATTTTATCAAATGTTAAATAAATAACTAACTTTTTAATCTTTTATATATATAACAGACAAGATGTCCGCACTCCAATCAGAAATTAAAAGGTTTCAAAAAATAAATCAATCATCCTTAAGAAATAATTTATTATATCAAAAGACCAATATTTGAAGTTGACATTAACAATCAAAATATTTCACTGATTGATTATTTGCTACAATATAAGAAAAATAATATTGAATCATTTTAATTAAGGAGGAGATGTAATGCAACGTCTCAGACAGATTTTTCAAAATAGTTTAATCCGCTTTATAGCTGTTTTTTCTGTTTTATTTCGTTCAATCTTTGGTTTTTTTAGAAGTATCTTTGGTTCTATAGGTAAGAATTTGGGAATTTCTAATTCGGAGTCGGGATATTTTGTAGATGCCGATGAAAAAAAAGCTATCGAAGAAACCAAAATACCCGTCGCAACCGTGAAATCTCCTGAACCTACTATTAGTAGCAACCGTCGTCGTCCGAATAAATCTTCTAATATGGATGACTTTATGAAAATGGCAAAAGAGATAAATCAAGGTTAATTCAGTTAAATATTAATAATGTAGAGACGTTGCAATGCAACGTCTTTTTCATCTAAAATAGCAACATCTTCATAATTATCTAAAAAATAGATATTTTTTTGAAAATGCAAAAAGCAATCCAACAAGCTGCGGAATTTTTACAAAATCAAGTCAATAAATCACCAGCATCAGCAGATGTCGTAACAGCATTAATTGAAGCAGAAAAAACAGTGAAACAAAATCAAATAAATTATAGTTATTCGCAATTAATCGGTAAATGGAGATTAGGGTTTATTACTGGAACTAAAAAGACTCGCAAGCGTGCGGGAGTTGTTTTGGGTGCGGGGAAATTTTTACCAAAATTGGTGAAAATTCAACTTACTTACAGTCAATCGGAAGATTCGCAAAAACAAGGAAACGTGGAAAATTCTGTAGAGTTAGGTTTATTAAAAATAATTTTAACAGGTCCGGTACAATTTTCGTCGAAAAAAAACATACTCGCCTTTGATTTTACTAGAATGCGGTTATCTTTTTCAGGATTAAAGCTATATCAAGGTTATATTCGGGGTGGGAAAGATAGAGAAGCAACTTTTTATCAACAGACTTTAAAACAGCAAGCATTTTTTACTTACTTTTTAGTAGAAGATAACTATATTGCAGCAAGAGGTAAAGGTGGTGGGTTGGCTTTGTGGGTGAAAGAATTTTAGATTTTAGATTTTAGATTTTAGATTATAAATTTTAGATTATAAATTTTTAGCGTTGCTGATTTAATGTATGAACGCGATTATGTGTGATTTAAAAACCTTGTAGAGACGCGAAACTATGAGCGTCTCTACATTTTCAATTCATACCATGATTCAACAACGCCAAATTTTTTATTGATAGTAAGAAAATATTTTGAAAGCGCGAAAGGCTGAATCTCCCACATCAGCGACTACCGTGCCGTAACAAATCGCCGAATAAAACTATATTGACACAAATCTTTACACAACAAAAAATATTTTTAATCTAGCCAATATCCGCGAAATTACCTTATTATTCTAAAGGTATCTCAAAAAATAGCTATTGTAAAAAAAGATACCATGACAAAAATTCACGATAGTGAAAATCCAAGCCAAATACCGCAAACCTTTGAAGAAGCTGTTTTGATGATTCAAGAATTTGCTCTTGTAGAAGTGAAAAAAGAAGTCGAAAAAAAACAGCTTTACTTTCATAATTATGCCCATGCACAGACAGTTAAACGCAGAGCAGAAATAATTTTTAATGCCATTGAACCCTTTTGGGAGCAAATTTGCGATCAACCTATTTTATCGGATAGTCAGCGAGTAAAACAACTAATTGATATTTGTGCTGCCAGTCATGATATTGTTCAGGAATTTTTGCCTATAACTACACCTCAAACTGCAAGACAGCGAGAAAGTGGAGTCAGTGAGACGGCTACAATCAACAAGTTAATTAATTACATCAAACATTTAAATCAACAATTTCTTGCTCAAAATCCCGAACTTCCTCCCTTATTTACTCAAGCAGATTTACAAATAATTAAACAAACTATTTCAGCGACAATTTGTCTTTTTGATGACAGCGACAATTCAATTTATCAACCAGATTTATATAATTTAGAGCAACAGATAATCTTACCGGCACGGATAATTGCATTAGCAGATATTGGTGGATTGGGTATTGACGGAATTCCAGCTTATTTTCAAGAAGGAAGCTTAATATTATTGGAAGAAAATCTTGATATCATACCGTTAATTAAAGAATTTATTAGTGAGACAGACTGTGATGCTGAGAAAAAAGAATCTTATGAAAATCTCAGACAGCGATTGTTGGAAAGAACCAAATTTCAGTTAAGCTTTGCCAAAGGGCGTTATGCAAGATTGAATCGAGAGCTTGAAGGTTTACCCAAAGAAGTAGTTTTGGTACTCAAAGAGAAGGTTTTTAAATACCTTAACGAGCAAACAATTCAAAAAATTGAAGCTCTAACACCTACCGCAGCTAATACAAGTCTTCAAGAACTAATTGAGTTTTTTGAGTTAGAGAAATATATTTATAATTAGCACTATAATTAGCATTCATTCATTAATCAAATATATTAGCGCACAGCCTATGGAATAATTTTTTTACAGAATTTATAAGTAAAACTTTAAACAAATATAAAGTTATATTATCAAAAACATGAATCCTGATATAATTGCCTAACAATTTATAGTTACAGAGAAAAATGCCACTTTCTAAACGGTGTTTGGCTGAGTTTATCGGTACTTTTTGGTTGGTATTCGGTGGATGCGGTAGTGCAGTTTTAGCTGCTGGATTCATCGCTAATGCAACAACAATAGGTAACAAAATCGCATTTCCCCTAGGAATTGGATTGGTAGGGGTTTCACTGGCATTTGGTTTAACAGTTATGACAATGGCTTATGCTATTGGACATATCTCAGGATGCCACTTAAATCCGGCTGTATCCATCGGTTTAGCAGTCGCAAAACGTTTTCCATCAAGAGAGCTATTTATGTATATTGGCTCTCAAGTATTGGGTGGTGTAGCGGGTGCTGGAGTACTAGCGATAATAGCTAGTGGGAATCCCAAATTTAACTTAGTTACTAGCGGTTTTGCTGCTAACGGTTTCGGAGAACATTCTCCAGGGAACTATACTATACTCGCTTGTTTTGTTGCGGAATTTGTTTGTACCTTCATGTTTTTGATGATTATTTTAGGTGCAACAGATGAGCGCGCACCAGCGGCTTTAGCACCGATGGCGATTGGTTTGGGATTAACACTAATTCACTTGATTAGTATCCCTGTTACCAACACATCTGTAAATCCTGCTCGTAGTTTAGCCCCAGCTTTGTTCGTTGGTGGTTGGGCAATTGCACAATTATGGTTATTCTGGGTTGCGCCAATTTTAGGAGCAATTGCAGCTGGATTCGTTTATTCTAATGTTTTTGAAGTTCCAAAACCTGACATAGAAAGAGATTTATCTGAAGTCAGAGGATAGTTTTTCAAGTTTGATATCTTGGCTAGAGTATCAGTTTTTTTCGTGTTGTAATGCGGGTTGGAAAATCCGCTATTTTAGGGGATAGGGAATAGGGAATAGGGAATAGGGAATATAAAATCTTGGTATGTAATTAATTCTATCTTAGTACTTAGAAGAGAGATTTCGAGTCAATAAACTGAGATAAATACAAATAAATTACACAGTATCCAAACTAATCGTTAGTATTTAAAAGTTAGTAGTTATGAATTAAAAACCTTTGACGCGATAGTTATGAATAACCTAAATATAAATCAACCAGTCAATACACAATTAGTAGAATCTTTAGTACAACTTATTCACTCACTTTCTCCAGCAGAACAAGCTGTACTACAATCAAAATTATTTAACGATATTCCCTACCCTTCAACTAGCGAACTGACAAATCTTATCGAAAGTAGTAATACATTGGATTTTCTTCACAAAGAACCAGATATTTACACAATCACAGATGGAGAACCAATTTAGGGTTAGAAACTGAATAATTCACTGATTGTTAAAGCCAAATCGGCTAAAATAAAAAATAAAAAGCTTTAAAGCTAATTAAAAAACCATGACAGTCAAAGAATTAGAAGCACAGTTGTTATCTTTAACAGCTGCTGAAAAAATCGAAGCTATTCGTATATTAACTCAAAATATCAATCAAAACCCTCGTGGAATTATAAAAACTCCCGGTGTTATGGGTGGAGATGCTTGTATTGCAGGAACTCGTATTCCTGTATGGTTATTAACAACTTATCGTTGTCAAGGTGCAAGTGACGCTGAAATTTTAGAAGCTTATCCCCAACTCAATGCGACTGATTTAGTAAATGTTTGGGTTTATGCTCAAGCATATCCAGATGAAATTCAAACTGCAATCAAACAACAAGAAGAAGCTGATGCAATTTTAGATGAAATTTCAAATATCTAATATTATCTAAATATTTAATACAATTATGGTGCGTCTTTATGCTGATGAACAATTTCCCCGTCAAGCTGTAGAATTACTTGGTAATTTGGGTTACGATATTCTCACTACGAAACAGTCAAAAAATGCAGGAATTTCAGATGAAGCTGTTTTAGATTTTGCGACTAATGAAAATCGTGCTGTTTTAACCTTTAACCGGCGTGATTTTTTCAAATTACACAAACTGAAACCGAATCATTCTGGAATAATTGCCTGTAAAGAAGATACTAATTGGGAAAGATTAGCAAAAATATAGATGTAGCTATTTCATTAAAAGAAAATTTAACTGGTAAACTAGTTCGTGTGAATCGTGCTTCTAGTTAAACTTTGCGTTGCTCCGCGTTTACCTTTGCGTAACTCTGCGTTGAAAAAAAAATTAAACCTCATCCCAATTTAAAAAGGTTAAGATTTCTGATTTATTAATTCTTCCCCCTGTACTCTTTCTTCCCTACACATTGTCATATATTAAGAAATACTAAATAATCTGATCCTTTAAAGGATTTACTGCTTACCTAGTTAGTGGCAAAGCTGACACAGTGAAACCAACTAAGGTAGTCAATTATTTATGGAAATTTTATCTAATACTGTTGCGCTCTCAAGGATGCAGTTTGCGTTGACGGCGATTTTTCATATGTTATGGCCAGTTTTAACTACAGGGTTGGGTATTTACTTAGTTGTAATAGAAGGAATGTGGTTAAAGACACGCAATCCTGATTACTATTTTCACGCTCGTTTTTGGTCGAAGCTTTACGTGCTTAACTTTGGTATCGGGGTAGCTAGCGGGATTCCCATGGAGTTTCAATTTGGTACTAATTGGGGACCACTTTCGGAAGCGATTGGTAACTTTTTTGGCAGCGTCATCGGTTTTGAAGCTTCTTGGGCTTTTATGTTAGAGGCTGCTTTTTTAGGAATTATGGTGTTTGGTTGGGAACGAGTAAACCCGAAAATTCACTATATGGCGACTATTTTGGTGGCTTTTGGGGCAAATCTGTCAACTTTATGGATTTTATCGGCTAATTCCTGGTTACAAACTCCCGCAGGAGGAAGTTTTATTGATGGTGAATTTGTAGTTAGCGATTATTTTCAAGCTGTGTTTAATCCTTTTATGGCTGTGAGTGTTTCTCATATGTTCCTTGCGACTTTGGAAACTTCGCTGTTTGTGATTGGGGGAATCAGTGCTTGGTACATTTTTAACAAACGCAATCCGGCTTTCTTTTCTATCGCTTTAAAAATTGCGATCGCGGTTGCAATTATTGTCGCACCTCTACAAATCTATGTGGGGCATTTGAGCGGTGAACAAGTCTATCATTATCAACCTTCTAAATTAGCCGCCATGGAAGCGCAATGGGAAACCACACCGGCAGGAGAAGCTGCTGATTGGAGTATGTTAGCAATACCTGATGAGAAGGCGGAAAAAAATGCTTGGGAAATTACCGTTCCTAATGCTTTAGGATATATTTTAGAATTTAAACAAAAACTTTCGGAACCTGTACAGGGTTTAAAAACATGGAAACCGGAAGATAGACCTCATATGGTAGGGTTAATATACTACGCTTTCCGCATCATGATTGCGATCGGTTTCTTCTTTGCGGGATTAATGTTATTGAGCGTAATTCAGTGGTTACGCGGAAAGCTATCAGCAGAAAATATTACTCAGCAAAGTTGGTTAATGGTTGGTTGGATTTTCGCCGCACCTTTGGGTTACATAGCCGTAGAATCCGGTTGGATAGTACGTTGTGTCGGCAGACAACCTTGGACTGTATACAACCAAATTCGTACTGTTGATGCAGTATCAAATATACCGCCAGGCAATGTGTTAACAACTCTTGTGTGTTTCGCAACAGTTTACAGTGTTTTATTTGTAGCTGCAATGTATTTCGGTAGTCGCATTATCCGTCGGGGACCTAATTTTAATTTACCTGTACCGGGAATAGAAGAAAAACCCGCAGTGGAAACCACACCAGCAAGATTCATCCCCGATGAACGTCCTGTTGAAGCACAACAATAACAGGTTAAAGGTTAGAGGTTAGAGGTTAAAGGTTAGAGGTTAGGAGTTAGTAGTTAAAACGTCAACTGTCAACTGTCAACTATCAACTGTCCACTGTCAACTATCAACTATCAACTAATGGAAACACTAGATTATTTATTACCACAGATATGGTTCGGAATTTTAGCACTGTTTTTGTTTCTTTACGTAATGCTCGATGGTTTTGATTTGGGAGTCGGAATTTTATCTTTAACTTCCTCAACTGAAGAACGTCGTGGTATTTTAATGACTAGTTTAAGTAATATTTGGGATGCCAATGAAACTTGGTTAGTGTTGATGGGAGGTAGTTTATTTGGTGCATTTCCCTTAGCTTACGCTACTATCCTCAGCGCTCTTTATATCCCAATTTTCATTATGGTTTTTGGGTTTATTTTTCGTGGAGTTGCTTTTGAATTCCGTGAACAAGCAAAACGCAAATTCCTTTGGAATCTCTGCTTTGCTACAGGAAGTTTTCTGGCAGCATTGGGACAAGGGTTTGCTTTAGGAGCAGTACTTGCAGGAATCAAAGTTGATCAAAAAGGACATTTTATCGGTACAACTTGGGACTGGTTAAATATCCCATCAGTATTAGTCGCTTTAACTTTAATTCAAGGTTATGTTTTAATTGGTTCTACTTATTTAGTTTGGAAAACTGAAGGAGAATTACAAGAAACTCACCGTAAAACTGCTAACCTTGCCGCTATCACAACTTTAATTGGAGCAATTTTAATTACAGGTGTTACTCCTTTTATTTATGAAACTGCTCGAATTCGTTTACTTTCTAAACCCTTAGTTTATATCTTTGCTTTAATACCTTTAATCGGTATTTTTCTAATTTGGCAACTACTCAAAAGCTTGACTCAAAAAGCAGATAGAACGCCTTTTATTATCACAATATTGCTTTTTCTTCTAACATTTATCGGACTAGCTTTGATTG
Organism: Richelia sp. SL_2_1; assembly: GCA_012033205.1. Classification (GTDB taxonomy): domain Bacteria; phylum Cyanobacteriota; class Cyanobacteriia; order Cyanobacteriales; family Nostocaceae; genus Rivularia. Next base: position 38,094 of record JAAUSO010000030.1, on the reverse strand, counting down.
TATTTCCTTACATTATACCTAGCAAAATTACCATTTATCAAGCTGCTGCTGACCCCAGTTCACTGGTAATTATGATTATATTTATCGGTGCTTTAATCCCGATTATGTTGTTCTACAATCTCTATTCCTATATCGTTTTTCGTGGTAAAGTTACTGGTGATAATTATCATGGATAAAAACCGTTGGTAGTTGCGCTTTAGCGCTAATTCTTTGACAAGAAAGAAGTCGGGTTTTTTTAAATATCTGTAATCATAGATAAATTCTCAGAAAAACCCGACTTCTAGAGATTCTAGCAACGTATCATAACTACTTCAAAGCCATCCAACCACCAACCCATAAACCTGTATAAAACCGAATCACTTTACTAAAACCAGCTTGCTGTAATAATTCTAAAACTCTGGTTTCTGAAATTGGATAAACACCTTGCTCCATTGTTTCTAAAAGTTCTATTTGTTTCGCTTCTGGTATTCCTCTTTCTTGCCAAAACTCTTTTATTATAGAAATGATTTGTTGAAAATCATCTGTTCCTTTTTCACCGAATACATCAACTAATATAAAAGCACTAGATGATTTCATTCGCTGAGCAATACTTTGTAAAAATGCTAATTTTCCACCATCATCAGGAATAAAATGCATAACTAAAATACTTGTTGCGGCATCGTAAATTGAAGTGTCGGCTAAATCGTCGGTATATCCTTGAAATAATTTAACTTGCTCGGATAAATTATGCTGCTGTATCTTCTCTTGAGCAATAGTAAGCATCTTTTCGGAAGGATCAACACCTAAAATTTGCCATTTAGAATTACCCTTTCCAAACTTAACTAATTCCATTCCCGTACCAGCACCGACAACTAATATATTAGCATCCGCAGGTAAATTAGCCTGCAAACAAGCCAAAGTCATTTGATGCATCGCCTCATAACCAGGTAAAACCAAAGGTGCCATGTTGTCGTATTCGCTACCTGCAACTGGCGGATTCTGATCAAAATCAATAGTTTGCTTAGTCATGAATTATTACCGCTAATTATTAATTCCTAATTGATTCTAAAGCTTTTAGAGCAGCTTGAATAATATCGTAATAAGGAGGTTGAAAAACATCAATTTTTTCGGCTTGTTCGCGATTGATTCCTAATAAACCAATATCCTCTCCTGATTTAATTGCTAAAACTTTTTCTTCAGGACTTTTAATTCTTAATTCTGCTGAATCACCATTTTTATATATACCACAAATATACTCGCGACCATTGTATTCAAATGTAGTTCTAACGGGTTTATTTTGATAACTAAAAGATAATTGAGAATTGCTTGGCAGTCTAACACCTAATAGTTCTAACTCAATATTAATATTACCGTTAAAGTTGTTTTCTTTAAGTTTATAAGCAATATCAACTAGCGGTGGTAAAGGAAAATAATCGCGCCATCGCCAAGCAATACCCTTAATTTTATATTGTTGTCCGTCGATAATTTGAGCAACTGTAAACTTAATATGCCCTTTACCAACAATTTGCTGTTCAATTACTCTAACTTCTTGAGTGCAAAATACTGGATTGGGGTTATCGATTCCACAGGGTTCTAAAGCGTTGATTTGTTGATAAAGTTCTCTATTAACTTGATCGAGATTGGCTAAGGTATCAATTTTAAGTAAAGGTTTGAGGTGCTGCAATTCTAGACATTGATTTGCAAATTCACTCAAACGCTGACGCACTAATTCTAAATTTTCTACTGGTAAAGAAAAGCCTCCTGCTGCTTTATGTCCTCCGTATTTACCTAATAAATCATCACAAGATTGCAAGGCTTCAAACACGTTAAATTCGGGAATTCCTCGTGCAGAACCGCGAATATGTTTATCATCTTCATTAGTACCAATAAACACTGGAACTCCATAACGTTCCACTAACCGTGAAGCGACAATACCAATAACTCCATGATGCCAGTTTGGTTGAACAATAACTAATACTCGATCATCTTGTAAATCAGTGATATGTTCGGTTTCGACAATTTCAATAGCTTGTTTTCCAATTTGCTCGCACATCTCTTGACGACTTGTGTTAGTAGCTTCGCACTGCATTGCACGTTCAAGTGCTATTCCCATATCGTCAGTGGTGAGTAATTCTATCACAATTTGTGGATTGCCGATTCTACCTATAGCATTAATTCGTGGTCCCAAACGAAAACCGATATCATCAGGCTTAAGGGATTTTGGATTATTAACTATTTGCTCCCCCGAACCCTTACTCCCCAAGGCTTGTACACCAGCCATTTGAATCAACGCTTGTATACCAGCTAATTTAGATTTGGGTAACAATCGTAAACCACGTTTTACCCAAGTACGGTTAACTCCTACTAAGGGAGCTAAATCTGCAATTGTTCCTAAAGCAAACAGTTCTAACATGGTATCTGATATTTCTTGAGTTCTACCTAACTGTTGCGCTAAAGACATCGCTAAAATATAAGCTACACCGACACCAGCAACACCACGATACACAGAAGTAGAAGGTAGCAATTTAGGATTTAAAATCGCGTCGGCTGGGGGTAATTGCTGAGGAATATCGTGATGATCTGTAATAATTGTTTTTAATCCTAATTCTTTGGCTCTAGCAATGGGTTCAAATGCGGAAATTCCATTATCTACCGTTAAAATTATCTTTACGCCTTCATCGTGAAAATCTTCAATAATCCGTTTATTGATACCATAACCTTCGTGCATCCGACTGGGGATAGCATAATCCACATCAGCACCAAAAGTCCGCAGACTCCGTAATAATAAAGCGGTGCTAGTCATGCCATCAGCATCATAATCACCGCAAATGGCAATTTTTTCTTGAGATGCGATCGCACTTTGCAGTAATTCTACACTAATTGCTAAATCTGGAAACTCATCTAAGGGTTCGGGTAAATTTAATGATTCTGGATGTAAAAATATTTGTGCAGTTTCGGGTGAATCAAAACCGCGATTGATCAACAATTGGTTAATTAAAGGTGACATATTCGTCACCATTGCCAGTTTTTGCGCTAATTGTGGATTTTGCGGATAAATTTGCCAGCGTTGCTTAGGTAAACGTTGACTACGAGGAGATTTTGGTTTAAATTCGTCTGGCATAATCAAAAACAGTTAAGAATTAAGCGAAACTAATTGCGATCTGTAGCATACCTTAAACATCAAAAGATTTAAGGTTAAATAGTTTTCTTTCCACTTTATTTAGAGATAAAAAAGAAAATCTGTCAGGGCTTGCTGACTCTCAATTTTCAATAATTTAAAAAAGTCTATATTTTAACCGTTTAGAGTATAATCATTTGACCTAATTTTTTCAATAAAATCAAAACATTATATAATTCATTTTCTCGTTTATATAAAGTTAATCTCTCTGACAAAGCATAAACTGGTTTATTGTCAATAATCACTAATTTTAGAAATTGAAAGTCCTCACCATTCGTGACAAATCCATAAATATTTTTTTGTGGATTTTGAATTAAATTAGGACTAGAAAGCATATATGTCAAAGCTTGAGGAATTGCTTTTTGTAAGGAAAAATTTGTTATTTTTGATTCAATTACCAACAGCCAAAATTGTTTATACAATACTAATACATCAATTCTTCCTTTAATTATTTCTTTTTGAATTCCATTATTTTCTTCACCATCTGTAATAGCGATTTCCTCACTAATTTCTATTGGTTCTTCCGTTGCAATCTGAAAGGGTGAACGATAAAATCCTGCTAAATCCAGTAATGGAGATAAAATCACTAATTTTACGGCTTCTTCTAAAAGCGGAGAATTTTCAACTAAACTGATATAGTTCGTTTTCACACGCTCTAAGTATTGCTTTTCTAAATCCGTCAGTTCTGGTAAATATTCCAAACATTCATCAAAAAAACTTTCATCGGTAGACTTTTGTAAGCTAAATCTTTCCTTTAAATCGGCAAGAGTGATATCTTGAGGTTGAATAATTTTAGGCATAATTTTTAGTTAACCATGTCTATTTTTAGGTTGGTGGAGCGTTTATATAACCTCAAAAATTGGTTGATTATCCACAATAAAAAATAAGAAATTTAAACCAACAACTTAAATCCTTTGTCGTCTTTCAACTTTCTGTCAAATGTTACTCAAAACCGCTTCTCGTAAGTTACCAATCCAATCATTAATTCCATCCGCATTCAAACGATAGCTTAAAGGATGAGCAATTAACATCGCAGTACTTTCATACAAAGTTGCGATTTCCACCAAACCATTTTCTTTTAAAGTTTTGCCAGTGGAAACTATATCAACAATTGCTTCCGACATTCCCGTAATTGGTCCTAATTCGACGGAGCCATATAAAGGTATAATTTCTACAGAAAAATCTAAACTTTGAAAATAATCACGAGCGCAATTTACATACTTAGATGCAACTCGACAGTCTGCGGGTAAATCCAAAGGTGATTTGTAAGGACTCGTAGCTTTTACCGCCACTGACATCCGACAATAACCAAACCCTAAATCAACTAAACGTGCAACTTGCGGCTTTTTCTCTCGTAGCACATCTTCACCCACAATACCCAATTGAGCTTGTCCGTATTCTACATATACAGGTACATCCTGCGCTCTGACTTTTAATCCTCTAGCTTTTCCGCTAGCATCTAAAATTTGTAATTGACGATTTTCTTCAGCCAAAAAAGCACTAAAATCCAAACCTACAGATTTTAGTAGGCGGATGCTGTCTTTGAGAAGTCCACCTTTCGGGAGTGCAACGGTTAACATAATTTTGGATTGAAGAGTTAGGAGTTAGGAGTTAGGAGTTAAGAGTTATGGCGTTGCTGAAAAGAAGTATGTTAGCGGAGCGTGACCGCAAGGTCATATTTGATTTAATGAATAACCGAAATCCCTGTAGAGACGTAGCAGTGCTACGTCTGTCAAATCTAGATTCATACCCGGATTCAGCAACGCCAAAATTATCTTCCTCTTTTCCTTCTCTTCTTAAATTACCATTATTAAGTGAGAGATAGATATATTAATCCAAAATCTGTCTTGGAAAGTTTTGGGGGAAGAGAATCTACACCCCAAACTTTCCGCAAAATTTAAAATCCAAAATTGATATCATCTAAAATCTAAAATTAAAAAGATGCGAATATTGATAGTTGACGACGAAGCCGAACTCACAAACCCGTTAAGTCGGTTATTAACCCGCGAAGGTTACAGCGTTGATGCAGCTTTTGATGGTACAACAGGTAGCGAACTTGTACAAAAAGGCAATTACGATTTACTGATTTTAGACTGGATGCTGCCGGGAAAAACGGGTTTAGAAATTTGTCAGCAGTTACGACAGCAAGGAGTCACTACACCTGTATTATTTCTCACAGCAAAAGACACTTTGGACGACCGAGTAAAAGGTTTGGATGCAGGTGCTGATGATTACCTAATAAAGCCTTTTGAACTGCGGGAATTACTGGCAAGAGTGCGGGCTTTATTACGACGTGCGGGTGTGGAAGAGTATGCGAATACAAATAAAAGAATTGTTGTAGAAGATTTAGAATTAGATTCTCAAAATCAAATAGCTTATCGTCAAGGAAGAATAATTGAGTTATCAGAAAAAGAAAGTCAATTATTACAATATTTGATGGAAAACACTGGTCAACTGCTAACTCATAACCAAATATTACAACATTTATGGCAAGAAGACGAACAACCCAGCAGTAATGTAATTGCTGCATTAGTTCGTCTATTACGAAGAAAAATTGAAGTTAATCATGAAACGCAATTAATTCATAGCGTTTATGGTAAAGGTTATCGTTTTGGTGTTTCTTGAATGTGATGTTTATGATGTTTTTAACTAATTTGTACAACCTCTTTCACAGGATTTTCTTTGACAGATAAAGATTTTTTACCACGTAATTGCTGTCGAATTTGTTGATATGCAGATGGATTAATTCTCTCCATCATTCCTTGAATTGGTTTAGCATTTTTACCAAAAATATTAAAACCCATATCTTCAATTAAGTCTTCCAAGTAATGGAAACTAAAACGGGTTACACAAGTTCCAGGAGCGATAGCTGGAGGTAAATTTAGTTTATCCCAATTCAAGTGTTCTTCTATTTCCGCGTGCATTTGGGATGGTGTTGGTAAAACTAAGTTTCCTTTAGCATATTCTACTAACCACCAAGCTCCCACTTCAGATGTAAGCTGACAAAAGAAACTTACCCCATAACCAATAAAACCCATATTAGGAACATCAGGATTAATTAAATTACGGTAGAGGTGAAAACTACCTTGTTCATCCTTGATTAAACGACGATATTTTGCTTCTAAAAAAGGTATGTCTTGACGAAAACCCGTACCAAAAATTACTACATCAGCCTTGATTTTTTCACCATTATCAAGCTCTAAACCATCAGGAATAAATTGAGTAATACTTGCTTTTTTCGCTTTAATTTTTCCTGAATGTACCGATTCATAAAAATTATCTACAGCTAGATTTGCATTACAACCAAGACTTAAATTCATTAATTCTTCAGGTAGCATTTTACAAGCATCAAGATGAAACTGATTACGTAAAATGAATTCATTTAATCGCCAAAAAGCCCATACTAAAGGTGTACCTATAGTATGAAGTAATTTTTCAATTCCCTTTAGTTTACGATAAGGCAACCATATTTCTGAAAAACGTGTCAGTAAAATATGTTCAAAGTGAATTTTATTAAAGAAAAACTTGGGAATTTTCCAAAAAGCACGACGAAATAATAAAGTAGATTCTTTTCCTGTATTTGCTGCAAATGTGGCTATATCACAAGCTGATTTACCAAAACCGACAACAACAACTCGTTTATTTTTAATTAATGAAGCATCATTACATTCACTAGAATGCATGATTTTCCCTCCTGCTGCAATAAATTCTTCTTTACCAGGAAGTATTGGTATTTCGGAATATTCAGCACTCCATTGCATACTAAAACAAAATCAAATTCATACTTTTCTTCTCTTTGATTATTAATTTTGACGCTAACTATCCAAACTACTTCTTTCCCTGCTTTTCTGAAAATATTAATAACTTCTGTCTGAAAACAAATCCTTTCGCTAACTCCGAAGTTATCTGCATAAGACTGCAAATATCTGCGTACTTGCTCGCCGTTTGGCCATTCTGGATAATCTTCCGGCATGGGATAATCTGTAAAGCAGTATGTATGCCGGCTATTTTGAGTTCTTACTTCCGGATAACTCCTAGACTTTTCCCAAACCCCTCCAAGTGCTGCTTGCTTCTCAAATACCGTAACATCGAAACCTTCTTCCAGAAAAGTTTTAGCCGCAACTAAACCACTGACACCTGCTCCAATTACGCAAACTTTTTTGATACTCATTATTTTGGTAATCTACGTATAATACCGATCTATTTGACAAAATTAAGCTTTGTCTATTCACAAATTTTGTGTGAAATAACAGTATTTTTACGTATATTACACTATATTTTATTTTTTATTAATATTTTTCTCAGTAAAATTTCAGAAGTCGGGTTTTTGCGATAATTTTGCGGTGTTTCGAGATATTTAACTTCAAAAACCCGACTTCTCACCCCACGAACAATTAGAAGTCGGCTTTATTCAAGAAACCCGACTTCTCACTCAACAGTCGATTAATTTGAGTTTGCATTTGCTGTCTTAATTCTTGTGCTTTTTGATAAAATTCTCCGCGATTATTAACATTATTAACTTCAGCTAAAGGTTGAATAAAATAACGTAATTTAGTTTTACCAGCCCAAACACCCATACTCGGAAAAATAGCAAACCAAGGAATTAAAGGTGATATTGGTAAGAAAGGTAAATGAAATGTTTTTTGCAGCCAACTAATATTTAAAGTGTAAGGATGTAGATTTTCACTACCAATACAAATAACAGGTAAAATAGGGACTTGATATTTTTTACTCAACTGAATAAAACTAATATCAAACTTTTCTAATTGATACCTTTTTTTCCAACCTTTTCCAGGTCCTCTTAAACCTTCCGGTGCATATAATATAATTTTTCGTTGTTCAATTGCAGCTTCAAAATCATCATACTTTGCTTTGACACCACCTAACACTTTTGACCATCCCGATGGTACCCACCAAGTCATCCAAGGATTTTCAAATAAATCAATACCAGCTAAAGGATATACTACCCATCCTTGCTGTTTACTTAATAAATATCCCAAAGCTAAAATATCCCACGGAAAACACATTCCGGCATGATTCATAGCTACAATTATCGGAGTATGTTGTGGTATATTTTCAATTTGTTGTAATTCACCATGAAAGTAATATTTAACAATTGGTTGTAAAATTTCTTCCCGAAAAGCCGTTTGATAATTTGGATTAAATTCACTCTGTTGAGTACATGGAACACGACAACCTAAACGCAACCAGCGAATCAATAATGCTAAATAAAATCCACAGGGAATTAAGAATAAAATATATTCCAACCAGTTCCAACCATCCGGGTCATCATGATAATGTTGCCAGTGACGGTTAAATAAAATTAGCCAGCCTGGAGGATACCACAGACAAAACCAGTCAAACCAACCAAAGTTAAATTCTCCAACTGATTTTTGCTGGAATTGAGGATTATAAATTTTATGGGAATGTTGGTCGCTTGCAGACATTGAGATTTTTTACTACAACTAAATTATTCAAATTTTAACTAAAATGTGTTGTAATTTACCTCATGCTATGGAGGTATAATAACTTTTGTCAAAAATGTTCAAATAATGTTGTAAAACCGGATATATCCTATCTAAATTTTTGATACATTAAAAATGTAGAATTCTGTTTTAATTATGTCAGAAAATAAACCTTTAGTTCTGACCAAAGAAGATGAGATAAACCAACTTTTTCCTTGTCAACCAATTCTCACCAGTCAAAACACTGGATGGGATGGGATGTTCTTTAGATATCTATCTGTACCAGCATACGAGACTCCTGAAGTTTCTAGTCCCCTGGGACACAGCATTGCTATTTTTACTCACGGCAACTATATTATTCACGCAGATAGAAAGCTTGATGGACGTTTTCAAAGGGACTCAGTAATTGGTGGAGATATAGTAATTACCCCTGCAAATATCGGTCAAAAGTGTGCTTGGGATGCTGAAGGTGATTTTATTCTCCTAGGTATTGATCCAACAGTTTTTGCACGTGCTATTGATGAATCAGGAGAACCACAACAAGTTAAATTAATACCACATTTCGCCACACCAGACTGTTTAGTTTTACAAATTGGACTTGCAATTAAAAAGGTTTTAGAAAACAATCCATCAAAAAGTCGTTTATATGTGGAAACAATGATAAATGCTTTGATTGTACATTTATTACAATATTATTCCACGGGAAGACTAAACATTAAAGAATATACAAATGGTTTATCAAGAACTCAATTAAATCAAATTATTGAATACATCAATAATAATTTAGATCAAGATTTAAGCTTGAATGAATTAGCAAGTTTATTACATATGAGTCCACATTATTTTTGTCATTTATTTAAGTTATCAATGGGAGTTACACCCCATCAATATGTTATTCAAAGTCGCGTTAAGCGTGCTAAAGAATTATTACTAACCGGAAAGTATAGTATTGCTCAAGTTGCTTTTATTGTTGGTTTTGCCAATCAAAGCCATTTAAATCGACATTTTAAAAAATTAGTTGGGATAACTCCAGGGAAAGTCATTCGATTTTAGATTTTAAATTTTGGATTGACTCTATAGATAAGTCGGGCAATTTATATGTACCATCAAGGAACTATCGCTCATAAAATGATTGATCATATATTTTCTTTGATTTTATCTATGTAATTTCAATTACAAATTATTTATTTAAAGATGATTTTTTCAAATCAACCCGGTTTCAATCCCAGATATCGACGAAAAACCCAGATTTCTGACTTTAAAAGCATAAATATCGTTAAAAAGTAATCACGAATACTTTCAAAATCATGAATTGTTATCTCTGATTTGTTCATAGATTTATTAATAATATATTAAAAAAATTTTCGCAGTGGTAAATAAATCAATAAATCATTTAAAATCATTTTGGGGACTGCAAAATTAGGATGATTTTTTGCGTTTAAGGTAATACTATAACAGACAAGATAAATAGATTTTATTTATCTTTGACAGCCTTAAATCAGCCGACACCTATCAAGGGTTATGGTAGGAAATTATTACCCCGATTGTGCAATCTCATGACTGATTAGTGATTAACGTAAATTCTCCGCAAAAAAAGTAATCGAATTCACAGTAAAACAGAATTTATCCTTGAATCTCCAAAATTCTGTTTTATAGACACCTAAAGCCCAAGTATTATTTTCTCTACATATTTTTGACAGTGAACAATTATCAATTTACCGAATCGTCTAAGTTCCATCAATTAGTGGAAAGTGTTGCTAACGGCTCTAAATCCAACACTATAGGTATCAACGAACTGGTAACTGATAACTGATAACTGATAACTGATTAATTCTGAGGTAATTGTATGCTTAACCTTAATTCTGACAACACATCTTTAGGATTGACATCGAATCAGCTAAACAATATTTCTAGTCTTCAAGCAGCAACTCTAGGAAATCAACAAGCATTATTCCCCGAATTGAACGAGACTTTAATCTTACAAAATAAGTCATCTTTTAATTTTTTCAGTGGTGGAGAAGGAGAAGATATACTTAACGGTGGTATGGATAAAAACTGTTTGCTAGGTGCAGCAGGTAACGATATTCTGATTGATAGCGACGGTAGTGACTTGATGATGGGAGGAGAAGGTGCCGATCAATTCTGGATTAACAGTTGGGATACGACACAAACATCAAGTACTATATTAGACTTCGATCCTAGTACCGATTTGATTAAAATTGGCGGATTAGACGGCACTTTTGATTCTCTGACATTCGAGCAAGTTGAGGGTGAAACTACTGTTTTCCAACAAGAAAACCCTCTCCTCACATTAATTGATGTTAATCAAGATAGTTTGACACCCGATAATTTTATTTTTACAGATACGGCGATCGCTAATCAACCACCAACAACAGAAAGCTTCGGCGGCTTAGCTGGGAAAGATGCTGCTGATTTTTCCAGTTTACAAACAGAAACACCCAACAGTAACATTGATATTCCCAACTTTAACTTTCCTAATATCGATCAGTTTTTCTCAGGTTTCATCTCCGATATGTTGTCAAATACAAGTCTCGAAGACTTTCTAGGTTTCATTACAGGGGAAGCACCTCCTTCTGAATCCCCATCCACATCAATTTCAAGTTATCCTAGTTCCATGGAAGAACAAGACACTGAAAAACCCTTTGCTCAATTAACGGAACAGACTGCCATCGAACCAGGATTGGAAGATAATTTTTACAGAATACCAAAACGAATACCTGGGAATCTCATCTGATAATTGTTGTTAGTTGTTGATGGTTGGTAGATAAGTTAAAAAGTGTTTAATTTGTATATTTAAATTTTATTTTTATAGTGCGCCCCAGAAAGCCCGCTAGAAAAATATAAATTAAATGCGTGACAGCTTATCAACCATCAACTGTATAAATCAAATGGCGCTTTCTTACCGCAGCTACACAAACAAAGTCCACCGCTATGGTGGACTTATTGATTTATAAACCCGTGCAGACGGGTGTCGGTTTATGTAGCTGCGACTTATAGTCGCCCGGCATGACTAAAATTTACTTCTCCTTCCCCAGTTGCATCTAGGTATTTTCCTAGGTTTAAATCCGGATTTTTAGATCAAATGTCAACTCTCAACTATTGCCGCAAAAACGTACAAAAAATCTGACTAATCTACAAGACAATAACAAATTAATTTCCCATATTAGTAAGAAATATGAGAAATTAATATGACTAGAATTGAAACCAAAACCGAACCGATGACGATTAATTTCGGTCCCCAACATCCCTCGATGCATGGGTGTTTCCGAATTATTGTTACTCTTGACGGAGAAGACGTAATCGATTGCGAACCCGTTTTGGGATATCTGCATCGAGGAATGGAAAAAATCGCCGAAAATCGCACTAATATCATGTACATTCCTTACGTCAGTCGTTGGGATTATTATGGTGGAATGTTCAATGAAGCGGTGACGGTGAATGCTGTAGAAAAATTAGCTGATATCCCAATTCCTAAACGTGCTAGTTATATCCGAGTCATCATGCTCGAATTGGCGCGGATTGTCAATCACCTCTTGTGGTTGGGACCTTATATTATGGATATGGGAGCGCAAACTCCGTTTTTTTACACCCTTCGAGACAGAGAAATGATTCTCGATTTGTTTGAAGCTGCCACAGGATACCGCATGGTTAATAACAATTATTTTCGCATCGGTGGTGTTGCTGTTGATTTACCTTATGGTTGGGTAAGTAAATGTCAGGAATTTTGCGATTATTTCCTACCTAAGATAGATGAATATGAGAGATTAATTACTAATAATCCCATATTTCGTCGTCGGGTTGAAGGGATAGGAATTCTCAGTCGTGAAGATGCAATCAACTGGGGTATTTCCGGTCCAATGTTACGGGCTTCTGGAGTAAAATGGGATTTACGCAAAGTTGACCACTATGAATGTTACGACGATTTTGATTGGGAAGTTAAGTGGGATACTAGTGGCGATTGTTTAGCTCGTTATGTGGTACGTGTAGGGGAGATGCGCGAGTCTGTAAGTATCATTAAACAAGCGATTCAAGGTTTACCCGGTGGTGCTTACGAGAATTTAGAAGCAAAGCGTATGGAAGCGGCTAAAAAGTCCGAATGGAACGATTTTGATTACCAATATATTGCCAAAAAAGTTGCACCTACATTTAAAATTCCTCAAGGTGAACATTACGTGCGTATCGAATCGGGTAGAGGAGAATTGGGAATTTATTTAATTGGTGATGATCACATTTTTCCTTGGCGTTGGAAAATTCGTCCCGCAGATTTTAATAATTTACAAGTATTACCGCAATTAATTAAAGGTGTAAAAGTTGCGGATATTTTTGTGATTTTAGGAAGTATTGATGTGGTGATGGGTTCTGTTGATAGGTAGTACTCCGCCACATTAATTATGCAGGGTGGGTATTTAATTCGCCAGGGAATCAAATTCCCTGTCTCATAGCGAAAGTCGTCTGAAGACGACTGACGGATGTAAAAATAAGTAGTGCAAGCGTCTCGCTTGCTATTTCCCAAAGGTGGACAAGATGCCCACACTACTTGTTCAATTTATTTTACAATTTAAGTGAAATAGCGCGATGCTCCGTAGGAGCCGCTACGCGATCGCCTAAAATAAAATAAACCTTTTTATCTTAGCTAACTATGGTTCAGTCCCCTAATAAGTGCTTAACACTAGAAGAATTTCTTGCCCTCCCCGAAGGAGACATTACCTATGAGTTTGTTAAAGGTGAAGCTGTTCCCAAATATAAAGATGATCAAATGTCTCCCAAATTTTTTCATGGTTCGACTACTGGTGCATTATTCATACTATTATCGGCATGGGGACAAGATAAGGGACGAGTTGTAATTGAATGGGCAATAAAATTAAAGATTGAAAATGAGAATTGGATGCCTGTACCCGATTTGGCCTATGTTTCCTATAACCTCCTTCCTGCTGATTGGTTAAAAGACGAACCTTGTCCAGTTGCGCCAGAATTAGTTATAGAAATTATCTCACCTGGTCAAACTTTTGGGGAGATGACTGCAAAAGCTGCTGATTATATTAAAGCTGGTGTTCTCAGGGTTTGGGTTGTGGATACAAAAGCCAAAACTATTACTATATTTACACCTGCTTCTGTTCCGATCACCTATCGAGATCATCTCATAATTAAAGATGATTTACTACCGGGATTGGAAATTACTCCCAAAGAAGTATTTCAACGTGCTGGTTTAATTAGTTAGAATCCTAAAAAATACAGATTATTCAATCCCTCCGATGTCGTAAGGCGCTAAATCATCATGAATTACCTTACAGACATATATGCAAACTCTTCAAAACATCGAATGGCTAATGCTCGTAATCTAGGTATCAGCGAAGCCCAACTTTTAAAAGACTATCCAACTTTATCCGCAACAGATTTAGCAAACGCTTGGGTTTATGCAACAGTATATCCAGAAGAAATAGCCACAGCCATTAGGGAGAATGAACAAGAATAATGGCTCGTTTGTATGCAGATGAACAGTTTCCCTACGAAGTGGTGGAAAATTTACATCGTTCCACTCCTAATCATGCTGGTATTATTATTTGTACAGATGATGCAGATAGAAGTGAATTAGCAGAACGAATTAATGTAACGATTTCAACGTCAGAACCTTTAGTGGGTAAATTAATTAGTGTAGTACGTCCTGTGAAATAAAGGAGCGAGATGCTGTTAAATGTTTACTATTTACTGATTACCGCTAAAGAATAACTTTATTAGTTCAACAGTTCTACCCAAAGTATTACTCACAACTTAACTTTAGAGCGACAAATTCTAGATTTATTATTGGTATTCTTTAAATATAAGGAACAGAGCAACAACACTGGATGAGGGTTATGCCGCAGTGACTCAGCACCGAATACCGAAGAAGAACGATCGCCAGGTATTCGGACAGTGTAAAATAGTTTTATAACCTTGGACGTTGTAGAGTTTTTATCGTTTCCTCTATTTCGTCGCCATCGAGGGGAGGCGCAACCCTCCATCAGAGCGGTCTTAGATGGCGAACGTCCGATACCGGTTGCTCACACTATTTCCAATTTTAATTGTACATTGAAGTAGCTACTTCATCATAATTAATTTCGATTATGAATATTGATAGTTACTCGAATCACAAATAATTACCACTAAATGCTGTCATTTGGTCTTGGATAATATACTTGTCCAAGGCTTTTTACTTTTATGTGTAAGTAAACTACGACAAATATAATCCCACAATTATAACCACAATCAGAAGTCGGGTTTTTCCCCAGCAACTTTTATCATCACGGACAATCATCAAAAAACCCGACTTCTAACCCCACTGTCAACTTTTAAAACCTTCTCTCATACATAAATCTAAATTCACCCGCTTCATAATCATAGCTAAATCTTGCTGATGAATTTTCATTGATATCTTTTAAACCTGTTAATGAAGGAAATACTTGTAATCTAGTTAACCCAATTGATTTACCCAAAGAATTTACTGGTTGTTGTGCTTGCCATAAAAATTCTTGGGTAATTTCGGTTTGTAAAGGTGCAAGTACATAGTCTAATACTAAAAATTCTAATAATTCCGTTTCGTTTCCACTGGTAATTTGCTGTTCGAGTTTTTGTAATGCAGCAAATGTCCGGTTTCCTAACAATGATAATATTTCCGAATTGTTACGAGTGGGAGTACTTGTTAATGAAATTGCCGGATTCTCAAGTATATCTCTGGTTTGGATACTGACTTGACTATTATTATTGATGCAATTGGCAACTTGTTCTAATTGAGTTGCAGAATTGGTAACTAATGTTCCTAATCCCGAAAATCTAATATTTCTTTGATATCTTAGACAAGCATCTCCTGAAGATGTATTATTACCTAAAGATGCAAGTAGTTCTGAGGCTTCACCTTCCACAAGAATTCTGATATCGATTTGTTCGGGGTTAGCTGGTGCAACTACATCATCTCTAATTTCGGAATTTACTGCTTGCAGACGGTCAAATCTAGGTGCGTCAACTACAGTGGTTTGCAATTCTACATCAAGTTGGGGATTTAGTAAACTACGACTTGGTAAAAATGTTACCGTTTGTTGGCGATCGCGAGTGATGAAGAATGAATTTTCAAATAGGGAAAGACTTCCTCTTGTAAGTTCAATTTGTCCATCTCCTCGCAGGTTATTTAAACCACCGTTAATTGTCAAATCTCCCGCCATACGGAAGTTAATTCGTGGTAAACTTTGAGTAAATCGGAATCCTGGTCCTAAACTTACTTGAAAATCTGTAAAAGTTGGTTGAATCGGGAAATTCTGGGTTTGTTGTGGTCGAGTTATAATTTGACCATTTGGGGTTTCTTGCGTGTTTACCGTTTGTTCTTCTCTACGCTCTGGTATAAAAACGCGACCATTTTCTAAAGAAAGATTTCCTGTAACTACTGGATTGATTGCTGTGCGGGAGATTTCGACATTAGCATCAATTCCACCCCGGTATAAACCTTGCAAATTTAATCTTCCAGGACCTAAAGTGATATTCAAGGGTTGAAGGTTGCCAAGGGGTTGAAATAAAGGTAAACTACCAGTAATCGTAAACGGACTTTCGGCTAAGCTCCCGGATATTTGTTCTACTTGGAGAATTTCATTATTTAAAATCGCGTTACCAGCTGCGGTTAATTTAATATCATTATTTAACTGCTTGGTTCTAATTGTGGCGTTTTCAATTTTAATTGCACTATTGGCAACTAAATTATCAAATAATCCTGGAATTGTATCAGCTTGGGGATTTAATTCACCGTTAATCGCGATCGCAATTTGTCCATTTCCATCGATCCATTGTATTTCACCTTGGGTGAAAGCATCTAATAAAACAAAAGCTTGGTTATCAATGCTTGCTTGTACAGCAACAGTATTAGTTCTATTTGGTTGTAAGGGATAAGCAACTGCGGCGTTAATATTAACAACGGAATTGGGAGTTGTATTGAGTCGAGCGATAGAATCGATATAGTTGAAATTTCCAGCCAATTCACCCAATTGTTGTTGGTTAATGGTACCGTTAATTAAGGAAAAGGCACCTTGGGGAATTTCTGGTTGAAATAAATTCCCACCTAATTGGGCTTGTAAATTCAAGTTACCATCGACATCAGCGGGTAAATCGACAAATCTTTCGACTATGTTTATAGGAAGATTTTGAATTTGCGCTGTTGCCGATGTTTCTATGCCATCGAGAGTAACATTGAGAGAAATTAAACCACCATTTACAGCAAGTTGTATTGGTTGTAATTGAATTGTGCCATTTTGATAATTTGCTTGAGCAATTACCTGAGTGATATCTAAAGGTTGATTTTGTCTGACAACAACACCTTGACGAGAATTATATGTGACATATTCTTTTTGAGGTCGCCATTGCCAATTGTTACCTTTTAGTTGAAAATTAATTTGAGGATTTGTAAGTTTTCCAGCAACGGCAAGTTCTGCGTTATATTCTCCTTGAATATCAAACTCGATAGTATTGTCTTGTTGTTGTAAAGCAGCTTGTTGTCGAATCCGACTGATAATTTGGGCAAACAAACGTAGTTGTGTGAGAATGGAAGCGTTGGGTTTTCCGACTCTTTGAGTTTCTATGTGAGCAGCGTTAGCGTATTCTGGATTGAAAATACTATCAACTCCAGCTTGTAAATATTCTAAGTTAAATACATTGATAGCAGCGAAAATATCTTGTACTCTTCCAGCATTGGCGACTAATCTACCGTTAATATCACCGGAATTTAAATTCAAATTACCATTCAAAGCGTATTCAGTTTTCCCGATTTGTAAAGTTGCTGCATTGACACGAGCAATTTCCCCATCATAAGAGAAATCGGCGATTAATTCTTCAGCTTTCACAGCACCGATGGCAGGATTATCTATATTAATATTTCCAGCAGTTGCTAAATTGAACAAGTTGACATCAAGATTTCCAGTAACTATACCACCGAGGGGGTAAGGAATGATTTCTTCAACGACGGGAACAAGATTTAATAAGGATAGGGAAGCATTTTTTAAGTTGATATCTAAAACATCACCTTGACGAATACCGCTAAGAATAATCGGATTTTGGGTATTGATTCCTTGTTGTAGTGAGAAGAATGTGGGAAGATAAGGTGATAAACAATCTTGTCTTGTACAAGGTTGTAAGTTAGCTGCGATTCGATCAGTTTTACCGCGTAAATCGAATTCGATGCTGTTTCCTAAATTTACGTTAATCGGTCCTTGTAATAAAGGCTGAAATTCTATCCTGTTATTTATAGCAAGATTTCTTAAATTTAAATTCCCTGCTAATCTGACGTTACCGGGAGTAAAAGGTTGTGAAATTAAATTTTGAGCAACAAGTCTACCGGAAAAATTAGCTGCTCCTTGTAATACTGGTAAATTTTCTTGAGCTAACTCTCGTGCGATAGATTGTAAGGGAAGTCTTGCTAAGTTGGAATTTACATCAACATTTAAATCGGTAGCGACATTCCAAGAAGATATTCCCTCATTACCAGGTAAAATCACAATTTGCCCTTGAGCGTTTAATTGTTGTTGTTGGCTAGTAACATCAACTTGATTTGCTTGAATTAAAATCGGATTGCCTTCCATCCAAGCTTTTACCTCTCCGGTTAAATTTAATTTTGCATATAACTGGGAAAGTTGGGGACAAGATATATTAAAGCTGCGACACAATAACGGTGTATTAACGTTATTCGCATTGATATTACTAGCAATTTTACCATCATTGAGATTTGCGATCGCGTTTACTGTACCTTGAGCAACTACTAGATTTGCATTGAGATTAGCATTAAGGTTTTCAAAGTTGTTTACAAGTAGTTGGTCTATCTTACCCGTTAAATTAACGGTACTATTATTTAGAGTTACAGGTAAAGACGAATCTGGAACAAGTTGATTTAAGGAAACTCTATTCGCAGTTGCCACAGCTTGTAAATTATTAGTTGCTAAATTACCATTGACATTAAAATTGATATTACCTCTACTACCCGGTAAAATTAATTGTCCGTTAGCAGTAGCTTGAAAACTATTTAATTTATCTAAATTTTCGATTGAATCATATTCTAAAAGTTGATTTACTCTACCAGAAAGGTTAACTTGAGCATTTGCGAGGTTAATTGGTAAAGGTAATTCCGGTAAAAACCTATTTGCTCGAATATTATTCGCATTGACATTCGCTTGTAATATACCTTGATTCAAATTACCGTTAACTGCGACTCTACCATTATTAACGCTCAAGTTTAAATCAGCAGTACCATCTACCTGATTCAAATCGAAATTATCTATAATATCCAAATTTCCAGCTAATCTGACATTACCTCGCTGTAAAGTCACTGGTTGATTTAATCGAAATTGCTTTCTTTGTGCTGCCGATAATAAAGCATTCACAGGTAAAGAATTGGCATTCGCGACTAAATTCCAATTTTTAGTTGCAAAATTCCCATTACCATTAAAATTGATTCTACTGTTTCCCTTAACTTCCGGTAAAATCAAATTTCCATTAACAGAAGCTCGAAAACTATCTAAACTATCAATCGATTCAAAATTAATTAACTGTTGTACCCTACCCGAAACATTAACTTGAGAATTTGCCACCGTGACTGGTAATGGTAACTCCGGTAGAAGTTGATTTAAACCAATTCCCGCAGCATTAGCATTCGCTGTTAATATACCTCGATTTAAATTCCCGTTGACAGCAACATTACCTTGATTAAGATTCAAATCTAAATCGATATCACCTCGAATATTCCCAGCGTCAAAATTATTCAAACTTCCCGCTAACTCTACCTCACCCCGTCGTAAAAATATGGGAGTCTTTCTTATCCTTTCCCCGACATTTTCAATTTTTGCTAAAAACGGATTTAAACTTAAAGAATTAGCACGAATAGCAGCATTCCAATTATTTGTAGCGAAATTGGCTCTACCATCAACATTTACTTTACCGTCAGCAGTTTGTAAAGTCGTATTCTCTAAAGTAACTAAATTTCCTTTTAAATTAACTTCACCACTACCAGAAACTTGCCCAACCCCTTGAGTTTGAGCTTGTGGTAACTTCCACGATAAAATAGCTTGAGGATTTCCTAAAGTACCGCTAACTTTACCTTCTGCTGATAAATTTCCCAACTTTAGCATATCATCGGTAACACCATAGTCCGCAACAATTTCTCCAGTATTAGGAATTAGAGCATCAAAATCTAAAGCTATCTTCGATTTACTAAAATCCTTAACGGATGGTAACGATGCAGGGAATGAAACCTCACCCTTAGCTCGGATATCACCACCCATTACTGGAGTAGCGCGAAATTCATCTAAAACAACCTGTTGTAAATTACCACCAAATATCGCATTAACTCTACTAAATACCGTTTTATCTATAACTATCCCCCGTTGACTGATAACATTACCCAGTAAAATGGGATTCTGTGCATCTCCCTTAACTAAAAACTGTGCTTGTAAATTACCATCTACATTTATCGGAGATTTTATAGAAGTTGTTTTCAATAGGTTTGCAATATTAAAAGAATTCGTATCAACCTTTAAATCAAAACCTTGATTTAAATCTAGGTTTCCAGAAACAGCAGCAATTAAATTACCATAACTAGCTCTAGTTTCCGCAAAACTAACCTTTTGTCCATCAAATCGTAAATTAGCAGTAGCATTAACAGGAACTTTCAACTGTGGAGATTTTACCTGTAAACGCTGTAAATTTGCAGTACCCTTCACAAAAGGTAATTCAGATAAACTCGGTAAATCAATTTCCAAATTAGCATTTAACTCACCGCTGGGAATTGTTACCGGAATATTATCTTTGACATAATTACTCAAATCCGGTAAAGAAAGGTTATCAATCCTGGCATTAATCTGACTCTTCCAACTATTTAACAGAGTTTCACCATCAATATCCAACTTTCCCTTAACAAACGGTGCATTCACACCATACCGTAATACTAATGGTTGATTTTGACTGTAATTAAGAAACCCGTTGATTTGCTCGATAACAACAGGATTCTTCAAAGCTTGAGGAAGTACAGCAACCTTCGCTCTTTGCAATTGAATTTTAGCATCAATATCAAAGGGAAGTTCCCCTTCACCCTTATCCAAATTCAGCCGAATCCATTCCCCTTGCTTATCTTCCTCAATATAAACATCCGGTTCAATCAAAGTTATTCTTAAAGGAAGCGTCTGAGTAAACAACAGCCCAATTGGATTAAATCCGATATCTACAGCTTTAGTTTTAACATAATTTGGGTCATTTTCAGTCGCCGGAATCGAAGAGTTTTCTAATCTTACACCAGTAATCGACCAACTTCTTACCTCACCAACCTTTACTTCACGATTAATGAATTCACTGAGTTGCTCATCTAATAAAGGTGGTAACTTGCGACGAATCCAATCATCTAAACTAAAATAACCAACAATACTTAAACCCAGAAGAGAAACACCTGTAATTGTAATCGTCTTACGCAGCCAAACCCGCTTTCTTGGCTGATTTGGTGCGGCTTGGGAATCAGATTCGGGAGGAGTATTTGGCGGTGTCATGACTGATTTAAACTAGGTAGAGCGCGACATTTTTCCATCGATATCAATACTTAGAGTAAAGATATTTTCGGTATTATGATACGCTTTTATAAGTTTATACAAGGTTAATTGTTTACTTTTTTATTTTTTGATTTTTTTCCTATAGCCATCATAATTAATACTTTTAGGTAACAAAAATCTCGGTATTTTATGACATTTTATCTTTTGGAATATTTATATATTTTTATCCAAACTTATACAAAGGCTAGAAAATAAATCAAGTATAATTGCACAGTTGTTTTATTTCTTCCTCCGCAAGATTGAATTTATGTTGTTTGAGAGATATGGGTAGGTTGGACTAGTAACCCAATATTACCATCTTGGATAATATTGCTTACATACAATCGGTTTTGTTGGCTTACAAAATTATTACTCCTATCCCGCTGGGAAATTACCTATTTCTGTTTAGCTCTTTCAATAAGTGTACTCTGCTTCAAGCATCGGTTTTTTTCGGTAATCTTCTGCCCAATGTTAGAACGAAAGATAACAAAAACTCAGAAATAAAAGCCGTGCTACAAGCACGGGGCTTTAAACCCTAAGTTTTCGGTAAATTAAGAATGACAATTCCCAATTGGTTTTGCTGTCTAATTCAACCTACTAACTAACTAAAGCAAGCTTTTTTTGTCGTAAATACTCAAATCTTGATTACAAACTGAAAATAATGTGTCAATTGGCTAAATACTAGGTATTATAAAGATAATCCTAACTTCTTAACAAAATCGCCCGTACTATTTTCGAGAACGGGCGATTTCCTCCTGTAATTTTGTAATCAAAATATAATTTCACGGAATTACTCGGTAGAATTCTAAATGGGGGAGACGTTGCACTGCAACGTCTCTACACAATTATCGGGTTAGGGATTTTGCTGATCTAACTTCAATACAGCCATAAAAGCTTCCTGAGGAACATCTACTGTACCCACAGACTTCATGCGCTTCTTACCTTTAGCTTGCTTCTGTAAAAGTTTTTTCTTCCGACTGATATCACCACCGTAACATTTGGCTAACACATCCTTCCGCAATGCTGGAATATGTTCTGAGGCTATTATCTTACTACCAATTGCCGCTTGAATTGGCACTTTAAATTGATGACGGGGAATTAATTCCTTTAATTTTTCTGCCATTGACCTACCAACATGATAAGCCTTATCACGGTGGACAATCATTGCTAAAGAGTCAACTGGGTCGCCGTTAATCATCAAATCCAACTTTACCAAATGATTTTCACGATAACCAATCAACTGATATTCCATACTAGCATACAACCACGCGATCGCGATTTCATCTGGTCAAAAAAGTCGGTGACAACTTCGGCTAAAGGTAACTCATAAGTTAACGTCGTCCGTCCTTGAGTAAGATATTTCATATCTTTAAATATACCCCGACGACCTTGGGATAACTCCATTAAAGTACCCACATAGGTTTCCGGTGTAATCATTTCAACCTTAACGTAGGGTTCCTCAATTTTTTCCCGTTCGTTAGGAGAAGGTAAATTACTGGGATTATCAATGTAAACTTCTTCGCCCTTATTAGTAATTACCCGGTAAACAACAGAAGGAGCAGTAATAATTAAATCAAGATTATATTCGCGCTCCAAACGCTCTTGGACAATTTCCATGTGTAGCAAACCCAAGAATCCACAACGAAAACCAAAACCCATAGCACTAGAAGTTTCCGGTTCAAATTGTAAAGCTGCATCATTCAGCTTAAGTTTTTCTAAAGCTTCCCGTAAATCCTTAAACTGATCGGAATCGATGGGGAACATTCCGCAAAAAACCATCGGTTTGGCTTCTGCATAACCGGGTAAAGCCTGTAGAGCTTTAGCTTTACTTAAAGTAATTGTATCTCCAACCCGCGCATCTGCCACAGCTTTAATTGCCGCTGCAAAATAACCAACTTCCCCAGCATGAAGTTCATCCACCGGCTTTTGAGTCGGAGAAAGCACCCCCAACTCATCAATTTCATATTCCTTCTCAGAAGCCATCAGATAGACTTTATCGCCAGTTTTCACCGTGCCATCCATCACCCGGAAGTAAACAACTACTCCCCGATAGCTATCATAATAACTATCAAAAATCAACGCTCGTAAAGGCTCATCAACAGTATTCTGGGGCTGCGGTACTCGTTCGACAATCGCTTCTAAAATTTCGGGAATACCGATGCCTTCCTTCGCCGAAGCCAGAATCGCACCGCTGCAATCCAAACCGATAATTTCTTCAATTTCACCAATTACCCGTTCCGGCTCAGCACCCGGTAAATCAATTTTATTTAAAACCGGGATAATTTCTAAATTATTTTCAATAGCCAAATAAACATTAGCTAAAGTTTGAGCTTCTACACCTTGGGAAGCATCAACCACTAACAGCGCTCCTTCGCAGGCTACTAAGCTGCGGGACACCTCATAAGAGAAGTCCACATGTCCGGGAGTGTCAATAAGATTTAGGACATACTCCTGACCATCTTGAGCAGTGTAATTCATTCGGGCAGCTTGCAGCTTAATAGTAATGCCGCGCTCCCGTTCTAAATCCATATTATCGAGAAACTGCTCTTTCATCTGCCGATTTTCCACGGTACCAGTGGTTTGTAGAAGTCGGTCAGCCAGAGTTGATTTCCCGTGGTCAATGTGAGCGATAATGCAAAAATTACGAATGCGAGCTGCGGGAACGTCAGTCATATACTTATTAAAGCTGTATTCTGCAATCTTTTGGAAAAAAGCTATTTACTTTAAGTATTGTAATGCTTTATTGGAAAATACGCTGCTTTTATTGTAGGACAAGGAGATGGATGAGGAGAGACAAATTATGCCCTTTGACCTTTGACCTTAAGCCTTTAAACTTTAACTTTATTTATAGAAAAGATCAAAGACTATTTATTTAGTACTGGTATTGTTATTGTGAAAGCGTAAAATAAACGTCAGGGACTCCCAGTTAAAGCAAATCTCATAATTCACAACTCAAATTCGGGGCTTGTAATTAGTGCAGTCCGATTCGTCTAAATTCTGAACTGAACCACGTTAAAACAGTGAACAGTGAACAGTAAACAGTAAACACGGGCGTATGGTGTTCTATTTAAACCAATACTCCAACGCCGACAACCTTAATACGGCTGCCAACTAGCCCTTTCCCAAATATAAACGTGACTGATCACTGATAACTGTTAAAAGGAATTACTTTCCCATGCTTTAAGGCAGAGAAAGGGGTATCCGAAACGCAAGGTTTTTTGATGACTTGATGCAGTAAGAAGTAGTAACAGTTATGTAAAACTGTTTTCCACAACCTTGGAACAAATAACGCGCAGAGAAGATTAGCTATGAATATGGAAGAAAGACCAGATTTCGCGGAAAATATATTATCCGAATTATCTGAAAAAGTCGAAGTTGCGATCCGCTTGGATTCGGAGTTATTAGAAAAAATTAATCACTTGAGTAATGATCCCTCTAAAGTGATTGAAGTGGCGCTGCGTCAATGGCTGCGCGGTGATATTCCCAGAGATGATGAACTAACACGCACTCCTCATCGAATTAAAGTACCACCGAGGGGTGAGTGGAACGATTGAGAGATATGATTAATTTTTGGCGACTGATTCGGGGAAATACAATAAAAATTCCCAAAAAGTCTGCTAAAGCTGTAAAATTTTATGCCAAACTTTAAGCAGTTATTAGCACAACTTCTTTGGGTCATACTGTTTCTATTCCACTCCAGTCATGAGCATTGCTGCAAATTCTCAATCACCGCTATTGTCCGAAAATTTGGAATCTGTTACTGAGCGCACCAACCCATTAGCTTGTTTGGGGGCTGAATTGGTGTACATTCAAGATGCAACGGGGCGTTACCTCTCGTTCTTTTTGCAGCAGAGTGAACGTTTAGGATTAACGCCAGAATGTATAGTTAATGATGGCGATCGCCATCATTTCGCTCCAATTGATAAAGTGGCTTATCTATCACATCTGGAGCGAGTATTAACAACTTTGACTCCCCAAAAGTATCAGTGTTGGTTTAACTACTCACAAGGAAGCGTAGAATTAGAGTTGCTGATAACTGCGATTATGCCAGTTTTAGGCAACGCTGCAACATCAGTATTGGTAATGGGAAGGTTGTTGCAGGTTGCAGCCAGTAAAAATAACATCGAACTGGCACCCAAATCTAGCCATTCAAAAGAAAATATTCGCTCCCAGGAATACCAGAAACTGATTAATAATATTACTAGAAATATCCGACGAACCCTGGATTTAAATATTATTTGGCAGCAAACTGTTGATAGTTTGGGTACTACATTAAAACCGAAGCGCTGTATTATATTTCCTTATTATGGCAAGTCCAAAATACGTGTAATTGCTGAATCGTTCCAGCCTGGGACTAATTCAATGTTGGGATGTGAAATAGATGTACTTACTGAAGTTGGGTTTACTCAAGCTTTAAATACTCTCAAGCCAGTTATAGTAGAGCAAACAAAAGATTCATTATTTCAAGCAGAGAAACTACTAATAGTCGCAACTTCCCATCAAGAGCAACCCAATAGCTTAATCGTTTTGAGTTTGGGAGCAGATTGCTCGTACTTGTCAGCAAAAGAGCTTGAATTAACCAAAGAAGCAGCAGATCAAATTGGTACCGCCATCGCCCACGCGACTTTGTACAAAGAACTAGAATTAGCCCGTCAGCAAGCAGAAGAAGCTTCACGACTCAAAAGCGAGTTTCTTGCTAACGTTTCTCACGAAATCCGTACACCATTAAATGGCATGATTGGCTTTTTAAAGCTGGTTTTGGACGGAATGGCGGATGATGAAGAAGAACAATCCCTTTTCCTCGGAGAAGCTCATAAATCATCCTTACATCTACTGAATGTAATCAACGATATTCTCGATTTCGCCAAAATAGAAGCAGGTAAAATGGAGTTAGAACTTAGTCCAGTGAAACTGGATGAGTTATTCAGCGATGTGGAAAACTTCATGCGTATACAAGCGGAGCAAAAAAATCTCAGCTTCGGGATGCAGTTACCCGATACCAATGATCAAATTATCGTCTACAGCGATTATCTTCGTCTCAAACAAGTAATGATAAATCTAGTGGGTAATGCGATAAAATTTACCCATGAAGGACATATAACCGTTACCGCCGATGTAGTCCGTAAAAAAGTCATATTTAAAGAGCAAGAATTCCCTGGCATGGTAAAAGTACGGGTAGTAGATACAGGAATCGGTGTTTCTTTAGACCAGCAAGACAAATTATTTCAATTATTTTCCCAAGTCGATGGTTCCCGTACCCGTCAATATGGAGGTACCGGCTTAGGATTAACCATATCTCAAAAATTAGTAGAAGCAATGGGTGGCGAAGTACATTTTTACAGCTTAGGTGAAGGACTAGGTTCCACAGTTACCTTTACATTACCCCTTTACCAGCAACCCGTTATGGTTTCAAGCCCAGACAACGAGTCGGAAGGTTAAGGATGAGGAGAAATTATCAGTGATCAGTGATCAGTGATCAGTTATCAACCAACCACTATTCACCATCAACTAATCACTCTCAACTGTCAACTATTTAAAGTTGTTTCAAAAGTTGCCTAATTTTTGAAACTTGCTGGTCTTTAAATTTATCTGGAAATTTTAATTCGACAGTAATTTTACCAGTATTATCTGCTTGTACAGTCTCAACTTCGGCGATAAATCGACTGGGTTGTGATTTATTTAATTCTTTGCTCAAAAGTAAACCAACGGGTGGTTTGATAGTTTGCATATTGTACAAATCATTTTCTCCAAGCACTTTATCCGAAGATTTGGCTTTTGTGCTGTCTAGTTTCAAACGCAACCCCGTTACTCCTAAATCGGTGACTGTTCCGGTAAAACGATCGCCATCTAAATATAGTTCACCAAAAGCAAGTACTTCTTTACGTATCTGTTTGTGTTTGACTGGTTGAATATCCTGTAGGGAACGAATTAAACTAGTAGCGATAAATCCCAAAGAAGCGATTGGTCGATCTGTATATTTACGCTTTTGGGAATACCATTCTTTGACATCAGAATATAAAATTAAGGATAAGTTGTCTTTTTGCAGTTGGGTAAGATTAACGAAATTAATCGCAAGGTGGTTTCGTGTCTTGCTAATGGGAGATAATCTGATAATTCTTGCAGTTAAAGATACTTGTTTACCATAATCTCCCGTGATCTCAATTTCGATTTCATCTGGTAAATTTGGCTGTGAATCTAAGGCAATTAAAGCCCCAGTTTCCGAAATATTTATTGTTTCGCCGATAATGGTTTGGTCGTAACTAAAAATTGTCACAGGGAGACATCTTTGTAAACGGTGTTCCTTACGGATTTGCGGTTTTTCGTAAGCAACTAGTAGAGCAGCCATGACTAAAATCAGGTTTAAGACACACCACATGGTGTTAACGAAAACAGCTTCCCAATCTTCTGGACGTAGTAATACCCAATAAGGAACGGCAACTAAAGCTAGGACTACAAAGACTGCGACAATGATCAAACCGAGCATTGATTTCCAGTCGAAACTGCGTTTGGTGACGTTTACACCTTTGTCAGTAACATTAAAAGAACCGAACTTGGGATTGATTAACGCGATTAATGTTACCCATCCCACCTGAAAAGACATGACAAATTCAAAAACTTCATTCCAGAAGCTAAAACGAGCATTTTTATGAATAATGTAATTAGTACTTAGAGAAAGAATAATATGAGGTATGGCATAGGCAAGAGTTTCCAAACCCAAACCTCGGACTGGATTAACACCAAACAGTAAAAACAGCGTGGGTATAATTGCGTATACTATTCGCGGAAAACCGTATAAAAAATGAGATGTAGCACTGAAATAACAAAGGCGTTGGGGAATTGTTAACTTGAGTTTTGGGTTAAATAAGGGATTCTCTAAACGAAGAATCTGCGCCATTCCTCTAGCCCAACGCATTTGCTGACCCAAATAAGCAGGATAAGTTTCCGGGGCTAATCCTGCAATCATGATTTTGTCGTAGTAAATAGACTTATAACCCCGTGAATGTAAACGCAATGCTGTATGACAATCTTCTGTCACCGTTTCCACAGCAATTCCGCCGATTTCTAAAACATGAGATTTACGAATTACCGCCGCAGAACCACAGAAAAATGAGGCATTCCAAAAATCATTACCTTTTTGAATAACTTTATAAAACAGTTCGTTATTGACAGGAATTTTACCACTGGTGAGCAAATTACGCTCGAAGGGATCGGGGTTATAAAACCAATGGGGAGTCTGAACAAAAGAAACTTTGGAGTCATAGAAAAAGCCGACTGTATGCAACAGAAATTGACGGGATGGAATGTGGTCGCAGTCTAAAATTAATACTAAGTCACCCGCTGTTTTCTGAAAAGCATGGTTAATATTGCCGGCTTTGGCATGGTTGTTATTATCCCTAGTTAAGAGGATACAACCAAGTTCGACACACATTTTTCTCAATTCTTCCCGTCTTGCGGCGAATTCTTTTCGACGGGAATCGTATTCTAGATACTTTTCAGGACGACCATCATCAAGAATATAAACCTTTTTCTTACCGCGAGGATATTCGCAAGCCAAGGCTGCTAATGCAGTTTTCCGAACAATCCCAACATCCTCGTTATAGGTGGGGATGTAAATATCAACGCTGAACCATTCCGCGAAGGGAATTTGAGCTAAACTAATTGGCTGACGTTCCTTAAGTTTTAAAGTTTGAAAATATGCCAGTACAAGGGTCAAAATTGCGTATAGTTCAGCGATGAATAAAACAATACAGGCAATACTATTGACCCAGGAATTAAAGTTAAGAGTATAAGAAGTACGGTAAAAAAGGTAACGTGTAGTAGTGACTAAACTCAGCCACACCATGAATAAATGGTAATAGTGGCTAATTTCTGGGGATAATTCGTCTTTTTCGGCTCTGACAACTAGTTGACCGAGAATAATTAGAAATACTGCGACAACTGCTTGTTGCCATAATTCTAATGGTGTAACAATCAAAGGTAATGAAAAGATTGATGTTAATCCAATCAACCATTTAAAGCTTTTAAGACCGACTTTATCTAGAAAACGGTCGAAAAATTGCGGAGTAAGGTCAGTTAACCATACACCAGGGTTAAATAAATTACGCTTTTGTTTACGTTCAGTTGGCAGTGAATCTGACATTTTAAAGTTAATATTTTGACTTATTTGTGATTATCTTAAATTTAAGATTGCTGATAATTTGGGGTACTAAGAAGAAAAATATCCAAAAAACAATAAAATCTATTGCGTGTCAGTCATGTGTAGAGACGTAGCATTGCTACGTCTCATGTATTTGGTTAGATTGAATTAACTCAAACCGTCTCTATGTATCGCTGGAATTGAGACGCTTCAGATATAACTGAACAATTCCATAAAGCAAGAGCGATATACCAACAATTCCCAAAGGTAGCAACAGCCAATTTTGTTGCAGCATTAAGGACATCTGACTCAGAGAACTGGCTTTAGTTATGCGATTTTTAGAACTACTGGTGAAAAAGTCTAATTCATAAGCATTCTCATCGTCAGGATTGGGATTAATTTCATCGCTACTAATTAATACAGTGTCTTCCTTTAACTGGAAAAACCAAGAATCTTGATCTAATATTTGTCGTACCCGATTCAAACCAGATTCCGTTTGAGCAGTTAAAGCCAAAACAACGCGATCGCGATTCCAAGGAGAAATAGTTTGTTTAATCATCCCTTGGTCGTTTTTGGGGACTTGAATTTTTGCCTGTTCTTTTTGCTTTTCGTCACCAAATATGCGGATAAATGACTGGCTCAAATTAAACCCTTGACTTTTTTCGAGTACTTCTGGTAAAGGGAAATTCTCTTGTGTACCAATTGCCACTAAATGATTGTTGTTTTTAGCATTATCTGCTTTAGATAAACTATCAGGTGTATGAACATTGAGTTCTACTGAAGAGGCTTCTGATAGCCGACCTAAACGTTCGCTAAACTCCAATAATGTCAATACATCTGTTTGAGAAGGATTTTGGGGGACAACAATCGTTGTTTTTGATAAATCTTGGGGAGAAGCAAAAGGAAAACCAAATTGCAAAAGTTCTAAGTTTGGTAATGTCGCAAAAGTTTCACGCTTCAAATCAAAGCTAGTTTCGTCGTGTACCGTACCTATAAGTTGACGATCGGGAATATAACGACACTCTTGGTTAGAATCTTCTCTTGCATTCATGCGAAAGAAAACTTCAATTTTGGAATTGGGTTTGATTAACTTTGGTGGTAAATCTAATTTGAGGGTTTTGCGAGTCTCTCCGGATTCATTTGACAAACGCTCACCACCAATGAAGTTACCATCAATTAACACCTCAACGGTAGAAGTTCTCGGATTGAGTTGCGGCCCATAGCTGTAAACTAAATTCATCGAACTTCCCCGTAGAAAACGGTCATCAGGTAAAGCTCGAAAATCAATTGTCACTGGTAACGCTTCAGAACCCCGCACCGTGACATCTTTAAATTTCTGGTCGTTTACAGTCTCAATTTCGCTGAGTTGAAAAGAGTTTTGATTAGGTAAATAACGGGACCATTCACGTTCTCCAGGAGTCTCTAATTCTGGGACTTTATCGACAAAAACCACCGGACCAGTACCCATTTTGCGCTTCGAGGGCTGTAACAAAAACTGCACAGCTTTCTCGACTCCTTTTTCTCCATTGCCAGTAGCAATTAAAACTGGAGCGCCATTGTTGGTGGCAGTCAAAATCAGAACTCCTCGATCTTCTGCTACAGGATTTTGCTCTGTATCGAGAATTTGATCCCCTTCGACTGTAACTGGTAAATCGATTTCTGCTAAAGCTGGTTGTTGGCTGGGAGTACCAATAATGACTAACTTTTCTCCAGACTTAACATTGGCGATATCCGTCACTAGTTTTGTATCTACGGAACGGAAATTTGCTTTTCTGCCCAAGGAAGCTTGTAAACGAGATGCAGCAGTCAACCATTTGGCATCAGTCTGAGTTGGTTGCAGGTAATTAATTTGATTAGATTTTAAATCCAATTCATCAATAATCGGATAAGGATAATAACTGAAGTTATCAGAAGTTTTTTTGAGTTTATAGTCGAAAATTATTTTGGAATCTGGTTGAATCTGCGTCCACAAACTTGGATCGTAAGGATCTACACATATTTCATAATTTCTTTGCTGAGCAATTAATTTGACTTCGTTATAGTCTTTAAGTAACTTTGATGGAATATTAACCAGTAGTTGACCAGTTTGGGACTGTTGACGGTTGAGAGGTATGCTACCGACAGCTGTATCGTTAACAAAAACAGCCAAGTTAGAACGTTTTCCATCAAGTGCTGTTGAGTGTTGAAAGCGAATTAAAGCTTTGACATTCTCTACATCCCAACTAAGGGGACGGGTAAAACCTAAAGTACCTTCAGCATAAATTCCTCGTAAGCGCATCCGCTTACCGGCAATGGAAGCACGGTCAAAATCTAAACTATGAGTAATCTTACTCCCTACAGTATCAGTTTTGGAAGTTGAGTCTATATCATCATCATCTGCTGAATCCGTCGTGTTTGCTTCCTCTAAAAGGATTTCTGATTCTTGTGCTACAGCTTCAGCAGTTAATAAAGAATAGGGAGATAGTAAAAACCAACAAAAAATAATAAATACTTTCGTACTGGCTTGGGAAAAATAAACTAGTCGTTTCATGAGTATAAGTTAATAGTGTAATTACGTATCTAGTGTTCTGTTTGAGTATAAAAACTTGCGCTGCAATTGCTGATTATTCTTTCTGAATCTAATTCCTGACCCGTCGATTAGCATCTTCCCAAAAAGGTTGAAAACCACGTCTGAGCAGAAAATCTTCCTTGATTTGTTGCATTTTGCGAGATAATTCTTTATCTGTTACACCCTCTCGATTTTGTTGATTTTGTAACTGCTCCATTTGTGCTAAAGCAGCCAAAGGTTGATCTAAAATCCCATACAAATCAGCGATCGCCATTTTGGCAATTTCATCATCAGGGTTTTGCATCAATATTTGGGAATAAATTTTCTGTGCTGTCTCATATTGACGTTGTTCAAAACGTATTCCCCCTAATGCTGTTAAAGCATCAATATCATTTGGTTGGTTTGCCAAAATGTTCTCATAGGCAATTCCGGCTAAATCCAAATCTCCAATCGCTTTCGATAATTCTCCTTGAACTCTTGTATTCTTAGCGAATTGCTTGACTAATGTTCTTGCTTGTGCAGGGTCGCGCTGAGCAACAACTTGTAACAAACGCTTTTGGATTTGTAAATTATTCGGTTGCGATTGCAAAAGATAATTATATAAAGGCTCCCATTGTTGATCGGCAGGAAGTTGTCCTACTAAACTAGATAATTCAGGAGGAGTTGAAGTTGCTTTTTGGGTTGCCAACCATTTATTAACTACTGTAGTCGCTTGCTCTTGACTGATTCGCTTGGCTTGATAAGCAACACTAACTTGTCCTAATTGATAGATTAAATTTTGCGGTTGACGAATCCGCAGTTGACTGTAAGCCGCTAAAGCTTGCTCAAAACGCTTTTGTTGGGAATATATCCCCGCTAATGCTCTTAAAGCACCGTTGTAAATTTCTGCATCGTCTGGATTTGTATCTAAGACATTTTGATAAATTCCAGCACTTGCTTCTAAATCTCCTGCTTGTAACTCAATTTCTGCCGTCAACAACTGAGTAGCTAAATTATTAGCACCTTCGGGAGTTGCTTGATAAGCTGCTAAAGCTTTTCTGGCTGCGGTTGTATCTTCCTGCTGCAAATACATTTGAGCAATGCGGAAATTGAGAAAAGGAGCCTCAACACCACGAAGCAAAACATTTTGATAACTGGGAATTAATGCTGAATCGCGAGTATTAATTTGGACTAATGCATTGGCTAACTTTTGTAATTCTCCGGAGTCTTGGGGCAGATTTTCCAGTATAGAAATTAACCTTTCCCTCAAATCCTTTTGACTTATCAAATCTAGCTTGTTTTCTAAAGCCAACTGACGTAAAACCAAACTTTGATCGTTCGGTAATTTGACAGCAACTTGTTGATAAAGTTGTAACGCTGTTGCTTCCTGAAAGTCAGAAAAAACATCAGCAACTTCCAGCAGTAAGGAAGTAGAAGGATTAGGATTATCAGCAAGTACTTGTCGGTATAAACTAGCAACTTCTTCAGAAGCAGCAGAATCATTTTTACTCTTACGAATTTCGTTTAAAGCCCGAACTAAAAGTAACCTAGTATCCGGTTTACCACGCAAAGGTTCTAATACAGCCAAGGCTTCAGCCGGTTGTTTGTTGACAACATAAGCTTGGGATAGTTCTGCACGAGTTGTAATTGCCAACAAATCTAGAGTATTGGAACGACCTAATTGAGCTTTTAAAACCTCTATGGCTTTCGTGGGATTGCCAGTTTTTTGTAAAGTTCTGCCGTAAGCGATTGCCGCATTTCCAGTAATACTTTTTCCCGTGGAACTATAGCGGTTAAACAATTCTAGAGCTTGTTGATAATTGCTCGCGTAAGTAAAAGTTTCCGCAGCATTGATCAGAATCTCTGGTGTAGGATTGTTGGCAAGTAGAACTTGGTAATCTGCGACTGAATCGTTAATTCTGCCTTGGTAGTAGTAGAGTAAAGCTCGGAGTTTGCGGGCTTCCAAATCATTAGGAGTGCTATTTAATAAAGTAGTCAGAGACTCTATACCCTTTCCTTGCCACTGCGGACGATAGGTTCCCAGTAAACCCACAGTTTTGAGAGCAGATTGATTCAAGGGGTCAATTTCTAATACACGCTGATAGGAATTCCAGGCAGCAT
Organism: Richelia sp. SL_2_1; assembly: GCA_012033205.1. Taxonomy (GTDB): domain Bacteria; phylum Cyanobacteriota; class Cyanobacteriia; order Cyanobacteriales; family Nostocaceae; genus Rivularia. The sequence continues at coordinate 4,091 of JAAUSO010000030.1, read as the reverse complement.
CAATATTTCCCGCACGATTATAAGCGATCGCTAATCCTAAATTTGCCTGTAATGATTTTGGATTACTTTTGAGAGCTTGACGAAACACTTGAATTGCATCGTTTACCCATCCTTTTTTTAAAAGTGTATTTCCTCGCTCCACTAACCTTGATGAAGATTTTTGAGCTTGAACGGGTGCTACTGTCAAAAAAGTTGTGAGTAACAAGTAAACAGGAACCAACAAAAACAGTTTGAATGTTTTACTTTTATTTTGATTATTTGGAATTTCTAGTTGCTTACTCATCGAGGTTTTCTCCTTTTTGGAGTAATATCAAACTCAGATTTTAGTCTGACACCCAAAACAGACTCATCAAAATTGTCCCTTCCTTGGAAAGACAAGCCAAAACGGAGATTGGGAAGTAATTTTAAATCGTAAAAAAGTTCTACTACATCTGGCTGTTTCCCTTGACGGAGAGCATCGTTAGAAAGAGCGCTTCCGTAGGCTAAACCAAGTCGATCATCGGGTGTGAACAAATCCAAGAAACTCAATCCCAAAGAATAGGTATCCGCACCTTCCCCCAAATCCCGATTCTCATAACGACCGTAACGTCCAAATAAACCTAATTTATACTTGGGAATAAAAACTTCCGCATTGATTCCATAGGCTGATTCGCGATCGTCTTCTAAAGGTCCAAATTGATTATTACCTCTGGCAATTCCAAAGCTTTCCGCAAATGAATCACGATTACCTGCATCTTTGGCTGTGGAATAAGTCCCCCGAATAATCGCATTACCGTAACGGATACCAACCTCACCAGCAAATCCATCCAAACTAAAATTATCAAATCCCTCTGAAGAAGAAAAGATTGCCGCTTTAGCAGTGATATTATCGGTTGCACTCCAGTTAACCAATAAACCTGGTCGTGAACCAATACCCGTAGAAGATAATGCTGGATTTGTTTGGAAAACTGGATTAAAAAAGTGACTTGCTCCATCTTTAGCAAAGCTATTGCGGTCAAAATAAGAAGTTAAATCCATTTGACCGATAATAAAGCGTAAGTTGGGTAATCCTTTTAAAGAAGTTGCGAAATAAAGTTCGTTGATATTTAAGCCTCCACCACGGGAGTCATCAAAGCTATTATCTTCACTGGTTAAATCTAAAGTAGCACCAACTAAACTTTGAGGAGTTAACGGATAAATTCCCGTGACTCTTGCTCGTGCTGAACTATCATCACCTTGATTAACATAAACTCCTTGGAGGATCGCAGATGGTTCTCTTAAAGGTTTACCTTTGTCTTCAACCTCTGGCTCCGCTTGTTTTTCCTCGATTGATTCTTGAATGCTTAACGGTACTAGAGTGTCTTTTTCTTCTAACTCTTGTTGCGGTAATTGCAGATTGAGTAGTTGATTGAAACTTGTTCCTGGAACTTGGCTAATTTGCCTTGTCTGAATACAATTGCTACTTAGATTACAGTTTTGAGAAACCTCAACTTGTCTTGGTAATTCCAACTCAAGCTGAATTATTTCTCCTGCTGTAACTGCTGTGAAGTCGCGAAATAAACTGTCACTTGGCAATGAACGGTTAGAACTCTGATTTTTGAATTCACTTATTCTAGTTGAAAGTGATTTTTCTCTCACAGAAACATTGTCTAAATCCTGAATATCATCTTCCTTCAGAGGTTCTATTCTACTTTCTAGTTGATTTATGAGTGTTGCTCCCCCAGTCGCCTCACTTGTCGATGAAGAACTGATTTGGGCAATTGTCGAACCGCTAAATACCATCATCCAGAAAATTGAACAGGATGCAGAACAAAGCAGCGGATAAATCTTAGAACTAGGTTTCGAGTCGATATTTTGCTCAAAATCCAATACTTTTTGGCTCATTACCTTATGGCATAAACAGGTATAATCTATGACTAAAAAATAAACACTTCGGGGGGAACACTGATACAAGTTGAAGATACTTTACAGCTTTTATCTCTGTAGATCAAGTATTTTTTTTGTCAACAATACATTTAATTTTGAGATGGTTTTAACAAAGGGTTTTGAGAAAAATAACAACTTACAGCTGATAAGTACTTGTGCAAAATAAATTAAACATTTCGTTGGGGGCAGGGAAGAGGGAAAAGGGAAGAGTCAGGGCTTATATAACTCACGAGTATTTATGTAAATAATGCAAGCCTAACTACTTAATCGGAAGTAGATGCTCCAAATTCTAGTTCTCAGGAAGCGATACTGGGAACCAGAAAGAGGGAGTCCCTCGGAGACTACAAACTTTAGATTAAGAGATTAAAAATATTTGAGTTAATCGGAAACACCAACAAACAAGTCTCTAAAAGCAGGGACTTGCTTGTATTTATTAACAACATCTCTGAGTCATTCGCGGTTTGTTAGCCAAGTCAACGGGAAAATTCACACTCGACTCAGATACTGTTGTTGTATGTAATCCCTAACTGGGGTTTATTCATTTAGAAAACTTTTAAGCCCTGAAGCTTGCAGACGAGACTCAGAAAGCTTGAACTCTTGAAGCAATCGTTCCTTCTGTTGTAAATCTTTCTCTAACCGAGCTAGCTTCTGCTTGTCATTTAAGGAATTGCGATTCAAATGCTGCAATCCCGTTAAAGCCGCAACAGAAATTCCCGCACCAAAACTTAGTAAAGTCGCAAATACGACATAAGGTGCAGCGACATCTCTTAACTTGCCATTAAAAAAAGATTCTTCTTCAAATCTAATTGCGACTTCGTTTTCGCCCATTACCGCTAGAGGTACGGTCAATACAGCGAACACAATACCACAAGCGATGGCAGATGGTAAAATAATCTTACGTGATGTAGACAAACTCATTTTCTAAACCTAATAGGTAGATGTATTAGACGAACAATAATAGTATGCACCCATTAGTTAACATACAGTCCCTTCAAGTACTGCTTTCCTAGTTAGAAGAATCCCAACCTCAAACTGACTCCCACAAAAGGAGAAAATTCTAGAGGTAATTTTCATAATTAGGCTTGATTATTGTCAATGATACTCGGATACAATTCCTGATTAGAAGAGACTGATGATTTAAACTTGTTTCAAAAAACTATGAAGAATACTATCGCGGGCAAAAATGAAGATCAAGTTACTTTAATTACATAGAATAATCTGTCCTGAGTGTTAACTTGATTCTAATCAAAACCATTACAAAACAATGAATTCCCAATCCGTTAAACTGGGAAAGGTGAACTCAATGCGGTTAAGCGTTTTGGAAAATCCACGGCGAAAAAAGTCCGATTTGTACACATAAACATGGTATTAATCGTTTTGTCAACTCAGAAATTGTTTAATTAATTGTTTAATTTAAGAACAATACGAGCCATTAAATTAAACGCAAATCTTGCGACGGGTAGTATCTCGCGGAAAACAAGATGAAAACTTCAAAGACAGCACAAGACTTATTTCAAATCGCTTACGAAAATCGTTACACTTGGGACGAAGACTTTCCCGGTTACAGCGCTAAAGTGCAGCTAATACAGGGTGAAGAAACTTACACGGGTAAAATATTTGTCAACCGTGATTTGAGTGTAGAAGTGAGTGGAATATCAGACATTCAGGTACAAGAAGGGATTTACATTCAATTGCGGAATGTTGTTACTCAATGCAAAATCACTCCTTTTCATGAGGAGCATCAAGAGCATGAGTTTATTCAAGATGCAACGGACGATACACAAGCAGTAGTGATTATTGTCAAGGGAGAATCATTGGATTCCACTTATAAAATCAGAGGAAAGGAAATTTGTCAAGTAACTAGGATAAAGGGAAATACGGCTTTTGTAATTGATACCCACGAGAATTTTGATACAGGTGAAGGTTACATTGCAAATCGTTATGATGTAATTTTTCGTGACGTTCAAACCGAGGAAATTCAAAGTATTCTCAAATTTGAAGATATCTATGAGAAAGTAGGTAAGTACTATTTGATGACTAAACAAGTGGTACAAGATTCTCAAGACGGTAAAGACACCACCACCGAGTTTAGTTATTTTGATATTAAGCTGGGTTAAAGGTTAGAGGTTAAAGGTTAAAGGTTAGAGGTTAAAGGTTAGAGGTTAAAGGTTAAAGGTTAGAGGTTA
>JAAUSO010000174.1 GCA_012033205.1 Richelia sp. SL_2_1 | reverse complement strand
CCTGTTCTTGATTTGTATTTAACTCAGATAAATAATTACTAATATAATTAAAAGATTCTGATTTCAACCATGTATGAAAAAGAGATAATAACTTCTCAGAATATTCATCACATTGCTGTTTATAATCAACAGTATTGAAATTTTTTACCGCATTTACCTTAACTCGATATTGCCCATACTTACTTCCATAAATCTTACGCCATTCTTGAAACGATTGCATCACATCCAGTGCAGTTGGTAATTCTCCGCGTTTCCGCACATCAGGACGTTCCCCATCATCCCCAACTTCTAAAGTTACCTTATACCCCGTAGAAAAATCACCATCAAATTGTAGGATAACTAACTTTTTCATAGTAGATATTAAATAACAATTCTTTAGTTTAAAATTTACTAAATATCCATTTTGTGATTTTTGTAAAATACCATGCATAACGTAGGTAATTTACTTCTTCGGGATAAAAATATTAATTTTGCTGGCTTCGTCTTTTTGTCTTTCCTCAATCACCTCAAATAATGATACGACAAGGTGAGGGCGTTTTTACGCATTTACGGATAATGAAAGCAACCTAGTATTTTTAACTACACTTGTTATACTTAATTGATTTAACTGTAATTTTGCTGTAACTATGTTAAAGGTAGAATGCGATCGCATTTCCCATCTCTGAGATTTAAATAGCCTCAAGCGAAAAATATAATTTTCTAGATGTTTGAACAAACAACAAAAATACTTAGATATTATTGGATATGCAATTGTAATAGTTTATATATTAATATTACAAAGAATATACTTCAGTATTGCGGCTAATTTTGGTAAATCCCCCAGTAATTTGGCAATAACTCAGAAAAAAGTTTAGAGCTTGCGTAAAAAATTCCTCCTCACACCGTAATCCCACTAGAAGGCAGTTTTTAGGAGGTTCAACATAAAGGTATCTAAGCAGTGGGGACTAAAGCCGATCGCACCATCGAGATTGGCTTCTTTAAGTATTTTCACAGAGAAAAATCAGCATGATACTATGATTTCAGTCGCAATTATCTAAAAATCTCATTTTTTGACTTCTAATGGGGAATTTACGAACTAAATCTAAAGCGATGATGAACAAGCGATTATCAAGATTAAGTATCTTAACACTATGTACCGTTTTTGCTCTAACGGGTATAAGCACTGTGGAGCAAATTCTATCATTGAACGGAAGGGAAGCAGGTTATTCTAACCGTGCGATCGCGCAAACCGCATCAGAACAGATTGCTCGCAGCGTTTATCAAAAAGCAAGTCCGGCGGTTGTGACAGTAAAGGATGGTAGAGGGCATGGAAGCGGTTTTGTTGTCAGTCAAGATGGATTGATTATTACTAACGCTCATGTTGTGGAAGGAAGTCCGAGTGTAGTCACAGTTGTATTTGCAGATGGAAAGCAACTTCCCGCTGACGTGATTGGTTTTGCCAAAGGTGGATTAGATTTAGCAGTGCTAAAAATCCACAATCAGAAGAACTTGCCGACACTTGCGTTAGCAACTCCGGGTAGTGCTGAAGTTGGCGATCGCGTTTTTGGGCTTGGTACACCCCTAGAATCAAAATTAAATGACACGTTTACCCAAGGAGATATTAATCGTATTGATAGAAAAGATGGCAGAATTCAGCACGATACAGTAATTCAAGGTGGTAACTCAGGGGGACCTCTTCTTAATACCAAAGGTCAAGTAATTGGAGTTAATACATCGGGTTATGGAACGTTGAATAGTGGTACTAATTTTGCAATTCCCGTATCTGATGTACGGTCATTTTTAGCCGCAGCAAGGAAAGGAGATTTATCTTCAGTTTCGACATTAGAAAAGTCGCAACCACCAACTACTCAAGCAATCTCCCTTAACGGTCAAGTAATTAACGGTAGTTTAGCTCAAGGTGATTTTACTCCTAGTTCTATTCAGCAATATTTTCCAGACATTAACCTTGCTAGTAGCTTCGTTGACTCGTACCAATTTCAGGCTAAAGAAGGTCAAAAAGTAGTTATTGAAATGACAAGTAAACAGATTAATCCGTCTTTGACTTTGTATCAAGTGATTGAAACAAATGAAGGTCAACAACACAAAAAAATAGCAGAGAACGACGACAGAGGAGCAGGTGATTTCAACTCTCGAATTACAGCAATCTTGCCAACAGATGGAGTTTATTATTTATTCGCAAGTTCTCCTTATCAAGAAACAGGGGATTATAGTTTGCGAGCGGTTGCGAACCCTTAATAGTGGGAGCATCTTGATTACTATCAGCAAACAAAATACAAACAAATCCCCTTTCTTAAACTCTTTCCTCTGCGTACTCTGCGTCTCTGCGGTTTTTTAAAATCGGTAATCTTCTGCCGGAAAAGAATTTACTAGCGAGCAAGATATTCAGACTACAAAAATAATTTTACTTCAAGTGGTGTATTTATTATTCGTTAATTCAACAAAAAAACAACATCTAACCAAGGAATTAAACCCATGCAACGTAAATATTTTCTAAGTTTAGTACTCTCTGCATTAACTACAATTATCGCTTTGACTAACAGCATCTCACCAACTTTTAGTCAAATAATAATTGGTAATTTAGCAGATACTTCAACTGAGAAAAAAGCCCAAAATCCTCAATCGGATGCAGTGACATTCATGTGTAAAGAAATATTCGACGCAGCCAGCGAAAAAAATATTCCCGCAACAGTTGCTTGGGTTCCTAAACGTCAAGGTCATGTACGTTTAATTGGCTGGAAATCTGAATATTTTCCAACTTGGAGTCCGGAGAAACGTTGTGAAGCGGTAACGAAAAACTTCCAGAAATATTATGACGAAGGTCGTTTAGATTATTTATCAACTGGAAAACGTAACGGATATCCAGTAATTTGTGTAGCGAAACAAGGAGAAACTTGTACTAAAGACAATCACTTATTTACGATTAAACACGGTCATAATCCTCAGATAGTTTTACAACAACTAATAAATATAAATGAAGGAAAATCTGGAGAACCACTCTATCAAAGTTCAGGGAAACAATTATACGTTGAAGTACAAAATATTTTTGATAATGCTCCTTTGGTAAAGGTTGAAGATTAATTTTGAAATTTCGTTTTGTACGCTTATTGCTGACCTAACCCCCTTCCCTACTAAGGAAGGGGGAACTGAAAGCTCTCTCCTCGTAGGAGAGAGGTCATAACGCTAATTACCACCTATCTTAAACCGCTTTTTCACCCACCTCCTAAAATGAACCACAATCTAATCCTTCTTTCCTCCCTACTCCTCTTACAAATCCCTACCTTTCCTATTGAAGCCGCTCCTCCTTCCATAGCTCAAAATTCAACCTGCAAAATCGAACGAGAAGAAGAGGAATATTCAACCAAAGAACTAGAAACTCTCGCTAATAAAATAACAGTAAAAGTCATCGGCGATAACAACGGTGGTTCGGGAACGCTTATTGGTAAACAAGGAAATAATTATCTAGCTCTCACTAATTCTCACGTTATCCAAGGAGTTAATTCGATTAAATTACAAACTGCTGACGGTAAAACTTATTCAGCAGAAATAGTACCGCAAAATAACTTGAAAAATTCAGATATAACCTTATTAAAATTCCAAAGCGATCATAGTTATTGTTTGCCAGAAATTTCAAAAGCAACACCCGATATTAATACAACTATTTTAGCTACGGGCTTTTCTGGTTCGACGGGAAAAATTACATTTAGCGCGGGGGAAGTTAAAAAGACTTCTAACCTTAAAGAAGGATATGAAATCGGTTACAGCAGCAACATCGAACAAGGAATGAGCGGTGGTGCAATTCTTAACACTCAAGGAACACTTGTAGGGATAAATGGTAAGAGTGCTTATCCTATTTTAAATTCTGGTTATGTTTATCAAAACGGTAAACGTCCGAGCGAAGCAGAAATTACAGAAATGAGAAAGTTGAGTTGGGGTATTCCAATTTCAACTGTTTTAGCGCAAGTTAATCAAGATGTACTTAATGCTTATAAATTGCCTTTACCAGCATCTTCTATTAGTGTAGCGGAAGGAGAATATACGGGATGGTTGGGAGATTTAGAACAAAAAGCTAAACAATTTACAGTAAGAATTGATAGTAGTAGTAATGCGAATGGTTCGGGAATAATTATTGCTAAAGAAGGGAATACTTACACCGTTTTAACATCGGCTCACGTTTTATGTGAAAGTGAAAATGGGACACCGCCATGCCCTGCTAATAGCTATGAAATACTTGCGCCGGATAGGAATAAATATTCTGTAGAAAAAAGCAGCATCAAAATCGAATCAGGGGTTGATTTAGCGGTTGTTAAATTTAAAAGTTCCGAGGATTATCAAATAGCAACTCTTGCTGATTATAACCCTAATAGTAAAGACTTTATATTTAATGCGGGATATCCTAGATTAAAAAATGATTCACCTTGGCGGTTTACCGTGGGGAAAATTGCTGATAAAGAAGAGGGATTATTATTAGTAAAAGATTCCGACTTCTCGTCATCAGGAGTAGGTTCTTTGGGTTCAAAAGGTATCCGTTCCTTAACAGGAGGATATGAGTTAGTTTACACCAGCATAACTTATGGTGGAATGAGTGGTGGCCCTGTGTTAGACTCACTTGGGCGCGTAATTGGTATTCATGGGCGTGCTGAGGGGGAAGAAGCTTACGACTCACAGACAGGAGACTGTGGGGGTTCTGATTCTAAATGTCAAACTGGGATAGGATTTAGTCTGGGTATTCCTGTAAGTACCTTTTTAGGATTGGTTTCGCGACTGGGTGTAAAACCACAAAAGTTAGAAATTACCAGGCCACCTCAACTCAATTCACAACAAGTTGAATCTATAAAAAAAGCAGCATTAACAGTAGACGTTTCTGGTGGAAATGCAACAGCCGACAAATGGTTAGAAAGAGGAAACCAACTGTTGCGATTGGAAAGGTATGAAGAAGCAGATAAAGCCTTTAATGAAGTAATTAATCGTAAATCATCTTTTGCCCACTTAGCTTATTTTGGTAAGGGTTTCAACTTTTCAAATCAAGAGAAATATAAAGAGTCTATAGCAGCATTTGAGCAAGCAGTAAAACTAAAACCTGATTTTGTTGCTGCTTGGCGATTACTGAGTTTTCTGCGCGGAAATTTAGAACAATACGATGAAGCATTAGTCGCAGCAAACAAAACAATTCAACTTCAACCAAAAAATCCAAGCGGATATTTGGTCAAAGGGATTGCGTTGGCTTATTTACAACGCTATGCAGAAGCACAAGCAGCGATGACAGAAGCAATTAAACTTAATCCCCGCTCTATTAATTATTCTTTCCTAGGACTTATCTATATCGTACAAAAAAAATGGGATTTAGCTAAAGCTAATTTTGATAAAGCGATTCAACTTAATCCTCAGTCGGTTTACGCTTACAGTTACAGGGGAGTTCTTTACTTGGCACAAAATAAATTGGATTTAGCACTAGCTGATTTCAATGAAGCGATTAAACTTAATCCTAAATTGGCTGATGTTTACCCTTATCGTGCACAGGTTTATGTGAAGCAGGAAAAATGGGATTTAGCTAAAGCCGATGTGGATAGAGCAATTGAAATAGATTCTAAGTTGGCTGATGCTTACGCTTTCCGTGGGCTTGTTTATATAAAACAGGAAAAATGGGATTTAGCTAAAGCTGATATAAATAAAGCGATTCTACTTAATCCTAAGTCGGCTGACGCTTACGTTGTTCGAGGAGTGTATTATATAGCCCAGCAAAAATGGGATTTAGCAAAAACTGATTTAGATGAAGCGATTAAACTTAATCCTAAATTGGCTGAAGCTTACCAGTTGCGAGGGCGTTTATACTTAGATCAGGAGAAATGGGATTTGGCAAAAACTGATTTAGATGAAGCGATTAAACTTAATCCTAAATTGGCTGAAACTTATGCCTTCCGAGGCTTATTTTACGCAAACCAGGAGAAATGGGATTTAGCAATAGCTGATTTTGATAAAGCGATTAAACTTAATCCTAATTCTGGTGAAGGTTACTTTGGGAGGGGGATGTATTATGTTATCAAAACTGACAAAAAAAGAGGTATTCAATATTTACAAAAAGCTGCTCAGTTATTCAAAGCTCAAGGTAATACTGCATTCTATGAGATAGCTATGAATAAATTGCAAGAGCTACAAAAATAAAGCCCAAGAATTAAGAACCCACCTCCTAACTCCTAATCTCCATCACCTCTTCTTCCCCTCGATCGCACTAATAATCTGCTGCACTTCCTGATGTTTTTTGTATCCTTCCTATCCCAAAAAATCTGTCTAGCTAATCTATATTTCTCCAAAGCAGTTTGCAAATCCGATTTGTCCAAAGCCTCCCGCCCTTCAATCATTAACTGATGGGGCGATTTTTTTAAGTCAGCAGACAATGTAGGTGAACCCGTAGGACTTTCTTTTATTGCCGCATCTGGATTCATTTCCAAATACAATTTATCAATATCTTCCAAAACATTTGCTGCTTCTGAGTAATTATTGAATTGCAAATAAGTTAAAGCTGCAAATTGCAAATCATTTAACTTATCCTGCCGATTTTCTTGAATCAATCCCCTTTGATAATAAGCTGCTGCATATCGGGGACTAATTTCAATAGCTTGATTAAAATCTTTAATAGCTTGTTGTTGATTCTGCTTTTTCCAATTCGCCGTAACCTTAACTTCACAGCTAACACTATATTCATCAACTCTCACGCATCCCGGTAATATACCATCGGAATTTAAGATTTTACCTTGAGCATATTGTGCATAAATTAAACCGCGTCGATAATACGCTTGTGCATATCGAGGATTAATTTCAATCGCTTTTGTAAAATTATAAATCGCACTTTGGTAATCTTCTCTGTTAGTTTTAATTATTCCTTGATAAAACCAATCGCTGGCTTTTCTTTGAGCTTGTATTTGTTTATTTTGCGGTTGATTGGCTCCGGTTTTAAGTTGTGGGATGATTGTATTTGTGGTCGTTAATGTGGCAATTGTTAGCGTTAGGGAAATTAGTTTTTTGTAATTCATAATAATGATAATAATAATTCCTTTAATCGTAATATGACCTCTCTCCAAACCTCTCTCCTGCAAGGAGAGAGGCTTTAAAATGTTCCCCCTTCCCTCGTAGGGAAGGGGGTTAGGGGGATAGGTTAAACGATTAATCACAAACCCCACGTTGACTATCATCCAAACCAACATTCATCTTCAAATAATCCTGCAACCAATTGCAACCGCGCTGTTGCAATTCATCAATATCCAAATTCCAAAAAACTACATTATTATCCATATCTACCGAAGTAAAAATATTATTATTTCGACTAAATTCAACTTCCTTAATTGCCTTTTGATGTCCCTTGATGGTATTAATTAAATTTCCATCCAAACTCCAGAATTTCAATGTTTTATCTTTACTTCCAGTTATCACAAATTGATTATCCTCACTAAAACTAACGGCGTAAACATTGTCTTTATGAGTTAAAGTTTGCAACAGCTTACCCGTATCGTGCTGCCAAAGTTTAACTGTTTTATCGTTACTAGCAGTGGCAATAATTCTTCCATCAGAATTAAAATTAAAAGCTGAAATACTATCTTTATGACCAGTCATTGTACGTAATAAGTTCCCTTGATAATTCCAAATCTTTACTGTTTTATCGCCAATGGTTGCTAAAGTTTCTCCATCTGGACTAAATTTAATACTTGTCACCCAATCATCATTTAAGTGCCAGCTTTTAATTAATTTACCTTGAAAATTCCACAGTTTAACTCGTTTATCAAATCTGCCAATTGTGGCAATTGTTTTACCATCGGGACTGATACTTATATTCGGAATTGCGTCAAGGGGAATATCATTATTCTTTACATCATGTCCCTGCCAACTTTGTAACAGCTTTCCTTGAAAATTCCAAACTTTAATTTGATTATCTTTATCTATCGTCGCGAGATATTTTCCCGTGGGACTAAATATTAACTTGATAATATCTTCATTTTGTGGATTAAAACGGCGAATCAAACTTCCGTCACGTCGTCGCAGAACGATCGCTTTCTGATTAGCGATCGCAATAGTTTTTTTATCCGGGCTGAAACTAACGCTATTACCCGCAAATGTTGGTAAAATGCCTTTGAGATATTTTAGTTTGACCGAATTATCTGCACTTGCTATCGCCAAGGTTTTATCGTCGGGACTAAAGTTGACTTCAACTGCTTTGCTACCATGTCCCTTATGCTGGTAAAGTTGTTTTTGTAGTGCGACATCCCAAACTCGAACTGTATCATCAGCACTAGCCGAAGCAATCAATTTACCGTCACGACTAAAGCGCACGTCTAAAACTTCGTCGGTATGACCTGCAAATGTATGTAATAATTTACCTGTCAAATCCCAAAGTTTAACAGTTTCGTCCTTGCTTCCAGAAATAATTTGTTTGCTATTGGGACTAAAATTAACACTTAAAACTCCATCGGTATGACCTAATAAAGTTTTTAAAAACCTCCCTTGGCTATCCCATATCTTAATAGTATTATCTGTACTTGCAGTCGCAAAATATTTTCCATCTGGACTAAAATTTAAACTCCAGATTTTTTGATTGTGAGCGGAAATAGTTTTAATTAATTGTCCGTCGAGCGTCCAAAATTTTACTTTACCATTTCGCTTCCAGTAGCCACAATATTATTATTTGGATTAAAGGCGATCGCCCATAATCCATCAGTTTCTGATATCCTGACAAAAGGACGATTTGTAAATAAACCCGTCGTGGAATTATGTCGCCATAAACTGACTGTATTATCAAAACTTCCAGTAATGATAAATTGATTATCGGGACTAAATATAACGCTAAAAATACCGTCCTTGTGTGCTTCTAATGTTTGTATTAATTTCCCATTCTGCCGCCATATTTTAATAAGATTATCCTGACTCCCAGAAGCTAAAAGCCTTCCATCATTACTAAAAGTAACGCTATTAACAGAAGCATCATGTCCAATGAAATGGTTATATTCGTGAATCGAATTAAAGTTTTCCAGCAGAGAACTTAATAACCCTATCTTAGTTACTGCATCCAAATTATGATTTAATTTTATCAACTTATTATTAGCAACTAAAGTAGAACTCAAAGCTTCAACTTGATTCCCCGAATTCAAAAGCGTTTTTGCGGACAAACTCAAAGATTTAAGCTGATTTATTTCACTTTCCAGACGTTTCTCTTCTGCACGTCGCCATTGAAATAAAGCTATTCCAGCTAATAGTAAAGCTGTAACTAAACCACTAGTTAATCCAATAAAAATACGCTTCCGTGCAGCATTTTTAGCTTCTTCCTCTTTCTCTCGTAACTCCAAACTTAAATTAATAAAACTTTGTTCATCATCGCTAATTTGATGATTGCGTTTTAGTAACCAATGTTCCGCATCAAGTAAAGGTTTTCCTCTTAATAACCCTCCCTCATCATTATCGCTATTTTGCCACTGTTTAATTACTACCCTTAATTGCTCTTGCCAGATGCGAAAATCTCCATCAATTCTCATCCATTGTCCGAACCTGCGCCAGTTTTTAATTAGCGCTTCGTGGATAATTTCTACAGTTTCAATTCCCGTAATTTGATTAAAATTTGTCACTACTAATCGCGCATCCGCTAACCGAGTAACTAAATCCCAATTTTCCTCTTTTACTTCCCCACGAGTCGCCAAACGACGAATATCTGTACTTGCTTCTCCTGGTTGTACTAACTGAATAAATATTTTTTGTACCCTATCTTTATCTGTTGTATTTAATTGAGCATAAATTTCTTCCGCATGGTTTGCTAATGCAGTTTCCACACCACCAATTTCTGTATATGCTTGATGAGTTAAATATCCCTGATATTGTTTTTGCCACAACTGAGTTAAAGTAAATTCTAACAGAGGTAAATGATTAGGAGATTGTAAAACTGCATCAACTAAACGTTGAGTTAACCCCTCTTCTAGTTGCACATTATAAATTGCCGCAGGTTGTGTTATTACTGCTTCTAGTTCTTGAGCATTCATTGCACCCAAATTTATATGAACATCTTGCAATGCATCCGCTAATCGACGGTAGGATAAAGCCTCTCCATAAAAGTCTGCTCGTAAAGTTAAAATTAAAGTAAAATTGGGAGCTTTATCAACTGCATTCAATAGATTATCTAAAAATGTTTGCCTTTCTTCAGTATAATGATAAAGGGTATAAAGTTCTTCAAATTGGTCAGCAATTAAAACTAAATGTGTTCTGGGTGAATCTTGAATGATTTTTCAAGAGTATTAAATAATGCTAAATCACTTGCTTTTAAATCTACTTCTAATTCTAATTCCGTTAACTTTTGTTGATGAGAATATTCAAATCCAACTTCCCTATCTCCTTTTTCTATAAGAGAATTGGGTAAATTCAAAACCTCTTTTTCTGCGGTTAAATCGTTTGAAGGCTTAAACTTGGCTAATATTGAACTAAAAGCAATAGCTAAAGACTCAAATGGATTATTCCCCGGACGGAAAGATATAATCTGCCAATCCCTATTTCTATCTCGCTTTAATTGCGGAATTAACCCTGCAAATACAACCGAAGATTTACCACTACCAGAAGCACCAACAACCGCAATCAAAGGTTTTTGCTTCACCGCATTAACTAACTGGTATGTGACAGCTTCCCGTCCAAAAAAGTAGGGTGCATCCTCCTCCTGGAAAGCAGCTAAACCGCGATAGGGACAATTCGCAATTGCTCCCAAACTCTGCCAGGTAGGAGGTGTTTCTAACAAATTCTGCACAATTACAGGTAGCCAACTAGCACAGGGATAATCTTTCTCGAACCCCTGTAATTTTTTACGAGCGATATTTACCGATTGATAGAGAGATTTTCCCCCAGTAAATTCTTGAAAAAGGTATTTCAAAAACTGGTTTGCGACCCGATCCGGTACAGGTTCCCGCATCACAATTATTTGCGGAATATACAAACTTTCTAACTCGTTGGCAATTCCTAAACCATCGCAAGAATTGAAAAAAGCTAACTGTAAACCCTGCCGAACTACCGTTTTTAATGCTTCCCGCAAATCCTGCATTGTTAAACTATCGCTACGATTGAGAAATATCCTTCCTTGGCTTTCCTCCGTTCGACTATGCCCGGAAAAAAAGATAATATCCCAACCTTTTTCATTCCAAAGATACTCATTCAATTCTAACGGTGAAGGCTCAACTAAAACAACTAACTCGGCATTTTTACAGTATTGCTTTAACAGTTTCTCGTCAGCAGCAACGTTAATTCCATTACTATTTCCCAAAATCAC
Source organism: Richelia sp. SL_2_1 (assembly GCA_012033205.1). Lineage (GTDB taxonomy): Bacteria > Cyanobacteriota > Cyanobacteriia > Cyanobacteriales > Nostocaceae > Rivularia. Next base: position 3,224 of record JAAUSO010000174.1, on the reverse strand, counting down.
CAAAATTCTGACTTTGGGACGATATTTTCTGAGATAACGTTGAGCAGTATTAGAACTAAATCCTATCTCTGCATAAGGATAATGCTCAAATAAATCCCATAAATGCCAAGGAAGCTTTCGTAGTTGATTGTCAGTAGTGCGAATAATAAACCGCACCTCATCATCAGGAGATAAATGAATAAAACATTGCTCCTTAATCAAACGAAACGAGTCAGCTTGCAACCAACTAAGAAAATTTTGCTTAATAGTATCAGCTAATTGCTCGCATTCATCTTTAAGAGATTTAAACCGAACATTAGAAATCTGCTCTTTTTTCGGCTTAATCCGGTGTCCATCCAAACTGCGATAACTTCTGCACCAACGTTGATATATCTCAGGTAGGGTAGGGATAGGAGGTAGTCTTAATTGGTTGTCACTCAGTTCAACAAAAGGAGGCAAACCATCCTCACCGATTTCCAAACTAACACGAATCCCCTCGCCCAACTGACCATCCAGCTTGAGGACAACCAACTTTTTCATCGTCGTCACCACTCCTACCCGGAACAATAATTACAATTAAATTTCTGCTTACTTGGTAGTATTTTACGCAAATTAGCGCATTTGTTACATAAATTTACTAAAAATTCTACTCCATATACACAGCAATTTCTCCCCCATCATTTGATTCTCCAACACATCCCATACCAGTAGTATTGAAACCACAACCCATAGATACATTCCACTGTGCAATAATTGAATTTCCTTTTTGCAGAGCTATTTGTCTGACTCTAAATTCTTCCCCACTGGCAATATTAACTAGTTGATAAGGAGAAAGCATGAGGATTATACAAGCGTCCTCACTGCATAATTTAATATTGGCACTAGCATCATCAAAAGCTCCCATAACTGCATAATCACATTCATATCTTTCACCTTCAATCAGGACAGCACAAGTTGAAGGATAAAGGGTTTGATGGGCTGTAAAACCTATAGTTCTTTCTGCTAGTGAAGGATTTGCATTAAGGGTTAGTAAACCAACAGAAGTTAGCAGAGATGCAGTGATTTTTTTCAACATAATTCTTTCCTTTGTTAAATCTTTATTCGAGGCGGTGCAACCTTTTTGATTGCTTCTATTCCTATTACTGTTGCTATTAAGTGATTTTACGCAGGAGGGGAGGAGGATTACAAAAGTTGATTATTTTTGAATAAAGGAAAATATATGCAAGTGTTTTGAGAAAAGATTCAGGTAGTAATCAGTGAAATAATGCTTCTACCTGAGTTATTTTTCATAATTATTGTAATGATTTTAATAGATTCATTGCTTGATCATAACCAGCAGTATTACCTTGAGCTTGAAAAAGTTGTGCTGCTTGCTGTAAATCTGGAATAGCTTTTTGTTTTTCACCCTTTTCTAAATAAAGAACACCCCGATTGTTGTAAGCATTAGCAAAAGTCGGATTAATATCAATGGCTTTGTTGAAATCAGCCAGTGCTAATTCCCATTTCTTCTGCTCATAGTAAAGAATACCCCGATTGTAGTAAGCTTGAGCAAAAGTCGGATTAATATCAATGGCTTTGGTGTAATCAGCCAGTGCTAATTCCCATTTCTTCTGCTCATAGTAAAGATTACCCCGATTGTTGTAAGCATCAGCATACTCAGGATTAATATCAATCCCTTTGTTGTAATCAGCCAGTGCTAATTCCCATTTCTTCTGCTCATAGTAAATATTACCCCGATTCATGTAAAAAGCAGCGCGGGGATTGAGGTCAATTGCTTTATTTATTGCTGCTTCCGCTTCTGTGTATCGCTTTAAATCCTGTAATAATACCCATTTCTCATTGTACAGGTTTGGGTTGTTTGGCTGGAGTTGAATTGCTTTATTTATTGCTACTAACCCCTTTTCTAGCTGCCGGAATTCACGATAAACTGTGCTTAGTGTTTGCCAAGCAGCCACAAAGTCCGGTTTGAGTTTGGTTGCTGACTCTAAGGCAGCTATTGCTTCTTGATCTTTGCCACTCCCTCCCAAAGCTAAGCCTTTGCCATAGTGTGCTAAATACGCAAATGATGGATTTAGGTCTATCGCTTTGTCAAATGCTGTGACTGCATCTGTATAGCGACGCAATCGCCATAGTTGATTTCCCCTTTCTATCCATTGACTGGCTTTTGCATTTCCTTTGTCGATATCTGTTGATAATATCGCTTTTTCAATAGACTTAATTTGTTCGGCTTTTAATTGCGGTGCGGGATCAGTTTCTACTTTTTGCGCTTGCACTTCCAATCTTGTTGCTAACCCTAAAAAGGTACTGGTTGGAATACCTAAACTGTAACCTATTTGTGTTAGACACTTAGAACCATGAATACCACAGTCTTTTGTTTTCTCATCAATGGCTTCTTCCCCTTCTGCGCGTCCATGAATCCCTATTACTCGTCCTAGAGAATCTAGTACAGGACCCCCACTCATACCTCCATAAGTGATGCTGCTGTAAACTAATTCATATCCTCCGGTTAAGGAACTTGCTGTTTGTGATTTACCAGAACTATCAGTTTGAAAATTTGATTGCTTAGATTGTAATAATCCGCTTTCTTTCCCGAAAATCTGCCCCATTGTCAATCGCCAAGGTGAACTATTCTCTAAATCGGGATAGCCAGCAGTTAACATATAATCGTTATCATTGGGGTTATAGTTTGCTAGGGTCGCTACTTGGTAATTCTGATTCGGTGCAGTAAATTTAACTACCCCTAAATCTACGCCCTCTTCTGTTTTAATCGTGTTTTTCTCTACTGGATATTGTTTGCCATCCGGCGCAAGGATTTGATAGTTACAGTGACCACATATTTTGTAGATATTGTCTTTTTCACCAAAAACGTGCGCTGCTGTTAATACTGTATAAGTATCCCCATTTTGAGCAATAATTATCCCTGAACCGTTGCCACCATCACTACTATCAATCCTGACTGTAAATTGTTTAGCTTTCTCTTCCAATTCCCCCAACCATCCAGTTAACTGAGTTTGAGGAACCTCAATACTATTAGCTGGTAAAGGTAAACTATAAGCAGTAAGAATTTCTCCATCTACCTGTGCTAAAAAAGTAGAAGCAGGAATACCCCAACTCAACTTCCGCATTTCCTGAATTTCCGCCTCACTCGGACGGGAACCATTTTGATAAACATAACCACTATTTAAAATCGGATAAGCACCCCTACCATTAACCCCAACAATCATTCCTAGACTGTTAATAATCGG
>JAAUSO010000173.1 GCA_012033205.1 Richelia sp. SL_2_1 | reverse complement strand
TACACAATGGCAAGAGATAATAGACGCATTCTTTGAAATAGTCAGATATATAACTCACGTAATTGTGCTAGTACTTTTGAATCTCTATTTAAGAAATCTATCGACCTTGATATTTCTATTAAACCTTACTGGTTATTTTTTAGAAAAAAACTTAATACTTTTAGTCTCAATGATAGAGATATCAATAGTTTAAAGAAGGTAATTGATTCTCAGCTTGAGGCTGAGTAATTTTGCTATTTTACCTATACATTACCTTATAAAATTTACTTCTGTTGGTAATAACTTACAAGATTGTCGCAATTATTCGATAATGGATGAACTTTAGCGATATGCTCGATAGTTTTGCCCTTGGCGATCGCACTTTATGAAAATATATAGAGACGCAGCTTTACCACCACGTCTCTATAAATATCTACTTAAACACTCATTTCCAACATTCGCTGCATTGGAAGCAAAGCCTTAATCCGCGTTTCTTCACTCATGGTGATTTCCGGCGTGCGATTCTTCATAGCTAAATAGAGCTTTTCTAAGGTATTCAACCGCATAAACGGACACTCGTTACAGTTACAATTATTCGTTGGTGGTGCAGGAATAAACTGTTTGTGAGGTGCTTGTTTTTGCATTTGATGAATGATTCCCGGTTCGGTAGCAACAATAAATTCATCACTAGAACTCTGCTGACAATATTTTAATAAAGCTGCTGTCGAACCAATAAAATCAGCGTGTTGCAATACAGTTGTTTCGCATTCCGGATGAGCAATTACCTCAGCTTGTGGATGTGCAATTTTTAACTGGACAATCTTCTTTTCGGAAAAGGTTTCATGAACAATACAACTACCTTGCCACAACAGTAAATCACGTCCAGTTTGTTCCATCACGTACCGTCCTAAATTGCGATCTGGTGCAAAAATAATTGGTTGTTCTTCGGGTATCTGCTGCACAATTTTTACCGCGTTAGAACTAGTACAGATAATATCGCTCATCGCCTTAATTTCCGCAGTACAGTTGATGTAAGAAATCACCAAATGTTCTGGATGAGCGGCAATAAACGCTGCGAACTCCTTGGGTGGACAACTATCTGCTAAGGAACAACCAGCTTCCAAATCTGGTAACAACACCAATTTATCAGGGTTGAGAATCTTTGCCGTTTCTGCCATAAAATGAACACCAGCAAAGACAATAACATCTGCATTAGTATTAGCTGCTGCTCTGGAAAGTTGTAACGAGTCGCCAATAAAGTCTGCAATATCTTGAATATCTGGTTCTTGATAGTAATGCGCCAAAATAACAGCATTGAGTTCTTTCTTAAGACTCTCAATTGCTGCAAATAAATCTAGCGGTAATGCACCCGGTTGGGTTGTTTCGCGTCTTCGCAGTGCAGTAGTAAACACAATAGGAGGATTAGGCTTAATGTTCTTTTTAAATCAAAAATCTTGCATTTTGGTACAAAGCCTTACCTAACCCCAAAAACAATTTTGGATTTTGGATTTTGGATTATCCACTATTTGAAAGAAGAAGCTATTGATTTTAGGATTAAGTTTTAAATTATCCCCACAGCTTTTAAATCAAGAGCTTGCTTATAATCAAAATAATTCATAATCATTAATCCAAAATCTAAAATTTAAAATCCAAAATTGTTCAGAGGGTTTGGCAATCAAATTATACGTATATAGCAAGATGTAATTTTTAGTCTTCAAATAATTATAGTACTTTTTACCAAAAATAATAGACGAATAATACTACTTCCGAAAAATTGTGCCAAAATCGGTTTGAGTTTCCTATCCTGAAAAAGAGCTAGGCATATATGATACACAAAAACTCAAAGGTACATCCGTACAGCTAGCGCTAGCGCGAACAGCGGCTAAAGGTGCCAAGTTGTTGTATAAAGAATTAGTCAAAGAATTGTGCTGATTCCAATCGCTTTACGAATTGCTAGAGTGAAACATATGGAAAGGAAAGTGGCATGACAAGCACTCAGTTAACAAACTCGAAAACTCTAAAAATCGCTGTAGTCGGAGACGTTCACGACCAATGGGAAAATGAAGACGGTATTGCACTTGAGCGTCTGAACGTTGACCTAGTGCTGTTCGTTGGGGATTTTGGTAATGAGTCGGTGGAAGTTGTGAGAAAAATCGCCGATCTAGATATCCCCAAAGCAGCCGTAATGGGCAACCACGATGCATGGTACACTGCCACCGAATGGGGACGTAAAAAGTGTCCTTATGACCGCACTAAAGAAGATTGGGTGCAGCAACAACTGGATTTTTTAGGTGATACTCACGTTGGTTTCGGTAAGCTCGATTTTCCTGAATTCAACTTAACTGTGGTGGGAAGTCGTCCTTTTACTTGGGGTGGACCTATATGGAAATTTGCCGATTTATGTAAAGAAAGATTTGGAGTCGCAACTCTGGAAGAATCAACAAGCCGAATTATGGCAGCAGTCAATAGTGCTACTTATGAAACGATAATCTTTCTCGGTCACAATGGTCCTTGCGGATTAGGAGACAACCCCGAAGATCCCTGCGGCAAAGATTGGCATCCTATTGGCGGTGATTACGGTGACCCAGATTTTGCTGAAGCTATTTCTCAAAGTATTACCGCAGGTAAAAATATTCCTTTGGTAGCATTCGGTCATATGCATCATACCCTGCGACATACAAAAGCATTGCGAAAACCTATTTTTAGAAGTCCGGAGGGAATTATTTATTTAAATGCAGCCAGCGTACCGCGAATTATCGCAAAACCTCAAGACAAGCTGCGTAATTTCTCTATTGTGGAACTTGAAGATGGAAAAGTCACGAAAGCTTCACTTGTGTGGATTGGTAACGACTTCACGATTAAATCTGAAGATATTCTTTATCAAAAATCCACGACCATAGTGCAAACAACGTAAAAATATAGTACAATATATATTTGTTTGGTCAGCCATTATCTCAGCTTTATTGCTCAAGACTAATCGCTGACAGTCTACCTGGAGAGGTGGCAGAGTGGTCGAATGCGCTCGACTTGAAATCGAGTGTACCGAAAGGTACCGTGGGTTCGAATCCCACCCTCTCCGTTAAAAATTTGAGATCAAAACATCAGCGAGGAAGTGTGTATGGAAGCAATCACTCGCAGGATGCCATTCATCTCAGCAATGCGGATGATTATATCCCATAGCGAATAATGACCTAATCACGTTACTTTTGCGTAAATCCTAGAACTGTAACTTTCAATTTCAAAACCTTTGTCCGACTTAGGGTTTGGGGTACTTGTCACCATATAATTTGTTAGTTATCACAAAATTGAGTGGGTGAGTTGTACCAGTAATTATGATCAAAAGTCCACTACGTTACCCAGGTGGGAAATCGAAAGCCATCAATCAAATAGCCGAATGTTTACCAGATAGTTTTTCTGAGTATAGAGAACCTTTTGTGGGTGGTGGTTCCGTATTTATATATTTAAAACAAAAATTTCCCCATCTCAAAATTTGGATTAACGATTTAAATCGCGAATTATTTTTATTTTGGAAATATTCTCAATCTCATCTACCAAAGCTTGTAGAAGAAATACGTAATATTAAAAAACAATATACAAATGGAAAATTATTATTTAAGGATTTGACAAGTTTAGATGTCAACAAATTACCTGATTTTGACAGAGCAGTTCGCTTCTTTGTTCTCAATCGAATTACTTTTTCTGGAACTGTGGAGTCTGGGGGATTTTCTCAGCAAGCTTTTCATCAAAGGTTTACAGATTCATCTATAGAGCGTCTCGAAAAATTAGCACAAATATTAACACCAGATGTAAAAATTACTAATTTAGATTACAGCGAACTATTAAAATCAGAACCGGAAAGTTTTTGTGGTGGAATTTTAACCCATAAAATTGTTCGAGAAAACAAAGATAAAGATATTTTTATATTTTTAGATCCACCTTATTTTACAGCAACTAAATCTAAATTATATGGTAAAAATGGTGATTTACACAGTTCTTTTGACCATCAGAAATTTGCGTCGTTGGTGACGAATTGTCCGCAAAAGTGGTTGATAACCTATGATGATTCTCCTTGTATTAGAGAAAACTTTAAATCGGCACAGATTCAAGACTGGGAATTGCAGTATGGGATGAATAACTATAAACAAGGTAGTGCGGCTATTGGTAAAGAATTATTCATCGCCAATTATGAAATTGGTTCTAAGTCAAAGATAAATACAAATAGCCATGAAAAACAACTATCACCATTACAGTTAAGTCTTGATCTTTCTTTGATAATTCAAATTTAAACAAAATATTTTTCTAAGCAATAATTAAGTATTAATAGTCATACAAAAATTAAGTCCGGTTGGTATTATTACTGAGATATAAAACCCCTTCACATCACTCTTCATCCGTGTATCTGCACTGGTAGCAAATACTGAAGCGATGTTAATTTAGCAACACTAATGAAACTTTTATTACTTTTTTGAAGGGTGCGTAGACAAATTTTGTAACTATAGCCCCAGACTTATAGTCTGCGGGCAATTCTGCATAATAAAAGTTCATTTTTTCAGCAATTAAATGTGGATTAACTTAAATGACTTTTGAAGATACTAGTAATAAATTTATCACCACAGAACCGATCAAATCCGGAACAGAATCGAACGACCAAAAAATATGGGATGCTATCAAAAGCGCCTTTGCAGATCGAAACTGTATCGGCTATTGGCGGTATCCGATTTTCTCGAAAGTCGGGGAAATACGTAAGGAACCCGATATTCTGGTTGTCGATCGCGAATTTGGTTTAACGGTAATTGAAATTTTACCAGTTACCATTGACCAAATAATCGAAATTAGCGATCGCAATTGGCGATTACAAAACTTTGTTCGTGCCGAAGCATCTCCATCTCAACACGCAGAACATCAATTGCGGGCAATAATCGCATATGCTGACCGAGAACCAGCTATTTGGCGTAAAGTCAACGGTAGAATTATTGTTGCACTACCTTTAATTACTCAGGAACAATGGCACGAAAGAAATTTTAATCAATTACCCAATTGCCCTACAATTATTTTTCAAGACCAGTTAAGCAAAGCTGTTTTACTCGAAGGCATTCAACAAAGCTCTCCCCTAGTTCCTGGAGAAAATTTAGAGGATAAAGACTGGGAATTACTACTTTCAGTAATTGGTGGAACTCCCATACTTCGTAAACCTCAACGTGATATCACCACCACTGGTAAAACCAGGGGTAGTGTGATGGATGCTTTGCGTCAAACTCTTTACGAAATCGATTTACAGCAAGAACATATTGGTAAAGAAATACCCCCAGGACCTCAGCGTATTCGCGGTATTGCAGGTTCTGGGAAAACTGTGTTGCTCTGTCAAAAAGCCGCTCATATGCATTTGAAGCATCCCGATTGGGATATTGCTTTGGTGTTTTTCACTCGCTCTCTATACGATTTAATGACTGGCTTGGTAGACCAGTGGATACGTCGTTTTAGTGGTGGCGAATTACACTACGACCCCAAAACCAATTTGAAATTGCGCGTACTTCATGCTTGGGGTGCAAAGGAACAACCGGGTTTATATGGCACAATTTGCGAATACCACGGTAAAAGACGCGGAACGGTTGTAGATACGAATCAAGGACAACCAAATCGCGGTTTAGTGGAGTTATGCAAACGTTTACAAGAAGAAATCACAATTGAGGCGATGTTTGACGCTATCTTGATTGATGAAGGTCAAGATTTAGTTGCTGACGAGAGTTTGAAATATCAAGATAAACAAGCTGTTTACTGGTTAGCTTATCAAGCTTTACGACCTGCAAACGAAGAAACACCACAAGAAAAACGTTTAATTTGGGCTTACGATGAAGCCCAAAGCCTTGATAGTTTAGTTGTACCAAAAGCCAAAGAAATATTTGGTGCAGAATTCAGCAACCTTCTCAACAAACAGCCACAATATCCTGGCGGTATCAAACGTTCCGAAGTTATGCGTCATTGTTATCGCACTCCAGGACCAATTTTAACCGCAGCCCACGCCATTGGTATGGGTTTGTTGCGTGAAGAAGGAATGCTTTCTGGTATTACTAATAAAAAGGATTGGGACAGAATCGGTTACGAAGTTCAAGGTGATTTTCGCAAAGTTGGTAAACCAATTACCATAGTGCGAGCGCCACAATATTCACCCAACCCAATTCCCCAACTTTGGGGAGAACCCGTATTGGAATTCCAAACCTATAATTCTCGTCAAGAAGAATTAACAGCTTTAGCCCAGAACATCATGCACAATATCGTTAATGATAGTCTTAATCCCAGTCGCGATATTTTAGTAGTTGTTTTAGGTTCTACGAATGAAGCAATAGAACTAGAAAGAGAAGTTGCTGACTTCTTGATTGAACAAAATATTGACGTTTATATTCCTACCGCTAAAATATTAAACGATTTGTATCCAGAATATCCGAATAATAGTCCTGATAAATTCTGGTGCGAAAATGGTGTTACTGTATCTCGCATCAACCGCGCCAAAGGACACGAAGCTGATATGGTTTATGTAGTTGGCTTTGATAAAGTCGCTCGCAACGAGAATGATATGAATCATCGCAACCAACTGTTTGTAGCCTTAACTAGAGCGCGTGGTTGGGCAAGTCTTAGCGGTGTAGGGAATTATCCGATGTATGATGAGATGCGGCGAGTAATTACTAGTGGCGATACCTTTACCTTTACATACAAACGTCCACCGAAACGCGATATTGGAGATGGGGAGGATGTTTAGCAATTTCTGAGTTAAACTAAGAAAAATGCTAAGGGGGCGGGCTTAAACCGCCCTCTTTAGCAGAGGAACGCTAATGTGTAAAGTACCATGATATTTCGGGTGAGTGCGTCCGCATTATTCCTGAAATATCTCACAACTAGTTTTGTAACCATCCGTGGTTATACAGTCAGAGGCTCAAATCAGCCATTGATGTCAAACTTCTTGCTCTCGGCGTTTTCTTTGCGCTTAACTCCGCATACCTTTGCGTTGAAAAAGAAAAATACCCGAAAATTTACTGAACATTTAAATTAATTAACTAAGTTATATTTTGAATCACTAAATAAATATTCATTCATAGTTAAATCGAAGTTTTTAAAAACCTCGATTTATTTGATCATAAATAATTAAATGCAAAAACAACAAAATAAATTTACTCACCTTACAGCAATAGAAAGGACTAATTTATCATATCCAGCAAAAGTTTTATTAGACCAAAATTTACTTCAAGGCAAAATTTTAGACTTTGGTTGTGGTTTCGGGAATGATGTCAAATTATTGCAGCAAAAAGGATTTGATATTACAGGTTTTGACCCTTATTATCTTCCACAATATCCTCACAATAAATTCGATACAATAATTTGTTTTTATGTCTTAAACGTTTTATTTCAAGAAGAACAAGCTAACGTATTGATGGAAGTATCCCATTTATTAAAACCAGGAGGTAAAGCTTATTTTGCTGTGAGAAGGGATATAAAAAAAGAAGGATTTAGAGAACACTACGTTCATAAAAAACCGACATATCAATGTATCGTCAAACTTCCTTTTAATTCCATCTATTTAAACGAAAGCTGCGAAATATATGAATATATTCATTATAATTACCAGCAACATTCATCCGAAAATTGTATATTTTGCAATCCCCGTAAAAGTCTGACATTACTAACCGAATCAGCCACAGCATACGCCATACTTGACGGATATCCTTTGAGTAAAGGACATACCTTAATTATTCCCAAACGTCACGTTAGTAACTATTTTGAACTACCTTTAAAGAACAATCCGCTTGTTGGTTAATGGCGAATAAAGTTCAAGAAATCATCGCTAAAGAATTTGCACCAGATGGTTTTAATGTGGGAATGAATATTAATCGAGATGCTGGACAAAATGTGATGCACGCGGGAATTCATGTTATTCCTCGCTATAAAGGTGATGTTGAAGGTGCTAGAGGTGGGATACGGGGTGTAATTCCGAAACGCAAAGTAGTGTTGAGGTAAATGTCATATTGCTGTTGTCAGCAAAAAAAATTCTTTTCAAACGCAAAGGAGCGCTGAGGTAAACGCAAAGGTACGCGGAGTTAGAGTTTATTTGCTACTCTTTTGATTCCTTCTTTAAGGTGGAGGACATTAAAGTTGAGCAGAAGACCAAGTTTACAATTTTTTAGTTTGAGGTAAGTTAAAAGTTGTACTGAATGAATTGGTTTGAGAGACTCTACCGATTTGACTTCAATTATTACTTTATTTTCAACTATTAAATCCAATCGATAAACACAATCTAATTCTACTTGTTCGTATACAAGAGGAACCGGAATTTGTCTTCCAACATTTAAACCTTTTTTTCTTAACTCGTAGTATAAACACTCTTCATAGGCAGACTCCAACAAACCTGCTCCTAAAGCAGTATGTACTCGCATCGCACAACCAATTATAATTCCACTCAAATCATTCTCATACATACTCCGCGTTCCTTTGCGTTTCCCTTAGCGTTCCTTTGCGTTTAAAAAAAGAAACTCAATCATAACCTCAGTCTTCCTTCCAAGCCTAAAATATTCAAAGTACCACTACAATTCGTGCATCTATGTCTTACCGAATGTCCCGTCGTGCTTACGCTGAAACTTTTGGTCCCACAGTTGGTGACAAAATCCGTCTTGCTGACACCGAATTATTCATCGAAGTCGAACGAGATTTTACTACCTACGGTGATGAAGTAAAATTTGGTGGTGGTAAAGTTATCCGCGATGGCATGGGACAATCCCCCATTTCCAACGCTGATGGTGCGGTGGATACTGTCATAACTAATGCTTTGATTCTCGATTGGTGGGGTGTTGTTAAAGCCGATATTGGCATTAAAGACGGTAAAATTTTCAAAATTGGTAAAGCTGGAAATCCTTATATTCAAGACAATGTAGACATAATTATTGGTCCCGGAACCGAGGCGATCGCCGGTGAAGGTATGATACTGACTGCTGGTGGTATAGACAGCCACATTCATTTTATTTGTCCGCAGCAAATTGAGGTTGCTATTGCTTCTGGGATTACCACAATGTTGGGCGGTGGTACGGGTCCAGCCACTGGTACAAATGCTACAACTTGCACGCCGGGAGTCTGGAATATTCACCGAATGCTACAAGCTGCTGATGCTTTCCCGGTAAACTTGGGATTTATGGGTAAAGGTAACTCCAGTCAACCTCAAGGACTCGCTGAACAAGTGGAAGCAGGGGCGATGGGGTTGAAGTTACACGAAGATTGGGGAACTACTCCCGCCGCAATTGACACTTGTTTGAGCGTTGCTGATGAATATGATGTGCAAGTAGCGATTCATACTGACACTTTGAATGAAGCTGGTTTTGTTGAAGATACGATTGCTGCTTTTAAAAACCGGGTTATTCATACTTACCATACCGAAGGCGCGGGAGGAGGACACGCACCGGATATTATTAAGGTTTGTGGGCAAATTAACGTTTTACCATCTTCGACTAATCCTACTCGTCCTTACACGGTGAATACCTTAGACGAACACCTAGATATGTTAATGGTATGTCATCACCTCGACCCTAATATAGCTGAGGATGTAGCTTTTGCAGAATCCCGCATTCGTCGCGAAACCATCGCAGCAGAAGATATTTTGCACGATTTGGGCGCGTTTAGTATGATTGCTTCGGATTCCCAAGCCATGGGAAGAGTCGGAGAAGTTATCATTCGGACTTGGCAGACAGCGCATAAAATGAAAGTGCAGCGAGGGAACCTTAGTTCTAACTCTGGGGTTGAGGAGAAATCAGATAATTTACGTGCTAAACGTTATATTGCTAAATATACGATTAACCCAGCAATTACTCACGGCATTTCTCAGTATGTGGGTTCAGTAGAGGAAGGGAAAATCGCCGATTTATGTTTGTGGAATCCGGCTTTTTTTGGCGTGAAACCGCAGATAGTAATTAAAGGTGGATTTATCGCTTATTCGCAAATGGGTGATGCTAATGCAAGTATTCCTACACCACAACCAGTACATATGCAGCCAATGTTTGGTAGTTTTGCCAATGCACGTCATAATACATCGTTTACTTTTGTTTCTCAAGCAGCCCTCGAAAGGGAAATTCCTCATCAATTAGGGTTGAGAAAAAAAGCGATCGCAGTTTTGGAAACACGGGAATTAAGTAAGAGAGATATGAAGCTAAATAATGCTTTACCACATATAGAAGTAGATTCAGAAACCTACGAAGTAAGAGCAGATGGTGAGTTGCTTACTTGTGAACCGGCGACAATTGTACCGATGGCGCAACGGTATTTTTTATTTTAAATAGGAAAAATTAATTGTAGGGTGCTGTTAGCCGTGTTGGTAACGCACCACATTTCAATAAATATGAATATTTATAAACCCAATCCAATGCTTTAAAATTGAAGGTAAGTTTAGTTTATTAACTGATTATCTGTCAGCGTTTTATCATCCAATTTATCAAACAAATAATTGTAAGCAAATTCATCAAGCTTAAATAAATTACGTGCGACATCATCAGGAAGTTTTGTACAATGTAATTGTCTAATTAGTTTTTCTATATATTTAACTTGATTAAACATTTTTGAATTAGTTTTCCAATTTTATTAAAATACAAATACTAAAATATGAACTAAGCGAGACTATTTATTAAGTAGGTTAACTATGCTAACAACTTCAACCATCCATAATATTACTTGGGAAAAATTACCTGATGATTTTATATTAGATGACGAACCCGTGGACAATATTAATCAACCCTTACTTGCTGCGGCTTTAACGGAAAGTTTAGAAATAGCCGGGAAATTACCAACCAATGCTTTAACTATAACTAATTATGGTATTTGCGCGAGGTTGAATAATCAATTTGTAGTCAAAGCACCCGATTGGGGTTATATACCATCAATCAAAGTTCCGCGAGCAGAGGTAAAGCGCAGTTATACCCCACTACTCCAAGGAGATATTCCAGTAATCGTCATGGAATTTTTATCAGATACCGAAGGTAATGAATATTCGAGTAAACCAACTTATCCTCCAGGTAAATGGTTTTTTTATGCACAAATTTTACAAGTTCCTAATTATGCTATTTTTGAACCAGATAACGGAATTTTAGAGGTCTATAAATTAGATGATTCTGGCAGATATAAACTACAAACGGCAGATGCAAATAATCGTTATTGGATAGCCCAAATGCAGCTTTTTTTAGGTGTATACTCAGGTATTCGAGAAAATCGCGCTGGCTATTGGTTGCGCTTCTGGAATGAAAATCAAGAATTATTATTGTGGGGTTCGGAGTTAGCAAATAAAGAGCGTCAACGTGCTGAAAAACTAGCACAACAGTTAAGGGCTGCGGGAATTGAACCGGAATAAAAGCTTAATTCTATTTTATGAATATTTATTTATATTAGTAGCGAATTTCAAATATAAATAAATAAATAAATCAATCAATCAATCACAATTCGGGTAATATTACTTTCTGATGCAATACCAACAGAACTTCCAGATGAATGGCAATTAATACTTACTGTTCTGCTTTTATGTATCTACGTTTTGATTGGGCAAGCTAATTTAACTTATTACAAAAATTAGTCTAAATACATATTTTGTTGTTTATCTTACATTTTGAAGAGATTTTTATTACAAAAAAACTAGATATCAATCAATTTACATCGTGATTTTTATCACTGCTATCAATTATATATTCCCTATACTAACTTTAAATCAATAAACTCAATTATTTTTCACTCATAGGAGTATTTTATATTAAAAAAAATCGCAAATCTGGAATTGACGTTGAAACTGTCGCCGTAGGTAGTTGAAAACAATCAATTTTTTATAAATTAACCTAAAATCAAGTGATTTAATCAAAACACAATCTTATATTAACCTTTTAATTAAACTATGAATTCTGACAATTTCAAATCTGACAAAATCCTAGTTGTTGACGATTCTCCTGATAATATTTTCTTAATCAAAACTATTTTAGAAGAAGAAGGTTATGAAGTTAGTACGGCGGAAAATGGTTATAAAGCATTGAGCAAAATCGAAGAATCAACCTTTG
Organism: Richelia sp. SL_2_1; assembly: GCA_012033205.1. Lineage (GTDB taxonomy): Bacteria > Cyanobacteriota > Cyanobacteriia > Cyanobacteriales > Nostocaceae > Rivularia. The sequence goes on along the minus strand of JAAUSO010000173.1, from coordinate 2,497 downwards.
ATTTAATATTGCTAGATTTGATGATGCCGGGAATGGATGGTTATGAAGTAACTAAAAATATCAGAGAAAATACCCATCTGTCTTTTGTGCCAATTTTGTTAATTACTGCTCACGATTCACCGAATGTTGCTCACGGGTTGGATTTGGGTGCTGATGATTTCATTCGTAAACCCGTAACAGTCGATGAATTACTCGCAAGAGTACGATCGCTACTCCGACTCAAGCACAGTATTGATGAGCGGGATGAAATCGCTCGTCAGCGAGAAGATTTTGTTTCCCGTCTCACCCACGACTTACGCACTCCCTTGGTCGCAGAGGAACGAATGATGATATTATTTCTCGAAGGTGCTTTAGGGGAACTATCCCCATCAATGCAAGAAGCACTTACGATCATGGCTCGTTCTAACAGCAATCTGTTGGCTATGGTAAATACTTTATTAGAAGTTTACCGTTTTGAAGCCGGACGTAAAACTCTGGCATTTCTACCAGTTGATATTCCCAAACTGATTGAAGAAGTCAAGAGTGAATTAAGTCCCTTAGCCGCACAAAAAGGATTAGTAATCAAAGTTGATGTGAATGAAACTGCGATCGCAACTAAAATAATGGGCGATCGTTTAGAGTTACATCGATTATTCACCAATTTAGTGGGAAATGCCATCAAATTTACCGACAATGGCTCAATTACAATCTCTTTGGAGGCTGATGCGACTGATTGCGATAGGATAATTCTAAAAATCGTTGATAGTGGACAAGGCATCTCCCCGGAGCAACAAGCGACGTTATTTGAAAGATTTCGTCCGGGAAGTCACAAACGTTCCGGTAGTGGTTTAGGATTGTACCTTTCTCGGCGTATTGTTGAAGCTCATAAAGGTACTATTGAAATTAATTCCCAACTCGGTCAAGGTAGTGTTTTTAGGGTTATTTTACCGATAAAACAATGAATTATACCCTAAACCCTAAATTGGATTTTATGTTTTATCACGTTTACCCTACTGACTTGTAAGTGAGTAGTGAGAAAAACCCTTACATTGATGGCTCGAAAAAAAAATTCATATTGAGTGCCTACTGCTTACTCAATCAAAACTAATTTCTAATTAAAATTTCTAATTAATATGTTTGGTGAAATCATCCACAAACAACGTGATTTTTTTCAAAGTGGTAAAACTAAAGATATTTCTTTTCGTATTCAACAGTTAAAAACACTTAAACAAGCTGTTATTGATAATGAAACAGCAATTTTTAATGCATTACAAGCTGATTTGCATAAACCATTAGTAGAAAGTTTTAACGCGGAAATAGTCTTAGTTATCAAAGAAATTGAATATGCTATCAAACATCTAAAAAATTGGACAAAGCCAAAAAAAACACAAATTCCTTGGCAATTCATTCCAGCTTCGGCAAAAATTTATCCAGAACCTTTAGGAGTAGTTTTAATTATTGGTGCTTGGAATTATCCATTTCAATTAATTATCGTGCCTTTAATAGGTGCTATAGCCGCCGGTAATTGTGCGATTCTCAAACCATCAGAAATTGCTTCTCATACTTCTCATCTTATCTCCGAAATTTTTGATAAATACTTTAATAAATCCTATTTGTCAGTAGTGGAAGGAGCCGTAGAAACTTCTCAGCAGTTATTAGCAGAAAAATTTGACCATATATTTTTTACTGGCAGTACTGCTGTAGGTAAAATTGTCATGGAAGCCGCTGCAAAACAGCTTACACCAGTAACTTTAGAACTTGGTGGAAAATCTCCTTGCATTGTAGATACCGACATTGATCTCAAAATCGCAGCTAGACGTATAACTTGGGGAAAATTCTTTAACGCCGGACAAACTTGTCTGGCACCAGATTATCTTTTAGTTAATCAAAAAATCAAGGATTATTTATTAGATGAAATCAAAAAATGTCTCCAAGAATTTTACGGCGAAAATCCTGCTCAAAGTCCAGATTATGCCAGAATCATTAATCAAAAACAATTTGATAGATTAATAGATTATTTAGATAATTTAAAAAATCCCCAGATAAATATCATTATTGGTGGTGAAACAATTGCCAATGAACTTTATATTGCTCCGACTATAATTGAGAATATTTCTTGGCAAGATGCAGTAATGCAATCGGAAATTTTTGGTCCAATTTTACCAATAATTGAATTTACCGAAATTTCAGAAGCCATTAATATAATTAATTCCCAACCAAAACCCTTAGCACTATATTTATTTTCTCAAAATGAAAACTTGCAAAAACAAGTCATAAACGAAACTTCATTTGGTGGCGGTTGTATTAACCATACAATTATTCATTATGCCGTTCCATCTTTACCATTTGGTGGTATTGGAAATAGCGGTATTGGTAGCTATCACGGTAAAGCCGGTTTTGACACTTTTTCTCATTATAAAAGCATACTCAAAAACCTTTTCTTCTAGACATAAAACTGCTTTATCCACCCTATAAGAATAAATTGTCGTTACTTCGGCGGATTTTTGGTAATTGGTAA
>JAAUSO010000172.1 GCA_012033205.1 Richelia sp. SL_2_1 | reverse complement strand
ACTACTCCGTAACTCCTAACTCCTACTCCTAACTCCTAACTCCTAACTCCTAACTCCTAACTCCTAACTCCTAACTCCTAACTCCTAACTCCTAACTCCTAACTTTAATTAAACCAAAACTTGCTGCCATTCTAAACGTTCTAGGGTACGGGAACGCTCTAGGGCTGTTTCAAAACTATCGAGTTTCGCGTCGATTGTCAAAGGTTCGCCAACGTAGGCTTGGATGGCTTCTTGGGTTTTTAATCCGTTACCTGTAATGTAAGCGACGGTGGTTTCTTCGGGGTCGATTTTGCCTGCTTCTACTAATTTCTTCAATACGGCAATTGTTGTACCACCGGCAGTTTCTGTAAATATACCTTCGGTTTCCGCGAGCAATTTCATTCCTTCGATAATTTCAGCGTCTGTGACTGACTCTATATTACCGTTGGTTTTGTTTGCGATTTCGACAGCATAAATACCATCTGCGGGATTACCAATTGCAATTGATTTAGCTATTGTGTTGGGTTTTTCTGGCTGAATAAAATCCCTTCCTTCTTTAAATGCTTTGGCTATCGGTGAACATCCTTCCGCTTGTGCGCCGCTGAATCGGACGTTTTTAGCTTCTACTAACCCAACTTCGACAAATTCGTTAAAGCCTTTATAAATTTTGCTGAATAATGAACCACTTGCTAATGGTGCCACAATATGATCTGGTAGTTCCCAACCTAGTTGTTCTGCTACTTCAAAACCTAATGTTTTAGAACCTTCGGAATAATAAGGACGTAAATTAATATTGACAAATCCCCAACCGTGTGTATTGGCAACTTCCGAACAAAGACGATTAACTTGGTCGTAATTACCCTTAACTGCCATCAAAGTCGGGCTATAAATAAGACTTCCTAAAATTTTGCCTGCTTCTAAATCCGCAGGTATAAACACGCAGCAATCTAAACCAGCATGAGCTGCGATCGCGGCGGTTGAATTTGCTAAGTTACCAGTGCTGGCGCAGGATACAGTGGTGAAACCCAATTCTTTAGCACGAGTCAAAGCGACTGATACCACCCGATCTTTGAAGCTGAGGGTGGGCATATTAACAGCATCATTTTTTTATATATAATTTTTTTTAAACCCAAGCGACGCGCTAAACGGTGCGAACGAACCAAAGGAGTCATACCCGTTCCGACATCAATAGGGTTTTCGCTGGTTACAGGTAAAAATTTCTGATAGCGCCATATTGAATTCGGACCCGCTTCAATAGTTTTACGAGTAATGGTTTTACGCAAGTTGCTGTAATCATACTTTACCTCCAAAGGACCAAAGCATAACTCACAAACATTTTTAGCTTCAAGTTCGTACTCTGCGCCGCATTCTTTACATTTCAAAGCATGAAATGCATGAGTAAGAGTTTGGTTTTGGATGTTGGTTGCCGCTTGCATTTGGTATTCCTCCCGGTCGAATGTTTAACTGTCAACTGTGGGGTGATACTAACACGCCTCAAATACCGAGTCAAACAAACCCGATAGTTTTTGTCGGGATTAAGATGAAATCTAACCCTTGTCTGGGTTCGTAGTTGTGCTTGGGCGAAGACAGCAAAATTATTCCTAACGATGTAGAGGCTAGGTGTAACTAGTACTGTGTCCCATTGGTTTTGACTGGTTCGTTTTCTCCCCAACGTCGGGAGACGTTATGTATAACGTCTCTACAACCCATCAGAACTTATGGGACAGACTACTAGGAAAACAGTTCACATCTTAAAATTTAAAACAGAAGTTATGGAAAAGTTAGGGAAAATCTCTTGAAAAATTAAGTAATTCATCAATCAATAAAGATAATTTGTTTTTTTGAACTAACACATAAACTGTGATAAATCTGTGACAAAAATACGTAAACATCTGAAAAATTGAAGTATTGAATGGAACTATAAATAAATCCGGAAGAATTACTCAAATTATCTAAATTTCCATATATTCACTGACGATATAGTAAAAATTTAAAATTAAGATTTATCTGTTACCAAAATTACTTTTGATGTTCCTAGTAAATAAAAAACTCGAACAAATAGAGTTATAGAGTAGTTTCCAGACATCAGGGTGACTCGAACATCTACCAAATTACTCAGGAAATATCAAAGTTAATTAGGTAAGAACTACGAACAATTCTGTAAAGAATTGGAAATAAAAAGCCCGCGTGTTTACACGTAGGCTAAAAAAACATAATTTGCTATTAACTTAAAAATGTCACAAAAAAAGAATTTTGTCAAAAAGGGGCAACTCTACCGTTCCTTGGTTGCAACTGCATTGATTGCCAATGGGGCTTTTCAATTTGTTACACCTGTATTAGCTGAAGGTACCGCAGGTGGTCAACCCATCGATAACACCGCTACAGCAACTTACGAAGACCCCAACAACCCAGGAGAAACAATCAATACTACTTCCAATACAGTGACTGTAACTGTGGCTGAAGTGGCAGGTATCACCGTTACTCCTGCAAATACAGAGTTTAAAGATGGGGGTGATGTCGGGGGAGATGGCAAAATAAATGTTGGTGACAGTCTTTACTACAACTATACCGTTACTAACGTCGGTAACGACCCTACGAAGTTCCGTGTTCCCGATCAGCCGACAGTAACGGGTCCGGCGACACTCGATGGTAAAGTACAAATTAGTTACGATGGCGGTAAAACATGGGAAGACGTTGCTCAAGGGGGAACTACAACCAATTCAATTGACCCAGATGAATCTGTTTTGGTCAGGGTTCCTGTCAAAGTTGAACCTGGGGCGCAAAGTGGAGATAAAGTCACCGTTAAATTAGGTGATACTCCTGGTGATGAACAGAACGTTCCTAGGAAGAGTGATGGTGGTGACGTTTATACCGTAGATAACACTGGAACAGAAAATGGTGATGTCGATGGCGCTCCTGCAAACGGCGTTCGTGAAGCGAGTGCAACCTTAGAAGCGACTGTAGATTCTACCCTTAAGACATATACTTTAGCTAAAGTCTTAAAAGTTCGTAGTAATCATACCGTTGCTGGTGCAGCTGGTCCTTCTGATGATACAGTTACCTATGATTTAAGTTTGCAAGTTGAAAATACTGACCCAACGGGTAACGGAATTAGCCCTGCACCTTTGGAAGGTACCGCTATTCCTGGTTTAACTGGTGATAATATCTTAGTTTCTGATGCGATTCCAGTAGGTACTAAACTCGATGGTGTTGTAGTTCCTCCGGGTTGGACAGCAGTTTACACTACAGGTGATGTTAGCGCCTTAGATGCGAATAAAGCTACTTGGCAGAATTTAAACCTATCAGCAATTGATACAGCTGCTAAAAGAGTTGGTTTTGTCCGTACTGGTAGCATTGCTCCTGGACAACAAGTAAGTGGATTCAAGGTAACTGTGAAAGTAGATACCACAGCTAATACCTCAGTAATAGTTGCTAACGTTGCTCAGTTATTTGGTGAAAGCCCCACTGGTAAAGATGTTTATGACGAATCTGGTGACAACAACCCCAGTAACTACGATCCACAAACTCAACTTTTCCCTGGTACGACTACACCGGGTGAACTTCCTCCAGATGAACTACCTGATAGTGAAATTGATGACGGTTCTATCAACCCGACAGACACCAATGGTAACGGCATTCCGGAAGAAGCTGAGACTCTCGGTGTTGATACCCAGAACAACAACACGGGTACGGGTGCAGGTGGTGAAGTAAACGTCTTCACAATCAGCCAACTAGGAGATACTTCCTTATTAAATGGTCCGAAGGATGCACCAGATGCAGTTGCCGAGAATGATAATAACAAGGACTTCACTAATAAGTCTTCCTTGGTACCTGCGGAAACTAAACCTGGTACACCAATCGATCCAGATGGTGTGAGCTTCACGAATACAGTTTTAAATACTGGAAATGCTGCTGCTGATATTGTCTTACAACCGATTGCACCAGCTAATGCAACTGACTTACCTAATGATACGGTAGTTACAATTACTTATGATAGTCAGTTAGCAAGTTACACATATAACAATGGCACCTTCACAATTAAAACTGGTCAAACTCCAGTCAAGATTAGTGGAGTTGCAGCGAATGCTACCGATAATTATGGTGTGGAAGTAAATCTACCTCCAGGTACCAAACTTTCTACGGATACTGATGTACAGCGTGGCTATCCAGTACCGATTAAAGCTTTTGTTGATAATGATGGTAATAATACTGCCGATAACGATAGTAATGGGAAACCCGCAGAAAACATCACCATTGACCGTGTTTACACTGGCTATTTACAAATGGTCAAAGAAACCCGCGTACTGAAAGCTACTGGTCCAAATGTAGCACCAGGTGATGAAACATTTAGTACTACTGCTAAGAAGCCTGCACCTGGAAATATTTTAGAGTACCGCATTACTTATAAGAACATTTCTGAGCCTCAATCTGGTACTGGCAACATTATCTTGAACGCTAGCGATATCAAGATTACTGAGGATGGTACGGATGACAAAATCGGTAACAATTGGGCGAAAGATAACGATAGTAATGGCGAAATAGATACTAGTAATATTACGGGTTCTGCAAAGGATTCTGGTAGTGCAAATATTCAATTTACTCCCAACGGTGACCAGACAGGTACAACTCCTACAACTGATGTTACCAAATATGTCGTCACAGTTAGTAAAGATGTTGCACCTCAAGAGATGAGAACCTTTATCTTCCAACGTCGGATTAATGGTACTGGATTGACTGGTAATCCACCAGTACCACCAGCACCACCAGCACCACCAGCACCACCAGCACCACCAAATTAATTTTTTGGTAGCCAGGGTTAACCAGGAGGCTGATCTGAGCCTCCAAACCCTTCCAGGCTCACCCTGGGAACCAAAATAGAATGGTGCATCCAGTAATAGTTTTTTGAGGTAATAATTATGAAACGTTCTTCTGTGGCAAGTTTAGGTGTAGTTGCATTAATTGCAGGTTTAACATTTGGAAATCAGATTCCTGTAATTGCTAATATCTTTCAAGATGGAGCGGCTATTGCTCAAAATGCCAAACAAGGACAAGTACAGTTACGTTTGAAAGCGGAAAAGAAAATTGTCCAAAAAGATGCTCAAGGTAAGCAAAAAGTAATTTGGCAAGAATTGTCAAATGGGGCTAAAGTGCAGCGAGAAGAAGTACTCCGTTATTCGATATCGGGTGCGAATAATGGTGAAAAAGCTGTGAATAATCTTGCAATTAATCAACCGATTCCTAAAGGAATGGCTTATGTACTTAACTCTGCAACTGTAAATAAAAGTACGGGCGCACAAATTACTTACAGTATTAACGGTGGTAAGACTTTTGTCAAAAATCCCACTGTTGAAGTGAAATTACCTAATGGGCAGGTAGAAACTCGTCCTGCTCCCGATACTGCTTATACTCACATTCGTTGGAATTTCGGTAAGTCAGTTCCTGCGAAAGCTTCTGTTGATGGAACTTATCAGGTAAAGGTACGGTAAATCAATTTTAGATTTTAGATTTTGGATTTTAGATTGAATAGAGTTATGTAGTATTAATAGTTCACCACATTAATCAAGATTGGGTTCATGGTAGTGGGTTAGCGTTCACGCCTTCATCGTGCGGCGAGCGCCTGTCCCTTTCGGACATACGTCTCGCTCCCTAGTGGAATGACTTTTCCGCGAAAAGATTACCGTTCGCGCAGCGTCTCCCCCAGGGAGAAAAAAACCCTTACTAGACGCAGAGAACACGGAGGAAAGAGATCAAGAGAGATAACTAATGTGGTGGACTATTAAGTCTCTAAATCAACCGAAGGTGAGCGGTTTAATTATAAGTAAATATAAGGAGAAATTCGTGTGTAGCCAAGAAAAGCGATACCATATTTATGGTAGTAGCTGGTTGAAACGGATAGCGGCTACCTTTTTAGCAGGAAGTATTATTCAAAGTCCGATATCTGTTTTCGCTCAAAAGGTTCCGAGTCCAACATTTAGTAACCAGGCGGAATTTAGTTATACAAATCGAAAAGCTAATCAAATTTTTCGCGGCAGCACCAGTCAAATACAAACGATTCGGGATGCTCGATTAGTTGATCCTTTAGGAAGAATTTTAGGTTGTGGGGGGGAAGTTTTACCTGATTATACAGGATATACTGTCGCTTTATATGACCCTGACCCGAATGACTCTACGGGAACGGAATTAGGACAGTTAACTCCATTAACTCCGACGGAATTACCTGATATTGAAGGGAATGGTGTTTTTAGAGGGATTGAACCAAATGAGACGAATATTAACCCATTTCCTTTAAATAATTTAGATGGGGGTTTTTACAACTTTTTATTCGATCCTAATAAAGGTCAAACTGATGCTGGTAGAAGTTTTATTTTGGTAGTTAATCCTCCAGCAGATTCGGGCTTTTCTCAACGAAGAATTAAGTTAGAAATTAATCAAAGTACTGGTGGTATTCAAGATAATATTGTTCGTTATACTGCTACGTCTTTAGATGGTCAACCAATCAGTGTTAATGGTGGTATTCAAATTAGCGATACTGTTGTTTTTGTCCCTAATGCTGAAACTATTGGATTAGATTTATTAGCATTTCAATTTGATTTGGGTTTGTGTCCAGCAGAACAAATTACTATTACTAAAACGGGAGATAGAGCTACTGCTGAACCTGGAGAAACTACGGTTTATCGTCTATCGTTAAGGAATACGGGTGATGCTGGTTTGGATAATATCGTTGTTACTGACCAATTTCCTTTAGGATTTAAATTTTTACCAGAATCGGTTCGTGGTGAAGTTGCAGGAGAATCTGTTGCGGTAACTACTGAAGTTAATGGCTCTACTGTTACTTTCCGTACTGATGCCACAATTCCGGTTGATGGAGTTCTCAATATTGCTTATGCTGCAAAATTAACTCCGGATGCGGTACGAGGTTCGGGACGTAATACGGCTACTGTTAACGCTCAACGTGTTGATAATGATTTTGCTGTTAAAGATGGTCCAGCAACACATTTACTCAGGATTCGACCAGGTATTACTGCTGATTGCGGTACTATTATCGGTCGGGTATTTGTAGATAAAAACTTTGATGGTGAACAGCAACCAGGGGAATCTGGGGTACCAAATGCGGTTATTTTCTTGGAAAATGGCAACCGTATTACTACTGATGCCGATGGTTTGTATTCTGTCAAAAATGTATTACCTGGTAAACATACTGGTGTTTTGGATTTACAGAGTTTACCGGGTTATACTTTAGCACCCAATGTCAAGTTTAAAGAGCGCAACAGTCAATCACGATTAGTAAATTTAGAACCCGGTGGAATGGTAAGAATGAACTTCGCAGTTACTCCCAGCTTTGGTGAGGGGGCAAAGAAATGAAACTCAATTTAAATTTAATCGTCGCGATCGCCGGGGTTATTAGTGTAGTATTATATCCGTTGGTTGCAGATGCTGAATCTACTAGTAATTCAGCTACGGAAGCTAGGGAGAATACTCTGTTCCCGGTGGGAGATTATGGAAGTAAAAACCGCAGAGGCGCTCTTTGCGCTGAGGAAAGAGATAATGAGAGATTGGCAATTTTTGATGCGGATAGGAGTAGTAAGTCTACTCGTTTACGGGCAATTCTAAAAGCTGATGAGGTAAGGAATTTTCAAAGAAATTTAGTTGGTTTAAAATCTATTGAAAGTCAGGAAATAGAGTTATCTCAAAAATCACAAGAATTAGTAAGTCAGGGAGATATTTTATTACAGCCTATTGAGGTTATTAATCCTGATTTAGCTTATATACAAGAGCAAATAATAAATGTAGATATAGAAGAAAATTTAGTTGCTATCAAACCATTTCAACCTGATACCAATTTACCTAAGAGTTTACAAAAACTTGTGGATGAACGAAATCAGGAAATAGATTCACAACAAGAAGAATTAGAAAAATAATTGCTATCAAGCATTTCAACCTGATAGCAATTTACCTAAAAGTTTACAAAAACTTGTGGATGAGCGCAATCAGGAAATAAATTCACAAGAAGAAGTTAAAGAATTAATTGCTTTTGAATTATTTGATAGTCAATCAGATTTTTTTTCGATAAAAGAGAATGGTAATTTAGAATTACAAGATGTTGTTCCTAACATTGAAGAAACTTCAGAAGTTTTATCTTCACAAAATCTATTTTTATCGGTAGGCACAGACAAGGAATTATCTGATAATTTACAAAACATCAATTCAAGTGATCAAAGGGATAATTATTTACTTGCTTTAGAACCTTTTATTAATACCGAAAATCTAGCGGAACAACAATTGACAAATATATCTGAAGAAAAAACAAATATAAAACAATGGTTTACTGAAGTTGATTCAAGATTAATTGCAATTAATGTATTTGAGCCAATTAATAATAATAAAGCACCTGAGAATATTCCAGTTTTAATTGCTAAAAATTGGAACACAGATGATTTTACAAATCAAACTTACAATTTTTCATCATTAGTTGCTATACAGCCTGCAAATTCCTTGGAAATGAAGTTAGCAGCAGGATATAACTCATTTTATGGAGATAACCGCAACCAAAAGTTAGATATTATTAATAGTAATAATAGTACTAATAGTACTAACCTTTTAGCATCTTTTTCTCAATCTCCCTTTGCTTTACCTAATCCCGAAAGTTTAAACCCCAATTTAGCACCAAATTCTACTCAATATATTTCTCAGTTCCCCAAAGATACTAATAATTCTGCAACGGTAAGAATTCTTGCTCCTACACCCGATGCTGTTATAGATGTCCCCGCGACTCCAATTATCATTCAGTTTCCTGTAGGTAATGAGGTGGAATTACGAGTTAATGGGGAATTATCTGATCGTTCTTTAATTGGACGAACTGAAACCGATTCTGAAACTGATTTGGTAACACAGACATGGTATGGTGTTTCTCTACAAAATGGAGAAAATATCATTTCTGCTCAAGTTATCGGTTCTCAGGAAGCTGCCGTTACTGTAAAAGTAATTGTCAGAGGTGGAGTAAATCAACTGAAAGTAGATACCGTAGAATCACGGATTCCTGCTGATGGAAGTTCTACAGCAACTATCAAAGGTGTATTACTAGATGAAAACGGCAATCGTTCTAATCATGATGCAGTTGTTACCTTAGCAAGTACAGCAGGAGAGTTTCTCGAACCCGATTTTAAACCGGCACAACCAGGATTCCAAGTACAAGCAAAGGCTGGAGAATTTACTGCTACTCTTAAATCGGATTTAGAAGCGAAAACAGTACGTATTCAAGCTGAAATTGGCAAATTAGAAGCTTTTACTCAATTACAATTTCAAACGGCTTTGCGTCCGAGTTTGATGACAGGAGTGATTGATTTTCGTTTAGGTGCCAGAGGTACGGATTTTTATAGTCGATTTAAGGATTTTCTCCCAGAAGATGAAGATAATAGTACCGAAGTAAAATTTCGTTCGGCTATTTTTGCAACTGGTGCAATTGGTGAATGGTTGGTAACTGGTGCTTATGATAGTAGTCGTTCACTAAATGAAGATTGTAATTGCGATAATCGCTTGTTTGGCAGTTATCAATTTAGCGAACAAAATTACCCTGTTTATGGTGATAGTTCAACAGTAAATCCAACTACTCCATCTACCGACAGCGTGTATTTACGGTTAGAGCGTTCGTCTAAGATTTCGGGAGCTAGTCCCGATTATGCGATGTGGGGTGATTACAATACTGAGGAATTTTCTCGTTCTTCACAACAATTTACTTCTCTGACTCGTCAGTTACACGGTTTTAAAGCTAATTACAATATTGGAAATCTTCAAGCTACGGCTTTTTATGGAAATAATGTAGAAGGTTTTCAACGGGATACTCTACCTCCTGATGGAACTAGTGGATTTTACTTTTTATCTCGTAGATTGGTTATACCTGGTAGTGAAACTGTTTTTATCGAATTAGAAGAACTCAATCGCCCCGGTACTGTATTACAGCGTAAACAATTGAGTCGTGGCCCCGATTATGAAATTGATTACGACAGAGGAACAGTTTTATTCCGCGAACCGATTTTACGTACCGATGTCAACGAATTTGGTGAAGTGTTAGTCAGACGTATCGTTACTACCTATCAATATGAGGGAGCAGGTGCTGACACCGATATTTATGCAGGAAGGTTACAATATAACTTTTCTCGCGGTATTAATAATGATAGTTGGTTAGCTGCTACCTATATGCAAGAAAATCAGGGAGCGCGGGATTTTGAATTGTATGGTGCAGATGCTCAGTTTAGTTTTGGTAAGTTAGGTAAAATTATCGCTGAATACGCTCGTTCTCGCAATGATTCTAATGAGATGGGAATGATTGAAGGTAATGCGATGAGAGCGGAAGCTGAAGCGGAAGTTATCTCTGGTTTACAAACTCGCGCTTATTACCGTTTCGCAGATACCGGATTTGCTAATGATGCTACCATTAGTTTCGTTCCCGGACAAACTCGTTACGGAGCGCAAATTACGGGAAGAATTACCAAAACAACCAATTTACGCTTTCAATATGATCATGAAGACAACTTTGGTATCGCACCCCAACCGATAGATACCTTTGAAGAGTTATTTTCACCGCGCACAACTGCAATTCCTGGTAGTGAAGTTGATAACTCTCTAACTACAATTGCCGCTGGTATTGTACAAAGGTTTGGTAAAGCTAATTTGTCTGTTGATTGGATTAAACGGGAACGAGAAGATAGAATATCTCCCGCAACTCTGAATACCGATTCTAATCAATTACGTTCTCGTCTTAATGTTCCTCTGGGAAATAAACTTTCCTTTGTCGCCCAAAATGAAACTACATTATCCGAAAATACAGACGCAGTTTTCCCCGATAGAACTATCTTAGGGATTAATTGGCAAGCAATTCCGGGAATTAACCTTTCCCTAACGCAACAGTTTTACACTCGTGGACAATTTGACGATAATTCCATCACCAGTTTCAACGTCAACGGTGAACACAAATTTGGTGAAGATACCTCTGTTACCGGACGCTTTTCTGTATTAGGTGGTGCAAATGGACCAACTACTCAAGGTGCATTAGGCTTAAAACAGGGAATAACAATAGCTCCTGGATTGCGATTGAATCTAGCTTACGAACACGTTTTTGGTGACTTTTTCGGTCGTAACGGTACGGGGGTACAATTCGCACAACCCTTTGCTGTCGGTCAAAGTGCTGCATCCTTGGGTTTTGCTGACGGTGATAGCTATAGCGTCGGCTTGGAATACACTGATAATCCTAACTTCAAAGCCAGCGCTCTTTTTGAACGCAGAAGTTCATCCAGTGGAAATAATACCGTAATTTCCGCAGGTGCTACAGGTAAAATTTCACGTTCTCTTACTGCTTTAGCAAGATATCAACAAGCAGGTTCGAGCAATCAAACCTTGAGAGCGTTAGGAGATACAGCTAACCTGAGAATGGGTTTAGCATACCGCAATCCTCAAGATGATAAATTCAACGCTTTATTGCGCTACGAATATCGAAAAAATCCCTCAACAATTCCCGATACTATCTTATTCGGAACAGGTACTGGTGCAGAAGACCATACTTTTGCCATAGAAACTATTTACGCACCAAATTGGCAATGGGAATTTTACGGTAAATATGCTTTACGCAACAGTACTACTTATTTAGCCAATGATTTCTCATCTAAGAGTACGACAAATCTGGGACAACTTCGCGCAACAATGCGTTTAGGATACAGTTGGGATTTAGTCGGGGAAGCTAGAGTAATCACTCAGTCTGACTATACCGAAACCGGCTTTGTTGTCGAAGCAGGTTATTACTTAACACCAAATTTAAGATTAGCAGCAGGTTACGCTTTTGGGGAAATCGACGATCGCGATTTTGATGGAAGTCGTTCTGCTAGTGGACCATATTTAGGTTTAACTGTCAAACTCAATGAGTTATTCAACGGTTTCGGTTTACAGAAAAGAGTACCTCGTCAAGAAATAGAACAGCGACAATTTTTGATTAATCAACTTAAGAAGGGAATAGGCAAAGGGCAACAGGCAACAGAGAAAATTACAAAAGCTAAAAAAAATTTCAAAGCAGGTAATCAAGCCAAACAAATAGAAAAAACGCTGTTAGAAAAACTGATGACAGGACCTAGGAGATGAAGAAAGATATATGAAGCTAAATATACATTTACTTTATCAGCTTTTTTCTCATATTCCTTATTGGAAAAGCTTTGAAATCAACTGTCTTCAGTAAAAAAACGGCAATTATTATGTATAAAATAATTAAACAGAAACAAAAAAAGCAAAAAAATCCTTTTGATAAACTTGTTGCAGCAAAACATTTATTGACAAGCGTACCAATTTTATTGTTAATAACTCCTAATATCGCTTTTGCTCAACCAGCGACAACAGCTTTAACTTTACGAGTAGTAGTTAATAGTAATCAAGATGGAATCATACAACCAGATGATGTGTTGACATTACGCGAAGCAATTGCGATCGTCAATGGTAATTTACCACTTGAAAAACTTAGTACTGTTGAAAAATCTTTAGTCTCATCCACAAATCAATCTCAAATTACCTTCCAACTTGCTCCCGGACAAACTAAAATTACCTTGGAAAGCCTTCTCCCAGCTTTAACAACTCCGGGGTTAATTATTGACGGTACCTCTCAACCAGGTTACGACACAAATAAATCCGCCACCGCAGAAATTGAAATTCCCATTCCCATAGTAGAAATAACTTCTGCTGCTGATAAAGAAGTATTTCGTGGTTTAACGGTAGCTGCTGATAATATTACAATTCAAGGATTGAGTTTGCACGGTTTCAGTTCAGAACATCGGGATACTGCTAGTTTACCTCCAGGGGATATCGTTATTTTGGGAATGGAGAAGGAACAATTCGTAATTACTCGTTTCCCAGGAAAAGATTACGGATTAAAAAACCGCAGAGACGCTGAGGGCGCGGAGAAAAGAAGTAAGGAGGTATTATTAGTTTTAGACGGGGAAAGGAGTAGTAAGGGGAATTATTTTTCTAAACCTGCGAAAAATACAATTATTAAAGATAATTGGTTGGGTATTACTTCTGGAGAAGAGTTTCCTAATAAGACTTCTGCTTTTGGGGTTTCGGTGTTTAATGCAACCGATACAACTATTAACCGTAATCGTATTGCGAATCATGAAGGTAGCGGGATTATTACTGGGAAGTTAGCATCCAATACTCAAATTACAGAAAATATCATTGTCGGTAATGGAATTGCGGGAATGCCCGATGCAATTAGATTAGAAGGTAATATAAATAATTCTCAAGTTACTTCTAATTTAATTTGTGCTAATGATGGTAGTGGTGTTTACTTATTTAAGCCGGAAGGTTCCGTAAAATACAGTCAAATAACATTAAGTACAATGGTAGACGCTTACGACGGGCTGGTGTTTATTTGATGGGTACAAATCATCAGGTAATTAATAACCAAATTACTAATCAAACAGGTTCCGGAGTTACAGTTACAGCTTATCCCGATAGCGAAAAAAACATTATTAGAAATAACAGCTTTGCTAATATCGAAGGATTGAGTATCGACCTCAACACCAGACATAACGCAGGAGTGCGCGACTTCCAACGTGGAGATGGTCCTAACCCACCCCGCGACTCCCCAAATCGTCGTTTAGATACAGCTAACGGAGCCATCAACACCCCAGAATTTCTCAGTTCCGAATTTATACTTATCAACGGTAAAGTAAACATCGATGGCAAAGCTGACCCAGGTAGCGAAATTGACATTTATCGCGTTGCACCCAATAGTAAACAGCAAATAGATTTATACCCCGCTTATTCAGCATTAGGGGAAGTAATTAGTAGAGTCAAAACCGATGACAAAGGTAGATTTCAAACTACATTCACAAACCTGCAACCGGGGGAAATGATCAGCGCGATCGCAACTCATCCAAAATACGGCACCTCGGAAGCAGCAGCCAACGCAATAATTAAATCTGTCAGTAATTCCGAAATTCAAAATCCACAAATCCAAAATTTTGAAAATCCTACCTGTACAACTCGTCCAGTAACACCACCACCAGTAATACCCGAACCAACACCAATACCAGAACCACCCAAACCAGAACCAATTCGTTTAAGGGTACCCAGAAACATTCACTTTGCACTAGATAAAGACTTTATCAGCCCTAATAGTGGAGAAATTCTGGATAAAATTGCCGAAGTCATGGAGCAATATCCCACCATAGTGATCGAACTACAGGGACATACTGACTCCCGCGCTAGTGATGCTTATAACCAAGATTTAGCGAAGAGAAGAGCTACAAATACGAGAAATTACTTAATTAAAAAAGGTATTCCACCCGAAAAAATGACAATTCGTTCATTTGGTGAAAGGAAATTACGAACAGAAGAAAATAACCGTGTTGATTATGCTCGTAACCGTCGTGTAGAGGTGATTTTCTTCGATGTTAGGGGTATAGATATCGAATTTGAAAATCAGGAAGGAGATTTGCAGATAGAAAAATAACCTAAATCACAACCACCAATAATGTCCCTGTAAATCAAATCACACCCGTCAATAATTTCCCATAACCCAAATCACACCCGTCAATAATTTCCCCATAACCCAAA
>JAAUSO010000029.1 GCA_012033205.1 Richelia sp. SL_2_1 | reverse complement strand
TTTTATTTTCTATAATTTTTTAGGCTTATTGGTTTTAAAATAATTTAACAACCAGTAAAGTTGTGTTGCTCAAAACTATTTTGAGACTAATTATAAAACGACACATCATACTTACTTCAAAATTTACAAGCTTGCTAAATACTCCAACCTTTCACCTTTCTTGCCAATTTTCATCATGTCGCAGGGTTAGAACGGTATAGCTGGTACTATATCTCTATCTCGTTCAATTGTGTCTTGCTTTCTTTGTTCGGGATTATCGTGAACTGAACCGTCGCAGAAAACAGCAATTTCTGCCAATGATAAATAAAATCTGGTTTACAGTTAGCTTCTGGGATTAATACTTGTGCAGCATCCGGTAGTTTATATCCTCGTTGATAAATTTCCGCAGAGAACTATGCGCTCAAATTCTGAATTGGAATCCGTTTTCAGCAAGTTTCCTTCCACTTTTAAGTAATAAATTAGAGAGCAATATGCTTTCACTACGCTGCTTTATTAACAGGTGGTTCGGGAAGAAGTTCACCTGTTGCTTGATAGGCTATTACCGTCTTATTCTAAAGCTTCAGTTCCATTTGTAACAAATAAAAACATACTTACGAATTACTGATTAAATTCCCACTCAACTGATGCTGTCGGTTAAACACGGCAAAAAACGCTAAAATCAACACCCCTATGGTAGCCAAAGCCGTTCCCGAAGCTTGCGTAAAAATAATTAGAATCTGGTAGCGCACGGCATCAGTGGGGCTAGCACCAGCCAATATTTGACCAGTCATCATTCCCGGTAAACTGACTAATCCCATCACCATCATGGAATTAATAGTAGGAATCATCCCAGTTCGCAGTGCTTCTTTTAATGTTTCGTGTGCTGCTTCCCAACGAGTAGCCCCTAACGTTAACAAGGCTTCGATTTGCTCGCGCTTACTACTCAAATCTTCCATAAATTTATCTAACGCTAAAGATGTACCCGTTAGTGCGTTACCTAAAACCATACCCAATAAAGGAATTAAATATTGCGGGTCGTACCAAGGTTCAACGCGAATAATTCCATTTACCGTTAATCCCGTAACTAAAAATGAAGCGCTCAACAGACAGATAAAATTGTTCCAGTAAATACTAGAAAATCGTCTGCGGGTACGGTTAACACTTGACAGGGATGCGATGGTCGTCATGGCAATGGCTACAAGTAATACCAATAATGGGTTACGCAGGTTAAACACCCACTGCAATACATAACCTACCAGCAATAGTTGTACCACCATTCGTAACGATGCTATTACCAAACTTTGGGTTAGTCCCAATCGTAAACCTAGAGAAAGACAAACATTGATGATTATAAATAATGTCGCTAAAGCCAGTTGAGCGTAACTAATGGAAATATACTTATCCATCAATCCTATTCCTGCAAACTAATTTGACGGTTGGTAATTCGCTCTAACTGGGTTGAGTCGTGGCTTGTCCAAAGATATGCTCTTTGTTGGTCTTGGGCTTGCCAAGCTGCCACCAAGGCTTCTAAACTATGGGCAGTTTGAGCATCTAATGATGCTGTAGGCTCATCGAGTAACAGTATTTTGGGTGTGAGTTGCAATGCTCGTAAAAAAGCGACTATTTGAGCTTCACCTCCAGAAATAGCACTTACCGGACGCTTTAAAAAGTCATCATTTTTATGTAAAATTTGTAAATAATCTAGTACTCCGCCACATTAATTTTGATGGCTTTTTACCCTATACTAATAAGAGCGATGTGGACTTTTAAGTCTACAAGCGTTCCTGCGATCGCCAGTCAGATGGGTGTACTTACTATGAAGCATAAAGTTAATCTTACAACAGAACAAAAGCAACAATTCTTTAATATTGTAACAAAAGGTTCAAGTAGTGCTAGAGAAATTCGTAGGGCGCATACTTTATTAATGGCAAATGATGGTAAAACTGATAAAACCATATCTAAAACTTTACATATATCAATTCCGACTGTTGAAAGGACTCGAAAAAAGTTCTGCACCGAAGGTTTAGAAAAAACTTTAAAAGAGCGTCCACGTAGTGGTAAACCACCGAAATTAACTTCGTCAGCAGAGGCGTATCTAATAGCGACAACTTGTAGTAATCCGCCAAGTGGTTATGGTCGTTGGACTTTAAAGATGTTAGCCTCAAAATTGGTGAGTTTAGAAGTAGTTGACACCGTGAGTGAAAGTACAGTTTTTCGCACTCTAAAAAAAACGACTTAAAACCTTGGTTAAAGCAACAATGGTGCATCCCCAAAATGAGTTCAGAGTTTGTCTCTAAAATGGAAGACGTACTTGATTTATACGCTAAACCATTAGATCCGATACGTCCATTAATATGTTTTGATGAAAAACTATGCCCATTAATTGAGGATGTTTATGACTCTATACCACCTGCCCCTAAAACCGAAAAGAAACCAGGTAAAAAAGAAAAAATTGACTATGAATATGAGCGGAATGGAACTTGTAATTTATTTGCATTTTTTGCTCCGTATTTAGGATGGAGACACATCAAAGTTACTAGTAGAAGAACCAAAATTGACTTTGCGTACTGTATGAAAGAATTGGTTGATATTCATTTCAAAGAAGCCGAAATAATTCGATTAGTCATGGATAATTTAAATACTCATACAATCGCTTCTTTATATGAAGTATTTACCCCCGAAGAAGCCAGAAGAATTGCAAAAAATTAGAGATTCACCATACACCCAAACATGGTAGCTGGCTAAATATGGTTGAATCTGAACTATCTGTACTTGCGCGGCAATGCTTAAATCGACGAATTCCGAATGTCGAAATTTTAGAAGAAGAGATTTTTAATTGGGAGGGCGATCGCAATCAAAATAAAGTTTGTGTAGATTGGCGTTTTCGTACAGAAGACGCAAGAGTTAAGCTATCAAAGATTTATCCAACCCATCAAAATTAATGAAAAAGACTACTAGTACTTGACCACATAAGTTATGAGGGGTTAAGATGCCTCTTGGTAGGTTGGGTTAAGCGAAGCGCAACCCAACATCAGCGTTGGGCTTCACTTCGTTCAGCCCAACCTACAATATTACATTGATTACTCCTCAAAATTAATGTGGCGGAGTACTAGAATTGTAGCGCGATTATAAGCCTTATGATGGTTAGCTTTAAGATGATAAACTTGTTGTAAATTTAACTCTACAGTTCCGAACCATAAAGCCGGACGCTGATGGAGGTAAATAATTTGGGAACGATATTTAGGTAAATACCAAGCATCAATACTTTTTCCCTCAAAGATAATTTGACCTGCTTGTAGTCGGTCAAGTCCAGCTAAAGTTCGTAAAAGTAAACTTTTACCCGAACCAGAAGCACCCAAGACAGCGACTTTTTCACCCGAAAATACTTCAAAATTTAAGTTACGCCAAATCCAATATTTATCGATTTTTCGACCCAAACCTTGTACTGAAAGAATGGGTGCTTGAGAAGATACCAATGCTTCGGCAGCCTGGGCTTGGGTTTTCATAGTTAAACGGTATTTTGGCAGATAGATAATTTTAGATTCACAGCTAACTGCAAGTATTTCTCTTTAACAAGTACTGAATAACCCTTATATTAAAACATAATTGACTCGGGTGGAAGATGAAAATAGTAAAGATATTACTTAGCACGCTTACAATACTTAACGGCACGCTTCGCTAAAGTAAAACATTTTGTTGTTCTAAGTCAGTAGAAGAAATGCTGGATTTTTCTATAAGCAGGTTAAAACCTGCGATTAGCTTTCATCCTCGGATTAAAATCACGGGGTTTTAGTCACGATACTTCGTGAACAGCATTAATCTTATAACTGGAGTTTAGACTAAAGCTCGTGACCGCTACGCGGTCACGGCGCACAAAAAATGGGATAAAAAATAGGGAAATGCTTGTGGTAAAACAAGCACCTCCCGACGGAAGATGAGAAAAGCACTACCAAATCTCAACTTTCGTTATGGATGTTTTTGCACATTTAAGGGAATTCCGTCAAGCTGCGTACAAATGTTTATGTAAAGCAAAAGATGCGACATTTGAATTAACGGACTCAGTGCTGCTCACAAGGAATGCATATAGTTTGGCAGACTTATCTCTATGCCCAATATTATGCCTTCGGCACGCTTCGCTAACGCCGAAAATGGTCAAGCATCTATGAAGCATTGCAAGATACAAAAGTCCAACGAAATAAATTAATGGGACTATACATCGAAAATATACCAAGCCAAGAACGTATTATTCTTGCCGGAGACCATACTGCATGGTCAAGACCAAACGCACCAACGTTAAATATTGGACTTATGAACATCATACCCAAAGTGGAATCGGAGGTCGCCCAGTAACAGCAGGATTCGGTTACAGTACACTTGTATGGGTTCCAGAAGAAGAAGGAAGTTGGGCATTACCATTGCGACATGAGAGGATAACTAGTTGGGAGAATCCGATTAATAAAGCGGTATGGCAACTCCAACAAGTATGCCCGCAATTACCATCTCGACCTTTAACGTTATGGGATATTGAATACAGATGTGCGCCATTTGTAATCAAAACGGCTGACATTAATGCTGATAAATTAATGCGTTTACGCTCAAATTTATGCTTATGGGGAGAACCACCTTCATATTCAGGTAGAGGTAAGCCAAGAGTTCATGGAGATAAATTCAAACTTAACGATTCAACAACTTGGTCAGAAGCAGCACAAACAATAGAAGAAAAAGATTCCCAAGTTGGGTATGTAAAAATTAGGGTTTGGCACAACTTACATTTACGTAAATCTCCCCTTCATCCCATGACTATTATACTCGTAGAACGTCTTAATCCAGATGGTTCTAAACGTGTATCAAGACCGATGTGGTTAGCATTTGTTGGTTCCAAAATGCCGCCAATAAATGAACTTTGGAAATTTTATTTACGCCGTTTTGCAGTTGACCACTGGTATCGTTTTATTAAGCAAAGACTACATTGGACTCTTCCAAAATTATCAACACCACACTACTTGTGATAAATGGAGTGATTTGATGCCGTTAATGACCTGGGAGTTATGGCTCGCTCGTGATATTGTTAGTGACAATCCCCTTCCTTGGCAAAAAACAACAACCAAATTAACTCTCCTGTTGAGTTGCCCAGGCGATGCCTGGGATTTTAGTCCACATTTCTACACCTGCCAAACCTCCAAAAGTACGCGGTAAATCACCTGGCTGGAAAAAGGGAAAACCTCGTAAGCGTAGAATCAGGTATCCAATGGTTAAAAAGAGTACTCCAAAGCCACCTAAAAAAAACAGAACAATCTGCTGTTTAACTGATTTTTTAAATTTTGTAGCTTGATACTTGTTAACTCAGTGTAACTGAGTCATTTTGTGGTTTTTAGTCTAAACTCCAGTTATAAGAATTAAAAGTATTTGAGAAGAATTCCTGTTATTATTTTTTAGGGTACAAGTGAAAGTATTGCTTGAAGCAAAAGTTTCGACTGATATTTTCTCACTCAAGGCAGGTTTACAAATCAGCCTTTTTTATTGAAAAATTTTGCGACATAACGCAAGTTGTCACTAACGAGCAGGCTATAATCCCTTATTCATCACTATCTGCTCAATAATGTTTGAATGAATGTACTAGATAACAGATATTTTTGGAAAATATCATCAATTACCTTACGTAGTGTTTATTAACTATGCAGCAATTAATTACTATCGCTTACCTTTTATCTTCTGGGAATAATTCCCAGATACTTAAGGTTTTTAAAAGAAATCGCAATAGAATTTTATCATTTACACTCAGCCTGTTGTTTGCATTAATTTTAGGATGCCAAACTTTTGGAACTCAGGTTCCTAGTACTGAAATATTGTGGGATACCTATGGGATACCGCATATTTATGGTCAGGATGCTATAAGTGCATTCCGTGCTTTTGGATGGGCGCAAATGCAAAGCCACGGTAATTTATTACTGCGTCTCTACGGACAAGCAAGAGGACGTGCAGCCCAATACTGGGGAGAGGACTATATAGACTCTGACCGTTGGATGTTGACAATGGGAGTACCCGAACGCGCTAGCGTTTGGTATGAAGCACAAGATGCATCTTTCCGTAGTTATTTAGATGCTTTTGCAGAGAGTATCAATACTTACGTCAAAGAAAATCCGAATGCAATTGATGATGAGGTTGAAGTTGTTCTACCAGTTAAAGGAGAAGACATCCTCGCTCATCTACAAAGAGTACTCAACTTTACATTTGTAGTTAGTCCAGAACAAGTTGCGGGTGTGAGTAGTTCGGAATCAAAAGCTGGTTCTAATGGCTGGGCGATCGCACCCTCTCGTTCAGCATCTGGAAATGCTATGCTGCTGGCAAATCCTCACCTTCCCTGGTCGGATTTGTACTTATGGTATGAAGCTCAAATTACTGCACCGGGAATCGACGCTTATGGAGCATCGCTTGTCGGAATTCCTGTTTTAAATATTGCTTTCAACGATAATTTGGGTTGGACTCATACCGTTAACACTCATGATGGGTGGGATGCTTATCAACTAGAATTAGCTGGTGATGGCTATCGTTTTGATGATAAAGTTCGTCCCTTTGAAACGAAAACTGTTTCCTTGAAAGTCAAACAAAACGACGGGACACTACAGGAACAACCATTGGTAGTCAAAAGCTCTGTTCACGGACCTGTTGTATCAGAGAAAGATGGTAAAGTTACTGCGCTGCGTGTTGTCGGACTTGACCAACCAGGAGTGTTGAAACAGTGGTGGGATATGGCACGATCGCAAAATTTGGCAGAATTTGAAAAAGTACTCCAACGTTTGCAGTTACCAATGTTTACAGTGATGTATGCCGACCGAAAAGGTCATATTATGCATCTATTTAACGGACTAGTTCCAGTGCGTGAGGAAGGAGATTTTGCAGATTGGCAAGGTGTTATTCCGGGGGATACATCTAAAAGGTTGTGGACAAAAAATCATCCCTATGAAGATTTACCTCGGGTTGTTGACCCTCAGAGCGGTTGGTTACAAAATGCTAATGACTCACCGTGGACAACAACTTTTCCATTAGCGATTCAACCAGAAAAATATCCGCCTTATATGGCACCGCGTTTGATGGATTTCCGAGCGCAGAGTTCTGCCAGAATGCTCGATGAGGATAAAAAAATTACCTTCAATGAAATGGTTAAATACAAGCATTCAACGCGGATGGAATTTGCCGACCGGATTCTGGATGATTTAATTCCAGCAGCGCGGAAATATGGCAGCAAACTGGGACAACGAGCAGTAAATGTTTTAGAAAAGTGGGATAGACAAGCAAATGCTTCTAGTAAGGGAGCAGTATTATTTGCTGCTTGGGCGGAAGAATTAGATTTTGATCAAGCTTTTAGTAAACCTTGGAGTCAAGATGCACCTCGAACTACACCCGATGGGTTAGCAAATCCTCAAGATGCGGTGAAATTACTGGAAACGGTAGCAGCAAAAGTAGAGAAAGCTTATGGAAAATTAGATGTGGCTTGGGGAGAGGTTTTCCGCTTGAAATATGGGAACGTAAATTTACCAGGTAATGGTGGCGATGGTTACTTAGGTATTTTTCGAGTTGTTAATTTTGCTCCTTCAGAAAATGCTCAATTTCAACCCGTTGCAGGTGATTCTTATGTGGCTGCGATTGAGTTTTCTACCCCAGTTAAAGCAATGGCATTGATGAGTTACGGTAATTCCTCTCAACCTGGTTCTGCTCATTCTGTTGACCAGTTACCACTGTTTGCACGTCAAAAATTGCGTCCGGTTTGGCGTACTAGAAAGGATATTGAAGCTCATTTAGAATCTCGTCAAGTATTTTAAGAGTCTAATGTAGAAATTACAATTTTCGTAACAGGCAGGCTTTGAAATCTATAATAAGCCTGCCTTTGTATTTAAGGTTTATCTCGCACTGAGATATGGTGAAGGTTTTATCAGGGATGCTTCTTGGGCTATTATCAAATCTTTACTGCTATAGATAAAATGTCTGTTAAACTCCTACACATTTAACTTATATATTCAATTTTCATTGGTTAATGTTTACAACTCTTGTCTCTTCTTCCGCTCAAACCCTCTTCCTCCTTTCAAGAGTGTTGTTTTAAAAATCTGACGTAAAACCCGAAAACAATAATTTTATATCAATTAGTCAGATTAAACAACTCCAAAAATGAATGTAGAGACGCTCATAGTGTCGCGCCTCTATAAAGATGTATATCTAATTTGTGCGTATTTTTATTGAAGTATTAATAGAAATATTAATAAAAATATACCAAGCACGAACTTCCTGATTTAATAATTTTAATTGATTTACTCTGTGTCAGTTGATGCTTTCAAATGTTGAGATAAATTCTCAAGTAAAAGCGATTGGACTGAGTGTATAAAAAAGTGGTCTCCGGAAAACATTTGTAATTTGAAGGAACTTTGTGTTTGCGATCGCACCCTTCTAGTTCTTCTACAGTTACTTCTTGGTCTTCTAATCCACCAAAAGCCGCGATTGGACATTCAAGGGGTGGCTCTTGAGTGTAAACATAAGTTTCTAAAACTGCAAAATCTGCCCTTAGAATAGGGATAAGTATTTGCATTAATTCGGTATTTTCCAACACTGGAGCAGGTGTACCGTTAAGACGACGAAGCTCTTGTTTAAACTCTGTTTCGGGGAGCGCATGGATAGATGGTTTTGGTGAGAGAATTTGAGGAGCGCGACTAGCAGAAATACATAGTTGGACTGGTTTTTTGCCATATTCTTTGTAAAGATAGCGAGCAAGTTCAAAACTGAGCAATCCACCCATACTATGACCGAAAAAAGCGAATGGTTTATCTAAATATGGGAGGAGAATGGGAGCAATTGCGTTAACTAAAGCTTCCATTCGCGTAAATGGAGGTGATTTCATTTGCATTCCCCGTCCTGGAAGTTCTACAGGACAAATTTCAATATTTGTAGGTAAGCTCGCAGCCCATGTACGAAAAATTAAAGAGCTACCACCTGCATAGGGAAAACAAAATAACCTCAAGGAGGCTTGAGATGATGGTTTTGGACAGGTAATGTAGGAATTGAACTTGCGTATTGTTTTCATCTTTTCTAATTTTTAATAAAAGCAATCGTTATATAATTAGGATTTGCTGTTAGCATAGCCAACGTTAGCTGTAAAAGTCTTTTCGTAAGGGTAGGGGGAACAGGTTAAAGGTCTGCATGTCAAAGGCGAAAATTATAAAATCTTTTCGCTACTAATGAAATAAACACCCGAATGATTACCTATTCCCTACTCCCTATGTTTCTCAAAATTGAGGGTTGTGACGAATTACGAAGACCGCAATTACGAATTATGTTGACTATTCGTAAAAAATACAAGGAACCTAAGTGCTAGATGCTGTTTCCTCCATTTTTTTTCGGAGGCTTAGCGGTCTCATGTCAGTCCAGACTTCTTTTATGTAATCTAAACACTCTTGTTTGAGTCCATTTTTTCCAGCATCTTTCCAACCAAGCGGATTATCACGCTCAGATGGCCAGATGGAATACTGTTCTTTATGATTAACTACAACTTTGTAAATTGTCGTGTCTTCTTTGTCATCTTGATACATAATTAACCTTTTGATATTTAACTATTACCTGAAGATAAAAAGAATTCAGCTATGCTGCTATGTTAGAGCGAGAAGCTTGAGCGGAACTCACCCTTATTCATAGTAAGATGAAGCGCACCTTAGGACGAATGGCTGACTTTTTTTATACTTTATTTTTCGGAAGAACTTTCAGATGCTTGTACTTATACTGTTTCGTAAACAGGAATCTCGAATTCAAGAATCTGATGACAAAACTCTTTCCACCCAGGTGTTACATTATCAAAGATAATATTCTCGTCCTTGTAGATTCCATCTGTAACTACGTAGTTCTCTTGTAAATATAAAAAATCATCATCCGTTAACACTCTTTTAACTTCTACTTCCGTACCATCTATCTGTTGTTTTTCTTTTCTTGTATTTTCTAAATTCTCAGTCCATTGCTCAAATTGACGTAAATTTTTGATTAAGTATGCTTTGCAGTACTTTCCCATTGTTGGCATTTCGGCACCTCTTTTATAAGTTATAAATAACAATTATTATTTTTTTGATAAAAAATCCAATTCCGAAGGTATTTTTTAATATAATTGATAATCTGTATTGTTCAAATTTTAGTTTTGTTAAATTCTTAAATTCTAAAAAAGTTAAGACAAAGACTATTAACATAAATATATCGCGTTTCCCAAACTGATGAAGTATACTTTAATTTTTGTGAGCCATGAAAATTAAAGTATACAGATTATTTTTTGTACCTCACTAAACTGAGAAGCGCTATAATATGTGCAAAACATAGTCCATAAGACAATAGCTCTTTTTACTATAAATTGTTACCGTAAAAAATTAGCTTTTTTATGTCTACTCGCCTAGCTTTTTACAACAAACAAAGTAAGCTTTGCCTGGTCCCCATTCATGTATGTCAAAATCTCGCTCTGCATCATATTCTTTAACTTCTGTAAAACCCACGGTCTTTAAAGCCGAACGAATTTCCGATCTAGAATAACATCTACCAACCAAATTAGAGTCTGTACGCTGCCAGCTACCATCTACCAGATTAAATACAGTAATGTGAGTTTGGCTGATTTTTTCTTCTCGGTCATAGCTCCTTTGAGCAGCCCAAGCATAATCGTCTTTCACATCCCCTTCAATGGAACCGTTCCACCAATCTGTTTCATACCGTTCTTCCATATTCAAATCAAATAGGAATAAACCATTTGCTAGTAGTGATGTATACACATTTTGAAAGACATGAGTTAAATCTTCTAGGTTCATAAGATGGTTCAAGCCATCAGATGTCGAAATGACTCCATCAAAAGTAGAAGGTAAGTCAAAAAAGCGTGCGTCAGTAAGGATAAAATCTACACCTGGTGCATTTTCACGGGCGTAATTTAGCATTCCTTCTGAAACGTCAATTCCAGTTACTTGATAACCTTTTGATTTCAAATATTGTGCTAATTGTCCTGTACCGCAGCCAAGATCGAGAATATGCGTTCCTTGAGGAAGAAAGGGCAACAACAATTTCTCCACAGGAGGGAGTGCTAATTTAGTGGTATTCGGACCTTTTTTTTCGTTATATATCCGTGCCCAAATATCATATGAATGGCGAGTGGTTGAAGGAAACATTACAATTTATCCTAATTTGAAGTTTGTATGAAAAAGCAGAAGTGTCAATTGTGGTCGTCAAATCGATCTTTACAATCCAATAAAAGGGTGTTTAGATAAAACAAAACTTTGACTAATTTTTTACAAGAACAGGTAAAAAGCCTGCCTCTCGAAGTTCCCCGATACTTTCTTTTACTGCTCCAATTACATAACTAATATCTTCGTCAGTGTGAGCGGTAGATAAATAACCACCTGCTCGAAGTAGATAAACTCCTTTGCTCAGTAGGTAATAGCGTAACAAGTCCATACTCTGTGAAGTAGCAGAATTTTCCTCAGATGTAGAATTTTCCTCTGAAGCAAGACCGAAAAGTGAACCAAAATTAGCCATTCGTATAGGTAATTCTTCTTTCTCAAAGCAAACATTAAGTGCTGTGACAAACTCGGATGTGCGTTGATTAAGTTGCTTCTGAAGGCTTTCTCCTTGAATCTTTAAGTATTTGAGAACAGCCCGTGCAGCTGCCATTGCTAAAGGATGTTTACAAAAAGTACCTGCAAAAAATGTTGTTTTAGCAGTCGGGGAAGAATCATCTCCATAATTCCACATACCACCATCGATGGCATCCATATAAGTCGCTTTACCAGCAATAATTCCAATTGGCATACCACCACCAACAATCTTTCCATAGGTGGCTATATCGGCTTTAATTCCAAACCACGCTTGTGCACCACCAGGATGAATACGAAATCCAGTTACCATTTCGTCAAAAATCAATGCAATTCCTGCTTGTTCTGTTAATTGGCGCAATTGCTGAAGAAATATTTTGGGTTGTAAATCTGGTCGCGTCGTTGGCACTGGTACAACTAAAACAGCTGCTAATTCTTGTTCGTGGGCTTGAATAATGCTGAGTGATTGGGGATTGCCATAATCTAGGACTAAAACGTCTTCTGCAATATTTGCCGGAATCCCTGGAGCTATTGGTACTGTGTGCAGATTTGAACCTATTTTCTCTAATTTGACTAAAGTTCCATCGGAATGACCGTGATAAGAATCTGAAAACAGCGCTATCTTATTTCTACCTGTGACTGTTCGTGCTAAACGTATCGCAGTCATGACTGCTTCTGTACCTGTATTGCTAAAGGTAACTCGCTCCATTCCTGTAAACTCGCAAATTAACTCAGCCACTTCACCCGTCATATCTGATTGCGGGCCAAGTTGTATACCTTTTTCTAATTGCTCTTGTAAAACTTCTTTGATAAAAGGTGGATTATGCCCAAAGAGATTAACACCCAATCCCATCATCAGATCTATATATTCGTTGCCATCCACATCCCATATCCTCGAACCTAGAGAACGTTTTGCCACAATGGGATAAAGTATTTCCTTAAATGGGAAATTAAAACCTGCTGACACTCTATTATCAGCTAGAACCGGACGATATTGCTGTGTAAGATGTTTTGATTTTTTTGTTCGTTGAATGTAACTTGAAATAAATTTTTGCATATACTTCTGCTCGTGGGAAGTTTTGTTTGGTATATCTTTGATGTTGTTCTTTTGCATTTTCGTCAACTAATAAGGTATTTACTGGGGGGATTTAAAAAGCCGCTTTGAATCAAGTAAGAAAAATAAGTACTAAGTAACTTTCCATCTACTGGTGGACAAACAATGGAAGTATCTACAAGTCCATCGGTTGTATTCTGACAATCTAACTTCAATTCTGCTGAGTTAGAATTTTGTTCTGAAGACTCTTGTTTGAGAGCATCTTCAGTCTCTTTACCAGCAAAAAAAGGTATCAATGGGTACAATGGATTGTCCAGAGAAGTTTCAGAAGCATTGATAAGTTCTGTTTGCCACTGATTGTAAGACATGGGTTCGAGGGAGTAGCCAAATTCACGTATCCAGTTAAAAAGCTCAAAAGAGCCGATAGGTTGGTGATTCGACAAATGAAAGATTTTATCAAGAGATTGTGTCTGCTTTGATAAATGAACTATAGCACTGCTGACATAATCCACAGGGGTCATGTCTACAGTGGTATCTACATCTGGCGCACATTTCAGTTGTATAAAGCCTTTGAGCATTCTATATAAACGGTCGTTCGTGTTACAAATACCTGTTTACTGTGTCCCGATACACGCCCTAGCCTGTAAATAGAAACTGGAATACCTAGATTATATGCAGTAGAAACTAACTTTTCGGCAACCCATTTAGTTTGAGCATAGCCACCAGAAGGAATTTGACTATGACTAAAGTTATGCAATTCTTGAATTTTTTTGACTTGTGCATGCCCTTCTGAAGACAAAACACTCAATGTTGAGATGTAATGTACGGGTTTAACTTTAATTTGACTAGCTAATCTGAAGATTTCTTGAGTTCCCAGAACATTAGTCGCTTTCAGGGCAGAATATGAATAAATAAGATTAATTGCCGCAGCGTTGTGATAAATGACATCAATTTTCTCAGCCATCACTTTAAATTGTTGCTCAGAAAGACCCAACAACGGATCAGACAAATCTCCTATTACTGGAATGATGCGATCGCTTAAAGATTCATCCCAAATAAAATAAGATTCAAGATGTTTTTGGAGCTTTTCCTTTCCTAATTCAGCATTGGCAGCACGTACCAAGCAATAAATACTAGCATTAGTTTGTTGTAAAAGTTCATATAGTAAGAATGCTCCTACAAACCC
Organism: Richelia sp. SL_2_1; assembly: GCA_012033205.1. GTDB lineage: Bacteria > Cyanobacteriota > Cyanobacteriia > Cyanobacteriales > Nostocaceae > Rivularia. The sequence goes on along the minus strand of JAAUSO010000029.1, from coordinate 36,758 downwards.
TGTTGCTCCAGTCAAAAATATATGAGATGACTGATTTGAATACTCAAAAGATGTTTCAGGACGAATTGTAGAATCTAGTACAGCTTCAGCATTTAAAACTTCAAGTGTGATTTTGCTTGTCGCAATAGAAGTTTCTGCTTGAGTAACAAATGGGATTGCACTTAAACCCGAGGGATGTTCCTTAGTTCTTAGAGAATGACAATGGGCAATGATTTCCCGCAGCCCCTCCATGAAACCTCCAGCTAGACGCTCAATCGTAGCTCGGTGATGAATTGCCTTGCTATATGTCCAATTTATCTGTAATTGACCTCCTGTGACAATCCCAGTAACATCAAGTAAATAGCTTCGGTTAGACAGTAAGCTGCGTTCTGTTTCTGTAAATTCTTGGGCTGGTATAAATAAAGACGAATCTCCGAATAACTGGTCAGACTGACCCAAATAATTAAATCTAATTTCTGCTTTTGGTATGCAATCTCGTAAAACCGCAGCTTCTTCACCACCGAGATAGCGCAGTAAACCATAGCCTATTCCACGATTCGGAATACTCCGAAGCTGAGTTTTGATAGTTTTTAAAGCAGATTCTATCCCATTTGTCTTTCTAATATCTAAGAATACCGGAAAAATAGTACTAAACCAACCCAAAGTTCGGGATAAGTCTACATCATCGAAGATTTCTTCTCTTCCATGACCTTCCAAATCAACCACCAGTGAACGCACACCAACCCACTTTTCAACAGCTTTTATCAGTGCTGTGAGTAGGACATCATTAATTTGTGTTTGATAAGTTGCGGAAACTTTTTGTAATAAAGTTTGAGTTTCTTCTTGACTTAAAGTCACCGATATGTTTTCAGTTAAAGCGACAGTGTTATCACCATTAGGAAAGTCTACAGGTAACCTGACAGTTTGTCGAGGAATCTTGGTTAACCAGTAATTTAATTCTTGTGGTATTACTTGAGACTGGGTATATTCTTGGAGTCGTTGTGCCCAATGCTTGAATGATGTGGTTTTAGGAGGCAATGCGATAAGCCGGAGGCTTGACGCTGAGTCCTTCGGACACGCTGCGCGTTCAGCTTGCTGACTCGTTAGAGTAACGCGTATCGCCTTTCCTTGGCTAAGCTGTTGGTAAGCAGTTTGTAAGTCTTCCAACAAAACCCGCCAAGATATGCCATCGACGACCAAATGGTGAATAATAATTAACAGGCGTTGTGACTTACCAGTGCCTAAATCAAATAGAGCAATTCGTAGCAGAGGACCATTACTTAGGTCCAGGCTGCTATGGAGTATAGTGGCTGTGTTTGAAATGGCTGACTTTTGCTTGAGTTCTGACATATTTGATAAATCAAGCAAGGTCAATGGCACAACCTCGTCAAAGTCAGTATTAACCTGCTGCCAGTCTGTTCCATAGGAATTATAACGCAGGCGCAGAGCATCGTGATGCTTTAACAATTGCTTTACTGCTTGTGCCAACAAGAGTGGGTCAAAAGCTTGTCGCACTTCCAACAAAACTGCTTGATTCCAGTGATGCATCTGGGGAAAATTCTGTTCAAAGAACCAGCGTTGAATAGGGGTAAGAGGAACTGAACCTGTTACTAACCCTTGTTCAGCTTGAATCACTTTATTATTACCCGCAACCGCAGCTAATTCGGCAATGGTTTGGTGTTCAAAAAACTGCTTAGGTGTCAGTCGCAAACCAGCCTGGTTAGCTTTGGCGATAATCTGCATACTAAGGATGGAATCTCCTCCCAACTCAAAAAAGTTATGATAAATTCCTACCTGTTCGAGTTTAAGAATCCTAGCCCAAATAGTAGCTAGTGTTTTCTCGGCAGTGGTACGAGGTGCAACAAAATTTTCTGCCAAATCAGATCGGCTATCAGGTGCTGGCAATCCCTGACGATTTACCTTACCATTAGGCAAAAGTGGCAGAGCTTTTAACTTGACAAAGGCAGACGGAACCATGTAGTGTACTAGCCTTTCTAGTAAAAAATCTCGTAGGTCAGGTGTTGTAAGGGTAGATTGTTTTTCAGGCACTACATATGCTACCAGACATTTGTTACCTAGTCTATCCTCACGAGCCAGTACCACAGTTTCTCGAATATTAGGGTGTTGTCTGAGTGCAGATTCAATTTCGCCTAGCTCAATGCGAAAGCCGTGAATTTTGACTTGGTTATCAATCCGTCCGAGAAACTCAATATTGCCGTCTGGTAAATAGCGAGCTAAATCACCTGTTTTGTACAAGCGCTGACCAAAACCAATCTCTTGTGTTTCTCCAAAGGGATTAGAAATAAATTTTTCATTTGTTAGCTCGGGCCGGTTTAGGTAGCACCTAGCTACTCCTGCACCCCCAAGGTATAATTCTCCAGGTACGCCAATAGGCACTGGTTGTAGTAAAGAATCCAAAATATAAATTTGAGTATTAGCAATTGGACGACCCAGAGGAACATTCCCAGAATAATCAATAGTTTGCTCAAGCTTGATTGGATAAGTTAATACGCCTACAGTGGCTTCTGTTGGTCCGTAATGGTTAAAGATAAGGCATTGGGGAGCTAATTGTTGTATTTGTTCAATCAACTTCCATGAACTTGCTTCACCACCAAGAATCAGTCGCTTTCTAGGTAAGATTTTTGCCGCGTCAGAAGATGTTAGTAAACCACTTAGATGAGAAGGGACAATCTTCAGACAGTCTATGGAATGACGATGAAAATAATCTGCTAAAATCTCAGGGTTAGAAGCATATTCTGGTGACACCAGGTAGAGGCATCCACCAGTACATAAAGCAGGAAAAATAACAGTGTTACCTAAATCAGCAGCAAATGTAGAAACGGTAGCAAATCTATTACATACCGAAAGGTTTAGTCTTTCTTTAATTGCATTTACATAGTTGACAAGTTGTTGATGTTCTACAGCAACTCCTTTGGGTTTGCCTGTAGAACCGGAAGTGAACAGTACATAGACTAAATCTTTAGTTGTTACAAAGTTATTCGGTTTGCTAGTTCTCTCTTGAGCAATCATTCCCCAGTTTGTATCTAAGGATACTATCTGAGTTTTAAAATCTGGAATTTTCTTAACTAATGCCCCTTGTGTCAAAATTACACGTACCTGAGCATCTTGCAATCGGTACGCTAAACTCTCTGGAGGTAGTGCTGGATCGAGAGGAAGATAGGCTCCACCTGCTTTGAGGATAGCCAGTAGAGCGATAACTATTTCAAGCGATTGCTCTAAATAAACTCCTACTAAAACTTCTGGTTTAACTCCTTGGCTTTGTAGATAGTTAGCTAATTGATTGGCGCGTGTGTTTAACTCGTAGTAAGTTAGTTGTTGTTCTTCAAAAACAACAGCAATTTTATCAGGTGTCCGATTTACTTGTTCCTCAAATATCTGGTGAATACACTTATCTTGTGGGTATTGTTTTTGCGTGTTATTAAATTCAATTAACAGTTGTTGTCTTTGGCGATCGCCAAGAATATTTAGCCTCGCAATAGAACTTTCTGGATTTTGAATTGCACTTGCTAATAAATTTTGAAACTGTTCTGATAATGTTTTGATATCTTGCAGATTATATAACTTTGAATCAAAATAAAACTGGGCAATTAAATTATCAGACTGAAGAAGGCAAGTTAATTTAATTTTAAATTTATCAATACAAGAGTACTGTTTGTATAAAGAAAAGGATAGATTCCCAGCAGATAATTCCGGATATTCTTCAAATTCAAAACTAATTGGACAAAAAGACTGTGAGTTTACAGTTTCTTGCCAGGTAAAATATTCTTGACATTCGTAGGCATTATTTACCAGTTTATTTATTTTTTTTAGTATTTCGCTAAATTTAAATTCTGCTTCTAAATGATAAAAATGCGGTAAATGTTTGGATAACAGTCCTAAAGCTTGATTTAATTCTTCGTATTTTCTACCATCGCCAGTAACACCAATAAATATATCCGGCTGTCTAGTAATTTTCCACAGTAATATCAACCAGCAAGCTAGTAGAAAATCAGACTTATTAACCTTATATATGTTAGTTAATGATTCTATCTGTTTGATTAAATCATTATTGATATTTAAAGAAATGCATTCAGGTTGAAATTGTGAAATTGTAGTTTGTTTGTTTTCAAACCAAAGTTTTACATTATCAATCAAACTCACATCTTGCTTACGCCAATATTCTTTACCTAATTCTGACTCTTTTGACTCTAAAAGTTCATTTTGCCATTCTGCGATATCCGCATATTGCATTGGTTCATCAAGAATGTGTTTATCTCCTAAGCAAGCCGCATATGAACTACTAATTTTGTTGAATAAAACTTTGAGAGTAAAACTATCCGCAATTAATGCAGATAAACTTAAAATTAATATATATTTTGTCGGAGATAAAGTAATGATATATATCTGTAAAGGTAAGTCCTTTTCTAACTGCAAAGGTGTTTGTTTTAATTTAGTAAATAGAGACTCAATTTCATTTTCTTGTTCTTCCGGAGGCAAACCAATAAAATTAAATTCATTAATATATTTGTTGATATAAATATCAGAAGTGTCAGCTATTACTTGTAATGGTACTGTCATCCCAGGAAGGCAATTAAAATTAGTCCGAAGAATCTCGTACTGATTGACAACATTCTGCAATGCAGTTTTTAAAACCTCAATATTTAAATTACCTGTGATTATAACTGCACGCTGAACACGATAAGGCAATTGACTCTCACTTTGTTGTAAAAGCCACAAATGCTTTTGCTGGGGAGATAATCCAAACCCTTCTAGTTGTTCTTTTTCCATATTAATATCACCATTTTATTAACACTAAACTTCTTGGTCACTATTGTATTCAGCCATTACTACTAAAAATTGATATTCATCTTGAAATGAAATTATTTGATGTATATACCTTGTCACTTTTTATCATTAATTCCGAATTATTTTCCGCTTAGTCATCTTTAATTTCTGGCGTTCTACGGTTTGAAGTTCTTGTTGTTGTATCCTCTGTTGTTCTTCATCGCTTTGAATCAATATTGTCGCAATTTCATGTAATGTTGTATCTGGCTGTACGATAACATGATGTACAACTGTCTTAAAATGTTCAATTAACCGAGAAATACTAGCCTCGTGAAATAAGTTAGTTTTATACTCGAATACACCATTAAGCCCTTCTGAACTTTCCCAAATTGCGAGAAGCAAATCATGTCGCACGCTTCCACTTTCAATCTCAAAGGTTGTGAGGGTTAAACCGGGTAATTTCAACTCTGGCATTGGAGCATTTTGGAGGACAAACCATGCTTGATACAATGGATTTTGATTTAAATTTCTTTCTGGTTGTAATTCTTCTACGAGTTTTTCAAAAGGTAAGTCTTGGTGAGCATAGGCTTCTAAAGTGACTTGACGCGGGGAGCATTAATAACTCCCGGAAAGTGGGATTACCAGATAAGTCGATGCGTAGCACCAAAGTATTAATAAAAAATCCAATTAATTTTTCAATCTCAACTCGATTGCGGTTGGCAATAGGTGAACCAACTCGGATGTCTTGAGTACCTGTAAAGCAATGGAGCAACACTTGGAAAACCACCAGCAGTGTCATGAATAGAGTTACCCCTTCTTGACGATTAAGCAAATTGATTGCTTCGGTTAACTCTTTAGACAATATAAATGATTGCTTTGCACCCTTGCTACTTTCGACATTTGAAGGGTTTGGTGGCTTAGGCAATGTTAATCGAGGATGGGTATTACCAAGTTGTTTTTTCCAATAATCTAGCTGTGTTTGTAATACTTTCCCTTGTAACCATTGGCGCTGCCAAACAGCAAAATCTGCATACTGTATGGGTAGTTCCGAAAGTGGAGAAGGCTTTCCGGCACAGAAAGCTGGGTATAGGGCTGCTAATTCCTCAATTAATACCCCTGTTGACCAAGCATCAGAGACAATATGATGCATTGTCAGTAGTACAATGTGTTCTTGCTCCCCAAGACGGAATAGTTTTAATCTTATTAGATTGTCGCTGGCTAGATCAAAGAGTTGTTGGGCTTCTTGTCGAGCTTGTTCTTTAATTTCAGCTTCTTGTTGACTTGCTGGTAACTCGCTAATATCTAATATTGGTAATGTTAAGAGCAAATCTTCCGAAATGACAGCTACTGCTTGTCCTTCTAAGGCTTGGAAATTGGTTCTAAGCGCTTCATGACGGCGGACAATTTCGTTGAAGCTTTGTTCTAATGCTTTGTGATTTAATTCTCCTTGTAATCTAACAGCCGCAGGAATATTGTAGGAGGAACTGTTTGGCTCTAGCTGAGTTAGGAACCATAACCTTTGCTGGGCAAATGATAGTGGTAATTCTGTCCCTGGATCAATCCGTTTTATGAGTGGTAATTCCAATCCTAAATCAGTATGCTTGGCTTTTTCAATTTCTTCTGCTAGCTCTGCTATAGTTGGCTTTTCAAATAAATAACGTAAAGGAAGTTCTACCCCAAATACTTGCCTGATTTGAGACATTACACAAGTCGCAATTAATGAATCTCCTCCTAATTCAAAGAAATTATCATCAATTCCTACCTCTGTTATACCAAGAACTTGTTGCCAAATTTTTGCAATTTTTTGCTCAATTTGATTTCTTGGAGGAATGTATACTGTGTGTAAATTTGGTCTTTGGTGTTTTGTAAAAAAATCTTCGTTATTTGAAAATTTCCTAGTTTGTAAAGACTCAAGTTTTATCCATTGCTCAATTCTAGTTTGCAAATCTCCAGTGGAAACAATAACTTGAGGAACTTGATATAGGGATAATAGACGTACAAATGAATCTATACCAGCCTTTGATGTCATAGAATATTTAGAGAAGGTTTCCATAACACCTGTATTGTGCTGGTTTTGTTCGATTCCCCAATCATCCCAATTAACACTACTCCAAGGACAAGAGTTTTTTTGATTGTAGTTGTGAACAAAAGCATCCATAAATATGTTTGCTGCGGAATAGGAGATAAATCCTAAACCTCCCAACACGGATGCTAACGACGATGTTAATTGACAAAAGTCTAGCTCTTGTCCTCTTACAACTTTTTCTAATACAAATAGTCCATAAACTTTGGGGTGAAATTGCGACTGTGCTTCGGCTTTCGAAGTTTCTGTAATAGCGCAATGTGCATCCTTGGCATTTCCTGCTGCATAAATAACACCATTGATGTTACCAAACTTCTTATTCGCGATCGCAATAGACTCGTGCATTTGTTGTTCATTTGCCACGTCAGCACTGATAACTAATACCTCACCACCGAAAGCTTCAATTTCTTGTACTTTACGAATCTTACAGCTAATATTATCTTCTCGGTTGTGAGTTTCTAACCATTGAAACCATTGGTGTTTTTCAGGAAAACCTTTTCGTCCTATTAGAATCAATTTTGCCTGTACAGTACGAGCCAAATATTCTGCCAATACTAAACCAACATTACCAAGTCCACCAGTGATTAAGTAAACTCCTTTTTCCCTTAACCTAGTTTTACTAGCAAAGTTTTTATCTAAATGGATAGGCTCGTATGTTTGAACCCAACGATGATTTCCGCGATAACTAATTACATTATCATTTGGCTGTGTTTTAAATTCGGCAAGCAGGTAATCAATATGCTTTTGTGATGATTTATATCCTGAATCTTCTAGCACGATATCAAAGCAATAGCAGCTAATATTGGGATATTCCTGGGGAATTACTTTGCAAGGACTTAATACGGTTACTTTCTCAGGATATAAATTTTCCGAACCAGTTATATCATGTACATTACTGGTAATAACCATCAGTTTAATTGGCTCAATGATATTTTGCTGTCCTAAAGCCTGTGCTAAAAACAGCAAACTATAAAAACCGAGATTTTGACAATCTTCAAAAAATTGATACCGTAATTCTAATTGAGCTTTTTTATCTTGCTTTTGATTAGATAAAGCATCGTTGGGAGTTACACTCCAAAAATGGGCAATTCCTTGTGGTATCCAATTCTGTTCTTGCAGTGCTTGCAGCAAGGTATCATAATTATCCCTTTGCTGGGGATTAATTGTGTATGTATAATCATTGATTTTCGCAAAACTATCTGCAATTTTAACGATAATTACATCCTGCTCCTGTTGTTTGAGTCTTTCGGCAACCTCTGCTCCGACTCCATAGGTATCAGCAAACACCAACCAACATAACTTCTCTTCCAAGAATTTTTCCTTTTGGAAAAATTCTAGCGGTATAGATTCTTTCCAGCGAGGAACATAGAACCAATCAGCAATATCTGGCTTCTTACCTGAACTCGCCTCAGACATCTTTGCTAAAGTAGCATTTCTATTAACCTCAATCCAGTAACGTTTTCTTTCAAAAGGATAGGTTGGCAAAGGAATGCGATGACGATGCTCATTAATGTAAAAACCTGACCAATCTACTTTCACCCCAAATAGCCATAGCTTACCTAAACTATTAAGTAAAAATGCTACATCAGACTGTTGTTCCCGAGGATGGCGTATCGAGGTCAGCACTAGGTATTCTTCTTTTTGATGTTGTTTTACAAAAGTGCTTAATGTTCTTCCTGGTCCGACTTCCAAAAATAATCTGTCTGGTGTTTTACTTAACTCAATAATTCCTTCACAAAAACGTACAGGCTGTCTTAGATGTTTTGCCCAATAATTGGGGTCTGTGGCTTGGACTGCTTTGATCCAAGTACCACTGACGTTGGATACAAAAGGAATTTTCGGTGGATTTAGTTTAACCTTTTGTAGAAATTGGACAAAAGTGTCAATGATGGGTTCCATCATTTGAGAATGAAAGGCATGGGAAGTATGCAAACGCCTACAACTTACATTTATTTGTTGTACTTCCTGTTGCAATTGGTCTATCGCTTCTGTGGTACCGGATACCACGCAAGAAGAAGGTGTATTGCTCGCAGCTAGAAAGATTTCTTTTTCTAGGAATTGCTGTACTTCTGTTTGCGGAAGAGCAATTGAGAGCATAGCACCCCCAGGCAACTGCTGCATGAGCTTCCCTCGTGTTGCCACGATTGTCAATGCATCTTCTAAAGAGAAGACTCCAGCCAAAGTTGCAGCGACATATTCTCCTATACTGTGACCAATCATCATCTCTGGGTATACACCCCATGTCATCCACAACTTGGCTAAAGCATACTCAATTACAAATAGTGCTGGTTGAGTAATTGCTGTTTGTTGCAATTTTTGTGTCGCTTGTTGAGCTTTTTCTTCGCTGGGATAGAGAATTGTACGTAAGTCTAATTCCAGATGAGGTTTGAGCAGTTCACAGCAGTAATCAATTTGTTCTCTAAATACGGTTTCGTTCTCGTATAATTCCCGACCCATATTTACATACTGCGAACCTTGTCCGGAAAACATAAATACAATCGGGCGGTTACAAGGTTCTTGGTAATGAGTAAAAACTGTTTGAGGGTCTTGCAATGCCTTTATTGCATCTTCTTGGTCTTGGCAAACTAGCATTCGCCGATGGTTTAAATTCCAGCGACCTACTTGCAAGGTATGAGCAACATCAGCAAGATTTGAATCTGGGTGTTTCAAGAGGTAATCAGTCAGACTTTCTGTTACATTTTCCAGTGCTGTACTCGTCTTAGCTGAAAGTAATAACAACTGCCAAGGGCGAGAAGAACTAGAAGGTTTAACTAACGGAGCCTCTTCCAAAATCACATGGGCATTTGTCCCACCAAAGCCAAAGGAACTAACACCCGCACGACGAGGAATACCATTAGTTCTCCACTCACTCAATTTATTATTAACGTAAAAAGGACTATTGGCAAAATCTATCTGGGGCGATGGTTCTTCAAAGTTCAAACTAGGGGGAATTTGTTGATGTTTGAGTGCTAGTACAGTTTTAATCAAACCTGCTACTCCAGCAGCGGAATCTAAATGCCCAATATTGGTTTTCACAGAACCAATTGCACAAAATCCCTTTTCCTGAGTTTTTGCACGAAAAGCTTGCGTTAATGCCGAAATTTCAATCGGATCACCCAAAGTTGTTCCTGTTCCATGGGCTTCAATGTAGCTAATAGTATCGGGTTCTACCTCAGCCATAATCTGAGCTGCTCTAATCACCTTAGCTTGACCATTTACGCTGGGTGCTGTAAAGCTAACTTTATCCGATCCATCATTATTGATGGCAGAGCCTTTGATAACAGCGTGGATATAGTCCCCATCTCCGATGGCTTCTTCTAAGCGTTTGAGAACTACAAGACCCAAACCCCTTCCTCTTACGGTTCCCCCTGCTTTAGCATCAAAAGCACGGCAATGCCCATCAGGAGATTCAATTCCTCCCTCTTGATATAAATAACCATCTGCTGTTGAGATTGATACTCCTCCTGCTAAAGCAATATTACATTCACCACTGAGTAAACTCTGGCAAGCTAAATGTATGGCAACCAATGAACTAGAGCAGGTGGTTTGAACTGCATAACTCGGTCCTTGTAAGTTTAATTTATAAGAAGTAAGTGTGGTGACATAACTGGGAGAAATTCCTTTTTCTATCTGCTTATCACCAACAGAGGCTAGAAACTCGTAATTTGAATAAATATTAAGTAGATAACTACCAAAACCTGTACCAGCATAGACTCCAATAGGTTTTTTATACAGTTCGGAACTATAACCTGCGTCTTCAAGTGCTTTCCATGAATGCTCCAAGAAAAAACGCATTGAAGGATCCATAACTTCAGCTTCTCTGGGACTGATGTCAAAGAATGAAGAATCAAACAAGTCTATATCTTTAACTAAACCCTCTGCTTTAACATAATTTGGGTCATTAAATAAGGCAGCATCTACACCTAAATCTTTTAACTCTTGGTCGGTAAATCTATGTATTGATTCTATTCCGTCTCGGAGATTATACCAAAATTCCTCAATATTTTTAGCTCCTGGAAAACAGCCACTCATGCCAATAATAGCTATTTCTAAACCAGTTCGATAGTTTGAATGTACTATATTTATCATAATCAATGTTAACCGTTAACAGTTAAATAATAATCTTTAAACATTCTGTTGCTGATTTCGTAAAAACCGTTGTTTTAATCGAGCTTTACCAACTTCTAATTCTTCATTTAATTCATCGCTTTGATTGGCAAAACTATCTTCTTCTTGATTTAAATATCGGGATATGGAACTGATTGTAGGATATTTAAACAGGTCAGTCATTGCTAAATTGTCTGGGAAAAGTTCTTGCAATTTACTGTAAACCTGAAGCACATTTAAGGAATGACCACCAAGGTCAAAAAAGTTATCTTGAATGCCGACTTTTTCAAGATTAAGTACTTTCTGCCAAATATCAGCAACTTTACGCTCTATCTCATTTCGCGGTGATACGTAAGTTGTATCAAGTTCCGGGCGAAGATTATCTGGCTTGGGTAAAGCTTTGCGGTCTACCTTTCCGCTGGGTGCTAGCGGTAGATTGTCCAGCATTACAAAAAAAGAAGGAATCATATGGTCGGGTAATTTTTCCTTCAAAAAGCTACGCAGTTCGTTAATACTAGGAACTTCTTCGGTAGACGGAACTACATAAGCAACTAATTGTAGATTATCCGCTTCCTCCTGATAAACTACAACTACATTTTCGCGTACATTTGGGTGCTGAACTAAAAATGTTTCGATTTCTCCAAGTTCAACCCGAAAACCCCGAATTTTTACTTGATGATCAATACGTCCAAGGAATTCCATATTTCCATTACTAAGCCATCTTCCTAAATCTCCAGTTTTATAAATCAAATCTTGCCGATTTTTTGGTAAGTTCTTCCTTCCATCTGTAAACGGGTTTGGGACAAAACTTTTTTTAGTTTTTTGTTCATTTTTCCAGTAACCAGCACCCACACCGATTCCCGATACACAAATCTCTCCAGGAGCGCCAATCGGTAACAATTTCATCTCCTCATCAAGAATGTAGAGATTTAAGTTTGCTAATGGTTTACCAATCGGAACTGTTCTTTGGTTTTCACCAAACGGCTTGTCAACAATAAACTGAGCGATATCATCAGCAGCCTCGCTAGGACCATAAGCATTCGCAATTCTGATATGAGGGTATATCTCAAGCCACTTGTTTACCCATTGAACCGATACAGATTCACCCGATAACATCATCCATTTTAAATCGGGTAATTCTCTTTCATGGTTTGGCAATTGGGAAATATATTCAAGTAAACTCCCAAATAATGCTGGTACTAATTCAACAACTGTTATTTTTGCTGTTTTTAGTGCTTGAAATAATTTTTGGGGAATAGCAACAGTTTCAATGTCTACAATTACCGTCTTTCCACCAATTAAAACTGGTGCTAAAAATTGCCATACAGAAATATCCGTTGAAGCAGGAGCGCTTTGCAGAAAACAAAATTCAGACGTTAATTCCAACTCGTCATACTGAGCATAAATATGATTAATTGCACCATCATGTCTCACTATTGCTCCCTTGGGTAGTCCTGTGGAACCAGAGGTATAAATAATGTAAGCTGGATCGACTGCTTCGTTGACTGGTTCTAAGTTATCTTTAGGAAGATTGCTAAAATCAAATTCATCATATATTGCTAATTTATGCTGAGAAAATTGTTTATCTTTCGCAATACACTCATCGAAACAAATAATTGTTTTTAATGAAGAACAATTTGTTTTTAATTCTAAATTATTTAATAAAGAAACATCAGTCAAAACAAATCTGACTTCGCTATTAGATAGCATATATTCAATTCTATTAGACGGGTAAGTACTATCAATAGGTACGTAGGCTCCGCCAGCTTTATGTATTCCCAGAATACCAACAAGAAAATTGATATCCCGGTCTTTGAAAATACCTACAAAGTCTCCTTTACAGACTCCCAATTTTCGCAGTAATCTAGCTAAATTATTGGCTTTTTCGTTTAACTCTGTATAGGTTAATTTTTTATTTTGATGAATTACAGCTATCTGGTTAGGTACTTTTTCTACTTGTTCCTCAAATAAGTTATTAATTGTTTTTTTAATGGGATAGTCTTTAATTTTACTATTATATTCTTTTAGTAGTTTATGTTTATCGGGGTCATTGAGAAAATCAATATCTGATATTTTAATATCAAGATTATTAATAATCTTCTGAATTACATTGATGTAGTAATGGCTCATCAATTTAATATTTTCATCGTTAAAAATAAGTGGATTATATTTGATGGAGCCACGAATACTATCATTTTCAACAATAAAATAAATAGTAATATCATTATTAAGTTTTGTGAGGTTAGCTTGACTATGAATATTTCCTAATAAGACGACGATATCAAAAATTGGACAGCGATTCTGGCTTTGAGGTAAATTTAATAATTTAATTAATTCATCAAAACAATAATCCTGATGGCTGTAAGCTTGAATTACACTATCTCTGACTTGAATAAAATAATTTTTAAATTTAATTTCATCATTTAGCTGAGTACGTAAGGGAATAACTTTATGATCATTAAATAATCTAGATTTATGTTATCTATTTTTTTATAAGTTGGTATTCCGACGATAAGGTCATGATTCCGAGCGTACTTTTGCAGTAGTATCTTGAATACTGATAAAAGTACTAAGTATATCCCAAAGTAAGAACCTTTAGTTATCTTAATAATTGTTTGAGATAAGTCTAATGGTAACTCAAAACAATGGTTTTTATTTTTTTCTGGACGTTGTAAAGGTCTAAGATAATCTAGTATAAGATTTGTTTCTGGTAATTCTCCCGAAAGTTTGTTTAACCAGTAGATTTTTTGAGAAAATAACTCTTGCGGTTCTAATGTTTTAATCATCCTTTTGACCTAATTTAAATTAGCTATTCTAGCAACATTATGTATAGCGATATAAGTATTTACAGTTTTTGAGCAAAAACTAATTTTAGGGTGCGTGACGAAACAAAGATTAACTATATCAATCAATTATGATATATCACTCGCGACCAACGACAATGTTCAAAATTTTCTTACAAGCATTCATCAAAAGCTGATTTAATAATTGAACAACCTTTTTGTAACGTAGACATATCAATTACCAAAGGAGGCAAAATTTTAATTACTGTACTATTTCTACCTGCTACTTCAACTATTAAACCTTTTTCAAAACAAAGTGAAGTTATAGTTTTGGCTAAACTTTTATCGCCTAGGTTTTTAACATCGATACCCCAAATCATTCCAATTCCGCGTATTGATATATTATCACTAATCGGTGCAATTTTTTGAGTGAGAAAGTTTTTTAAGAACAGCTCTTTTTCTTTGACATCCTGCTCGATATTAATATTTCCTTGATACTCAAGAGCCGCTGTTGCTCCTATAAATGCTAATTGATTACCCCGGAAAGTACCATTATGCTCACCCGGTTCCCATATATCCAATTCAGGCTTAATCAATAATAACGACATTGGAAACCCGTAGCCACTAATAGATTTAGAAAGTGTCACCATGTCGGGAACAATATTTGCTCTTTCAAAAGAAAAGAAAGACCCCGTTCTATTACAACCTACCTGAATATCGTCGCAGATTAATAAAATATCATTTTCGTCACACAACTTTCTTAGTTTTTGCATCCACTTTAGAGGAGCAACAATAACTCCACCTTCAGCTTGCACTGTTTCAAAGATTATTGCTGCTGGTTTTTCAATTCCAGAGTTAACATCATTTAAAACTGAATCCATGTATTCTATTGTGTCAAAAGTTTCCATGAATCCATAGGGATAAGGCATAAATGTGACATTATTTAATGTTCCGATTGTTCCCGCTCGGACTCCGGTATTACCAGTAATTGATAAGCTGCCTAAAGTCATGCCATGATATGCTCCCATAAAGGAGAATATGCCTGTTCTTTGTTTTACTTTTCTCGCTAACTTTAAAGCTGCCTCAACTGCATTTGTTCCTGTTGGACCGCAGAACTGGACGCGGTAATCTAACTGTTTTGGATTAAGTACTACTTCATTAAATTTAGCTAAAAATTTCTCCTTAGCTGAAGTATACATATCTAAGCCGTGAGATATTCCATCGGCATCTAAATAAGACATAACCTTTTGTTTTATGTAATCATGATTATGTCCATAATTTAAAGCACCTGCTCCTGCAAAAAAATCTATATATTCCTTGCCTGATTCATCATAAATAATAGAACCTTTTGCCCGATGGAATATAGCAGGGAAACTACGACAATAGCTTCTAACATTTGATTCACATTTTTCAAAAATATTCATGGAATTACTCGCTTTGTATTGTCATAAAGTAGTCTCAAGATTATTTAAGCATTTCTTTAATCAGCATAATTAAGATAGGTTTTATAAAATTTAAAAATTATGTTGCCTTGGTAACTAAATTTGTAAAAGTTCCAGCCTGATGTTTCCTTTTCTAAGATTGAAGTAATCTGCTGCTGTTTTGGCGTTAAAAAAGATAATTGCTTAAGTTTCACTTTAGGATTATCTGCCATCCCTTGTAGCAATATTTCAAAATCTTTAAGTATTCCTGTAATTGTTGAGGTATCAAAGCGTTGACCATTGTAATTAATTCCAATCACTAATTGTGAACCTGGATACCCAATTACATTTAAGGTATAGTTCGTTTTGTAAAAGCCATTAAAATTGAGGATTTCTAAGTCATCTTCACCGCTTTGCTCAATCTGTACTTCTGGGTAGTTCTCAAAAACGACGATGCTCTCAAATAAAGTTTGGTTTCGCGGTACTTTACTCCACCCTTGAATCTCTACTAGGGGGCTATATTCATACTGTCGCATTTCAATTTGTTGTTTCTGAAGTTGCTTCAGCCAAACCATAAGAAATTGCTCTGGCTCTATCTGAATATAAACAGGTAAAGTGTTAATAAATACACCTACCATCGACTCAACTCCCGTTAAATCTACTGGACGACCAGAAACACCACAGCCATAGACTACTTGCTTTTGACAAGTGTAACGACTTAGAAGTATAGCCCAAGCTCCCTGAAAGATTGTATTTATAGTCAGTTCATGCTGCCGTGCTATAGATTGTAATGTAGCAGTAGTTTCTGCTGAGAGTCTCATTTGTTGCTCATCGTATTTTTCCTCTCCAGATAAGTTTTTTACTTCAATATTGGTTAAAGGCGTAGGTGCTTGCACTGGCTCTAGTAATTTTCGCCAAAATGACTCAGCTTTAGATAGATCTTGTTTTCGTAACCAAGCAATGTATTCTTTGAAAGGACGAGTGGGGGGTAAGGAAACATCTTTACCTTGACACTGAGCTTTATATTGTTTAAAAACTTCTTCTATGAGAATTGGTGCTGACCAACCATCCAAAATGAGATGATGTTTGCTCCAAACGATTTGGTAAACGTCCTCTGCTAAGCGAATGACAGTTAAGCGCATTAATGGAGCTTGAGACAAGTCAAACCCACGTTGGCGATCGCTCAAAAGAAAAGATTTTAAAAACTCATCTTGTTGTTTACTATCTTTGTCTCGCCAATCTTGGAACTCAAATGGTACTGTGACTTTTTGATGCACAACTTGTAGAGGTTTGTCAATCTCTTGCCAATAGAAACTAGTACGCAAAATTGTATATCTAGTTGCTATTTCTTGCCAAGCTTGTTCAAAAGCGCCAACGTTCAGATTGCCGCGCACTGTATAGCTAAAATGAATAAAATAAAGCCCTAATTCAGGAGTATATAAACTATGGAATAAAATACCTTTCTGAACGGGTGAGAGTTCGTAGATATCTTGGATGTTTTCTGTTTTCATTGGTTTTAATTCTCACTCCCGCGATTAATTTTTGCTAGGAACTGCTCTAGATCATTTTGGCTCAAGTTGGCTTCTGGAAAATCAGAAGATGTAAAACTAAAAGATGTACCAGATTGACAATCGTTTATTAGCGATCGCAACATTTTGATAAACTCGTTAGCTAGCTGCTCAATTGTGCTTCTTTGATGTATTTTGTTGCTGTAAGTCCATTCCAATTGCAGTTGACCGACTAGTACAAACCCATTAATGTCTAAAAGATACCGCCGATTACTTTGCAAACTACGGCTGTTACCAATAGATTGACTACTGAGTTTAAACAATGATGATTCAGGTAGTATTTGGTCAAACTGACCGAGATAGTTAAATCGCACCTCGGCTTGAGGAAGGGTTTGCAGATTTGTTACAATTTCAGAGTTTTGGCTCAGATAGCGCAACAACCCATAGCCAATACCTCGATTTGGGATACTCCGGAGTTGCTCTTTGATAGCTTTGAGTGCTTCTACTGGTTGGGAAATCTTTTCTAAGCTTAGCAGTACAGGGAAAATAGTTGTGAACCACCCAACCGTGCGTGTGAGGTTAATGTCGTTGTCGATAGACTCTCTTCCGTGTCCTTCCAAATCGACAAGTAAAGAGTATCCACCTGTCCATTCAGTAAAGGCTAGCGCTAAAGCGGTTAACAATATATCATTTATTTGAGTATGATAGGTCGCAGGTACATCCTGCAATAAAGCCTTAGTTTCTTCTACTGTTAGAGATACTGAAACTGTATCAGTATATTTTTCGATATTTGTACCATCAGGATAATCAACCGGCAGGCGTGAAATATCCTGAAAAGAACCTTTTAACCAGTAGTCTAGTTCTTGCTGAAGCTGAGATGACTGTGCATAATCTTGTAAAAATTCAGACCAATCTTTGAAAGAAGTTGTTTTCAAAGGCAACTGTATTGCTTGTTTTTGGCTAAGTTGTTGATAAACTTGCTCAAGGTCTTCTATCAAAATTCGCCAAGAAACACCATCAACTGCCAAATGATGAATTACTAATAGCAGCCGTTTCCCCTGTTCCCCTAAGTCAAATAAAGCGAAGCGCATCAGCAAACCTTCTGCTAAATTTAGGCTTGCTTGTAACTCAGTGGCTGTTGTTTCCAGTGCAGTCTCTTGTGGTTCTACGGGTAATATTGATAAATCTTTATATAAAATACTAACTTTTGCTACTTCTTCTGGTCTACCGTTAATTTGTTGCCAACCAGATTCTTGAGGAATAAACCGCAGACGCAGAGCATCATGGTGTTGCTGTAAATACTGCACTGATTGCTCTAAGAGAGCCAAGTCAATTTCTGATGAGACTTCCAACAGTAAACTTTGATTAGAGTGATGTGGTTCAGAAAAATTTTGTTCAAAGAACCAGTGCTGAATCGGAGTTAAGGGAACTAAACCTGCCACAGGTGCTTGTTCAACCTCAAGCTTTGAAACATTACCGACAACAGCAGCTAATCCGGCAACGGTTGGGGAATCAAATAATTGTTTGGGTGTTAGTTGCAAACCAGCTTGATTGAGTCTAGCGATGATTTGAATACTTATAATTGAATCTCCACCCAACTCAAAGAAATTGTCATAAATTCCCACTTTCTCAATCTTTAATACCCCAGACCAAATTTTGGCAATTGTTTTCTCTACAGAATTGCGTGGAGCAACAAATTTAGCTGCTAATTCCGGGTTAATATTTTCTGGTGCTGGTAAAGCTTGACGATCTATTTTGCCATTAGATGTAAGAGGTAGCGCCTTCAATTGTATCAAAATTGAAGGAATCATATAATCTGGCAGCTTTTGTTGAAGAAAGTCACGGAGTTCGTTGCTTGAAACTTCAGATTCGTTATTAGTAACAAAATAAGCTACCAAACCTTTGTTACCCGATTGTTCTTCCCATATTAAAACAGTATTCTCTCGGATGTTAGGGTGTTGTCTTAACACCGATTCAATTTCCGAAAGTTCTATACGAAAACCGCGAATCTTAACTTGGTTGTCTGCTCGTCCTAGAAATTCTATATTACCGTCGGATAAATAACGTGCCTTATCTCCTGTTTTGTACAAACGCGAACCATCATCAGCAAAAGGGTTGGGTATAAATCTTTCGCTGGTTAGTTCAGGGTGGTTAATATAGCCTCGTGTTAGATTATTTCCACCAATATAAATTTCGCCAGATACGCCAATTGGTGATGGTTGTAGATAATTATCAAGAATATAAATCTGAGTATTATTAAGGGGACTACCGATAGAAAATGTATCAGATATGTCCCAATTATTATCAATATTAAATGTAAAAGTAGAAACACCTACAGTGGTTTCTGATGGTCCGTAATGGTTAATAATCTGACAATCTTGTGTATACTGTCGCACAGTCTTAACTAGTTGACTACTTAATGCTTCACCACCAATAACTAGTCGTTTTCGAGGTAGAATTTTTTGTGGTTGGGAAGCACTCAAAAGTGCCATCAAGTGTGATGGAACAATTTTAAGACAGTCAATGGTATGGCGATCGCAATATTCTATTAAAGCTTCTGGATTAGTTGCTCTTTCTTGGGAGATGATATGTAGGCACCCACCCACACAAAGTGACGAAAAAATCGAAGTATTACCTAAATCCGCTGCGAAGGTAGAGACTGTTGCAAAACTTGAGCCAACAGGAAGATTTAATTTTTCTACAATACTTTGCAGATAGTTAAACAGTTGTTTATGTTCAACAGCTACTCCTTTGGGTTTACCAGTTGAACCAGAAGTATACACTATATAAACCAAATTATCAGGAGTTACTTCACAAGGCAAATTTGTTTGTGATTGCTCAGCTATATTATGCCAGTCAGTATCGAAACATATAATTGGTACTTGCTGTTGGGAGAATATTCTGGCTAAATGCTGGTGAGTCAAAATGACTGAGGCTGTAGCATCCTGTATCATGTAGTCAAGACGCTCTTCTGGTAGCAACGGATCTAAAGCAAGATAAGCTCCACCAGCTTTGAGAATTCCCAAAATACCAATACACATTTCCAAAGAACGTTCTACACAAAGTGCCACAACTGTTTCGGCACTTACTCCTAATGTCTTAAGATGGTGAGCAAGTTGATTGGCACGAGTATTTAGTTGAGCATAGGTTAGTTGCTGATTTTCAAAAACAACTGCGATATTATGAGGATTTATTGTTGCTTGCTGCTCAATTAATTGATGAATACACTGGTTTTGAGGATAATTGGTTTGAGTAGCATTGAAATCGACTAAAATCTTCTGACGTTGATGAGGACTAAGAATTTCTAGTTGGGATATTGCAGTTGCAGGTTTATTAATTGCACTAGATAATAAAGTCTGTAAGTGAATTGCTAAGTTTTCAACATCTTCTCTTTCAAATAAACTAGCATCGTAATGCAATTGGGCTAATAAAGAATTATCCTGCTCCTGACAAGATAATTTCAGTTTAAATTTGTCAATACAAGAATATTTTTTGGTAATAGAAAATGATACGCCCTCTGCGAAATATTTTGTTGTTTGCGAGTCAAACTCAAATGCAAACGGTAGAAATGATAGTTTATAATTAGTCTGGTTTAGACTCACAAATTCTTCCCAGTTAAAAAACTCCTGCCACTGTTGATGTTCTTTTATATTTTCTTCTAACTGCTTGATTATTTCAGAAAATTTAGAATTAGCATTCAGGGCAACACTAACTGGTATATATTTAGCTAATAATCCAATGGCTGGTTTTAATTCATCATAATCCCTGCCATCGCAGCACATAGCAATACTCATCTCAGGTTGTCCGGTGAGACGGGAAAGCAAAATTTGCCAACAACTGATCAAAATTATCGAAATAGAAACACCATTGTTATTTGCTAGTGCTTTAATATTGGCTACAGTCTGATCATTTAAATTAATATTAATAAATTTCGGTTGAAAGGCTAATTTATTATTTGCAGAATATTTTTCACTTGCTAGTTTATTAATTACTAAACCCGAAAGATTTTGATTCTGCCAATACTTTCTTCCAACTTCTCCAACTTCTCCTTCTTCTCCTTCAAATAATTCATTTTGCCATGCTGCAATATCTGCATATTGTAAAGTCTCTTCAGAAAGTTCTTGCTGATGTAAACAGGCAGTGTATAGCTGACTAATTTCATTTACAAGGTTATGAATTGATACTGCATCTGCACAAAGAGCGGGTATACCAATTAGTAAAACATTCTTAGAAGAAGAGAGAGTGACTAAATGTAAATCTAGGACACAATTACTCTGCCAGTCAAAAATTTTTAAATGTTGCTGGTGATAAATATTTTCTATTTCTAGATTTTGTTTTTGAGATTCAATCCCGCTTAAATTATGAATATTAATAGATAATTTAGATTTATTAGTTGATTCATCGATAACTTGTAAGGGAATATTCATACCCTTTAAAGTTTGAAAACTAGTGCGAAAAATTTCATATTTTTCAACAATCTTTTGCAACACTAACTCTAAAACTTGGTAATTAAGATTTCCCTCTATCAAAATCGAACATTGCACTCGATAAGGTTGGTTGGTAACTTCAAGTTGTTGCAATAACCATAAATGCTTTTGCTGAGGTGAAAGCCCGAAACCATTAATTGTGTTTATAGAATTACTTGGCATAATTTACCTCATTTATTCTCCGAGTTAACTTACTAAGCATATTAAGCACAAAAAGGTTCAGCCATCCCTACTACAACTTTTCTTTTACCAACAAACGGCTGACGACCATGAGCAACCAACATATTATCTAGCATTAATAGATCACCTTCTTTCCAAGGGAATAAAATAGCTTCTTGTTGATAAATTTCTTGAATTTCTTCTATTACAGAACTTTCTATTTTTGAACCATCGCCATAGAATGCATTACGGGGTAATTCTTCTTCGTGAATCATTGAAAGTAAAGATTCACGAACTTCTGGCTTTAAACTGGATATATGAAATAAATGAGCCTGATTAAACCACACCATTTCACCAGTTTTTGGATGAGCTGCAACAGCTTGACAAACTTGACGAGTTCTTAAGTTTTTTTCATCTTTCCACTCAAACTCAATTCCAGCATTACAGCAATAACTTGTCACGAATGATTTACTGGTAGTTTGAAATACATTTTCCCACTGTAAATCAAGCCCTTGTCCGTAATTCCGGACATACATGATTTTTTTTCAATAAACTTTTCTTTAATTTTTGGATCGATGCGCTGAAATACTTTTTTACTATCAGCGATGGGTGTTTCGCCACCTGTTGATGCTGCTTCTACACAAAAAAACCAAATCTTCATTGGCCAACTTCTTGAGTAAGCCATTTCGTTGTGTAAAGGAATTGATTGCTCGGCTGGATATTCAGTTGATGTATATATATTACCACTAACTTGACTGCGCGGAGTTGAACGATAAGAATATTCGATTAATTTCCCAGAAATAATTTGAATAAAATGCTCAAATCCATTAATTTTATCGATATTAAAATTGCGAAAAAGTATACCTCCATATTTTAATATCTGAGTTTCAATCCACTCCAGATTACTAGTAGCCCAAGTAGCTAAATCAATGCCATCTATTAAAGGTTCAACTAGCAAAGGCAAATGCTGTTTTGCCTGAAAAAAGTCAGTTTTGATTAATTTTTCTTGAGATAGATTTATTTGTTTCCGTTGAAAGGATTTTAAGTTTATCATTTTTATCACTCTGTGTTTTTTTATTGATGGGGGAAATTTTCTGCCGCCTAAAAACTTACACACATGGTAAATTTTAGGCGTTTAAGCTGTTCGGTTAGATACTTAGAAAGTAAATAATGCTTGATTTGATAAACAGTTTCACTTGTTTTATAAGCTCATCTGTGAATTTAATTAATATGGGTAGGTGCTTTACGAGAAAGCTTTCCTAATTTTTGACGACGTATTTTTTGAAATTCTTGATTTGCGAGTATTTGCTGTTGTTTTTGAGACTCATTAAGTATTTCAATCAATTCTTTAAGTTGAATATCGGGTTGTTTTACAACTACTTCCAACAAAATTTCAAATAGTTTTGCCATTTGAGCAATAGTAGTAGTATTGAAAAGGTCTATTTTGTACTCAAAAAAACCTTTGATTCCCTCTGATGTTTCAGAGATATCAAGATTTAAATCATGTCGCACATTACGTTGTTCCATTAAACTTTCAGCTTCTAAAACGTTTATCTTCAGTCCTGGCAGATCAAGCTTCGATATAGGCACATTATGGATTACAAACCATACCTGAAACAATGGCGATTGATTGAGTCTGCGTTCTGGCTGTAATTCTGTAACAAGCTTTTCAAAAGGTAAGTCTTGATTAGCATATGCTCCTAATGCGACTTCTCGTGTTTGCTGCAATAATTTTTGAAAACTAGGATTATTGGAAAGATTAGTACGGAATACCAAAGTATTGACAAATAAACCTATCAAGCTTTCAGTTTCACTTTGGTTACGGTTGGAAATAGGTGTACCAATCAGTATATCTTCTTGGTTTGTGTAGTAGTAAAGCAACACGTTATAAGCTGTCACCAAAGTCATAAACATGGTTACATCTTGTTTCTGACTAAGGATTTTGAGGGAGTGAGATAAATTTGAGGAAAGTGCGAAAGAATAAATTGCACCCCTGGATGACTGTAGTTGTGTTCTAGGTTTATCTGCTGGTAGTTTTATTACTGTTTTAGCACCTGCCAATTGCTGCTTCCAGTATTGAATCTGAGTATCTAATTTACCCTGTCTTAATAATTGTTGCTGCCAAAATGCAAAATCTGAATACTGAATAGGTAATTCTAGAAGTGGTGAAGCTTGATTCTGACAAAAGGCTTTATAAAGTGCTGTTACTTCGTCTACAATTACCCTCATCGACCAGCCATCGGAGATGATATGATGCATGATAAGTGTTAATACATATTCTTCTTCATCTAACTTAAATATACGACACCGCAACAATGGATCTTCTGATAAATTAAAGCATCCCGAGCCTTCCTCATTGACAAGCCTTTGAACTTCGTTTTCGCGATCTACTTGTTTTAAGTTTTCTAGGTTAATTATAGGTAAAGATAAAATTAAATTTGGTCTAATAATTTGGAAGGGTTGCCCTTTTCGTGATTTAAAATTGGCTCTCAATACTTCGTGCCGTTGTACGATTTCGTTCAAAGTACGTTTTAGTGCAGTTAGGTTCAGTAAGCCTTTTAGATGAAGAGCAAAAGGTAAATTATACATACTATCGCTTTTTTCAAATTGCTCAATAAACCAAAGACGCTGTTGAGCAAAGGATAAAGATGGATTTTCCTGAGGTGGTGCTGGGTGAATAAACTGCTTTTGAGCGCTCAAAGTCACATTTTTTTTATCCTTCTCGATACTTTCGACCAATTGAGCTACCGTAGGTGCTTCAAATAAACTACGTAAAGGCAACTCAACCTTAAATGCTTCACGCAACCGAGAAATAACTTGAGTTGCCAGTAAAGAATGCCCACCCAAATCAAAGAAGTTATCATGGATACCTATATGTTCTTGCTTTAGTACCTGACTCCAGATGTCAGCAACTATCTCTTCTGTGGAAGTACGGGGTGCAACAAAGCCAAATTCAGATTCATTATTGAAATTTGGTACAGGTAATGCGCGACGGTCTATTTTACCACTGGGAGCTAGGGGTAATGCTTCGAGCAGTACAATCGCAGAAGGTATCATATGTCCTGGTAGCTTTTCCGTAAGAAAATCGCGTAACTGTTGGACTAGTTCGTTGCTTGTTGAGTCATCCCGATCAAACTCAGATCTAGGAACAACATAAGCGATTAAGCGTTGATCGTCAGGGTTATCTTCTCTAACTACAACTACAACTTCCTTAACAGCTTGGTACTCACATAAAAGCGTCTCAATTTCTCCAAGTTCAACGCGGAAACCACGAATCTTCACCTGATGGTCAATACGTCCGAGGAATTCTATATTCCCATCAGTTAACCACCTTCCTAAATCTCCAGTTTTATAAATTAAATCTGGGCGATTTCCTGGTAAATTTTTCCTAGCATCTGTAAATGGATTGGGAACAAAACTGTTTTTGGTTTTTTCTTCATTCTTCCAGTAACCAGCACCGACACCAATTCCCGATACGCAAATTTCTCCAGGAACCCCAATCGGTAATAATTTCATCTGGGAATCGAGAATATAGAGATTTAAATTTGCTAATGGTTTACCAATTGGAACTGTTTTTTGGTTTTCACCAAAAGGCTTGTCAACGATAAACTGAGTGATATCATCAGCAGCTTCGCTAGGACCGTAAGCATTAGCAATTCTGATCTGTGGGTATATCTCAAGCCACTTATTTATAAATTTAGGCGATACAGATTCACCCGATAACATCATCCATTTTAAATTTGGTAATACCCTTTTATGGTTTGCTAATCCACAAGTATATTCAAGTAAACTTGTAAATAATGCCGGCACTAATTCAACAACTGTAATTTCTTCTGAAAAAAGTACTTTAAATAGTTGATCGGGAATCGCAACGGTTTCAATATCTACTATTACTGTCTTTCCTCCAATTAAAAGTGGTGCTAAAAATTGCCATACAGAAATATCCGTTGAAGATGGAGCGCTTTGTAGAAAACAAAAATCTTCTGTTATCTCCAACTGATCCAATTGGGCATAAATATGATTAATTGCACCATCATGTCTGACAATTGTACCCTTTGGTAATCCTGTAGACCCCGAAGTATAGATCATGTAAGCTGGGTCAATCCCATCATTTACTTGCTCTAGATTCTCTTTAGGAAAGTTATTGAAATCAAGTTTATTATATATTTTGAACTCTTTTTCCTGGGTCAACTGTATATTTTCGGTAACAACCTCATCTAAACATATAATAGTTTTTAACTGATAACAGTTATCTACCAAATCTCCCAAGGTATTTAATAATGAAAAATCAGTTAATAGAAACCTTACTTCACTATTAGATAGCATATATTCAATTCTATTTAAGGGATAAGTACTATCAATCGGTACGTAAGCTCCCCCTGCTTTATATATAGCGAGAATACTTATAATAAAATTAATATCGCGGTCTTTAAATATGCCGACAAATTCACCTTTGTTTACTCCTAGTTTACGTAGCATTACAGCTAGCTGATTAGCTTTTTCATTTAACTCTTGATAAGTTAATTTACTTTTTCCATGAACTACAGCTATATTGTTAGGAGTTTTATCTACTTGCTCCTCAAACAAATAATTTATGGATTGTGTAATTGGATACTCTTTACTATTCTCATTGAATTGCTTTAATAGCAGGTGTCGATCAAAGTCTTTCAATATATAAATATCTGATATTTAGTATCAATATTATTAATAATATTTTCAATAATATTGATATAATATCTACTTATAATTTTGATATTTTCATATTTAAATATATCTTCGCTATATTCGATCTTAGCGCCAATTGTTTCACCATTAATTGAAAACCAAAATGTGATGTCATTATTGAGATTATTTAAATTCTTTACATTATGAATATTTTCTAATAAAACTACTATATCATAAATCGGACAGCGATTCGGGCTTGTTGATATTTTTAATAACTGGATTAAATCATCAAAATTATAGTTCTGATGGCTGTAAGCACCGATAACTGAATCTTTAACTTGCAACAAAAAATCTTTAAATGAAAGCTGAGGTATTACCTGAGTGCGTAAAGGAATAACTTTGCTATTTAAATCATTAGTCCCATTTTTTTCATATATTGGTATTCCGACAATAATATCATTGCTTCTAGTGTATTTTTGCAGCAATATATTCAATGCAGATACAAGTATCAAGTAAGTTGAAAAGTAAGAGCCTTTAGCTAGTTTAAGAATTTTATGAGATAAATCATGGGATAATTCAAAGCTTAATGACTTATTTTTACTGCTAGATAATGAAGGTCTTATATAGTCTAAAATAAGATTTGTTTCTGATAGCTCTCCTGATAATTTATTGACCCAATAAATCTTTTGAGAAAATATTTTATTTTTGCGTAAATGCATAGTCATTTTTCTCCTTTATATCTAAATAATGCTTAAAACATAAATATCATCATTTCATAATTTGGTATTTATGTATTCTCAAAAAAAAATAGTAATGGAACAAACTTAAAATAGGATAGGCATATTGATTGTTCAATGTATATGTTTCAAATTCTGTGTTATTCCGTAATCATAATAGTTTAACTAGCTAGAGAAAAACTCCAATCAAATAATGCTTCTTTTTCTAACATTGAAGTAACTTGTTGTTGTTCTGGTGTAAAAAAATTTAAATCTTGAATTTGAATGTTAGGATTAACAATCAATTCTTGTAAGAGGTTTTCAATATCTTCGAGTATTCCGGTAGTAGTATCACGATCAAATCTTCTATTGTCAAACGAAAGCGCTATTAATAACTCTTGATTTGGATATACAACCAAGTTGAGAGGGTAATTATTTCTGTAATACAATTCTTTATGTTCAAATGTTATATTTCCCTTCCAATTTCGAATAAATTCACTGACTGGGAAATTTTCAAGTACTACAATACTTTCAAATAAAGTTGAGTTTGGTGGAAGTTCGCTCCATTTATGCGCTTCCTTTAATGGAGTGTATTCATAATCGCGCACCTCAACTAATTGCAGCTGAAAACGTTGGAGCCATGATAATAAAATCTGTTCAGTATCTAGATTGATATGAATAGGCAAGGTATTAACAAACATACCAACCATTGACTCTACTGCATTCAAATCTGCTGGTCGTCCAGTAACGGTACAGCCATACAATATATTAGTGCAACAAGAATAGCGACTCAGGAGAATAGCCCAAATAGCGTTAAAAATAGTAGCAAGAGTGAGATGATGTTGTGTTGCAAAAGATTGTAGTGCTTTTGTACTTGTTAATGATAGTTGAATTATTTCTTCACTGTACCTAATTTCTTCAGTGGATAATTGGTCAGTTGTTTGAGTTTTTTCAAAATAAGTTAAAGGAGTTGGTGCTTTAATACCTTGTAGTGCTTCTCGCCAAAAATTTTCGGCTTTTGATATATCTTGTTGCTCCAACCAGTCAATGTAATCTCTAAAAGGGCGAGTAGATGCTAAGCTAATTTGTTGGTTTTTGCAAAGCGCTCCATAAATTTCTAGAAATTCTTGGAATACCAGCGAACCACCCCAGCCATCTATAATAATATGATTCATACTCCAGATATATTGATAAGAGTCATTAGT
This sequence comes from Richelia sp. SL_2_1, assembly GCA_012033205.1. Lineage (GTDB taxonomy): Bacteria > Cyanobacteriota > Cyanobacteriia > Cyanobacteriales > Nostocaceae > Rivularia. The sequence goes on along the minus strand of JAAUSO010000029.1, from coordinate 8,860 downwards.
AGTGCGAATTAAAGTATGACGCATTAAACATGGCTCAGAAAAGTCAAAACTTTTTTGGCGATCGCTAATAATAAAAGCTTCAAGTTGGTTTTTTTGTTTAGCTGAATCCATATCAGACCAGTCATAGTAAGTTAGAGGTACTTTTACTTGATGATATACAATTTGTAGTGGACTTTCAACTTCTTCCCAATAAAAACTAGTACGTAAAATAGGATGCCGATCTATGACTAATTGCCAAGCCTTTTCAAACATATCTAGTTTAAGGTTTCCACGTATAGTAAAGATATGCTGAAAAAAATATAAGGACAATTCACTATCATACAAACAGTGGAACAACATTCCCTTTTGTACAGGTGTAAGTTGGTATATGTCTTCAATAATATGATTGTTTTTCATTTACTTAGGTTCTAATTATGTCGATTAATTTTACTGAGTAAATTATCTAATTGTTGTTGATTTAATTTAGCTCTGAAAAAGTCAGAGGGTGTGTATCTTTGTGCTTCAACGGAATTACAATGAGCTATTAAGGAGCTTAGTTCTTCTATAAATTTATTAGCTAAATTTTCAATGGTTTCTCGGTTATGAATAGCATTATTGTAATTCCAGTACAATTGCAATTGTTCTTGAACCACAATTGCATTAATCTCTAGTAAATATTTTCTATTGTTAGGTCTACTATAGATAATATCTTGAGAACTTTGAGTTAAACGAAACAAAGAAGAATCAAAAATCATTTGGTCATGTTGACCTAAGTAGTTGAAACTAATTTCACTTTGAGGCAAGGCTTGCAGTTTTGATTGTATTTCCTGCTCACTGTTCAAATACTTTAATATGCCATAACCAACACCATTATTTGGAATACTACGCAAATATTCTTTGATTTGGATTAATAAATCTTCTTGATTTGAAGATGTTGTTGCATCCAATATTATCGGAAAATAACTACTAAATAAACCAACAGTACGGGATAATTTTATATCTTGAAAAACAGTTTTTCGACCATCATTTCTAATATCTACCCGTAGTTTTGCTTCTCCCGTCCATTTTGCAAAAGCTTGTACTAAAGCCGTGAGCAATACATCGTTGATTTGCGTGTTATAGGCTTGATGAATTTCCTCTAATAAAGCTTTTGTTGTTTGTTTATTTAGACTAACTGATACAGTATCTGGATGATTATGTGTATTATCATCGATTGCATAATCTACTGGCAAGCTGGTAAATGGTTTTTGGATTTCTCGCAACCAATAGTCTTGCTCTCGCATCATTTCTGAAGATTGGACATATTGCTGTAAAAATTGCGTCCACTGAATATATGAGCTAGTACTATCTGGCAAATCTATGGCTTTACGCTGACATTTTTGCTTGTAAACTGTTTGTAAGTCTTCTAGTAAAATTTGCCAAGAAATATTATCAATCACTAAGTCGTGAATAACAATTAACAGGTAGCTAGTTGGTTGTGGGGCTAAATCAAAGAAAGCAAATCTTACAAGTGGTGCTGCAAATAAATTTAAACTTGCTTTTAGTTCTGCTGCAACAGATTCTATCGCTAATTTTTGCTCAATTTCTGATAGTGAGGATAAATCTACTCGTTTTAATTTAATAGTATCATCAGAACTATCATAAACTTGTTGAGTCCCAGATTCTGTTTGGATAAAATGCAAGCGAAATACATCATGATGTTGAATTAAATGTTCTAAAGCCTGTTCTAATAAATTAGGCTCGCATTCTTGCATTTCCAGCAACAACGACTGATTGCACTTATGTACTTCGGACTGATTCTGTTCAAAGAAGTAATGTTGACTCGGTGTAAGCTGTAATTCTTTTCTTTCTAATTTTTGTTGGGGTTGGATAGTTTCGGTAATTGATAAGTTTTTTACCAATTCAGCAATTGTTTGATGTTGAAAAAACTGTTGAGTTGTTAACTTTAAGCCTGCTTTGTTTGCATTCGCTGCAATTTGAATTGTGTTGATGGAATTTCCTCCTAACTCAAAGAAATTGTCGTAGATACCTATATTTTCAATTCCGAGAATTTCTTGCCAAATTTCAGTTAGTATGCATTCGGTTTGATTTTGGGGAGCGACATAATTATTACCTAAATTCGGACGAGAATGTCTTGCTTTGGAAACATTGACTGAAGATAATTCTGATTGGGAAAACGTTAATTCTTGTAAATATTTATCAGAATTATTTTGTTTAATTAAAGCCGGTAAATCTTGTGTTGATACAACAATATGAGGTAAATTACTTGCCAAAACACGATTAAAAACATCGATACCTTCTTGAGGTAATATGCCTTTGTTAATCATTTCTTGACGCTGTTGTTTAATGTTATCTGGTAATGTAGTTTCTACTGCTAATCCAACTTCCTTCCAAGTATCCCAACTAATAGATATTGTTAATCTATCTGATGTGGAGTTATGACAATAAGCATAAGCATCTAAAAAGCTATTAGCTGCACAATAATCTATCTGTCCAAATTCACCTAAAATAGAAGTTTTAGATGAACAAAGCATTAAGAAATCCAAATTTATATTCTTACAAACTTCCTCTAAAATTAATGTACCCGTGACTTTTGATGCTAAGACATTGCTTGCCATCTCCCGCGTTTTGAGTTGAGTTACACCACCACCAGCAATACCAGCCGCATGGATTACACCATTAATTTGACCAAATCTTTGTAACCCTAGAGCAATTACTGCTTGCATTTGTGCAAAATTAGTCACATCGGCACTTTTGAGTTCAACTTCTGCACCCAATTCTTCAAGCGATCGCACTTTTTGTATTTTACGACTAACTCTATCTTGGGTATCATGAGTCGCTAACCATTGTTCCCATTCAAAAGGTTGCGGTAGTTTTTCTCGTCCGACTAGTATTAATTTGGCTTGTAGCGTTTTTGCTAAATGTTCTGCTAATACCAAACCAATACCACCAAATCCGCCAGTAATTAAGTAAACTCCACCTTTTTTTAACTTATTTCTGTCTGCAATACCCTCGTCTAAAGCAACTGCTTCCCAAGTCTGAATCCAACGATAATGTCCGCGATAGGCAATTATTTCATGAGCTTGTTGCAGTTTTAATTCTACTACTAAATTATCTATGAGTTTTTTTGATAAAGTAGTTCGAGCAGAATGTATTACTAAATCAACACTAGTGCAATTAATATTCCCGTATTCCTTGGGAATTACCTTAGTTGCTCCTAATACCGTAGCCTTCTGTGGGCATAATTTTTCATCGCCGATGACATGATATAGATTATTCGTAACAATCAACAGTTTGAGAGAATCTGAAATATCTTTTTTACCGATGGCTTGTGCTAAATACATCAGGCTATAAAAGCCCAGATTCTCAGATTTTTCAAGCAATTTTAGCTCGTTGTCGAGCAAAGTATCATTGGGTGTAATGCTCCAAAAATGTGCGATTTTCCTTGGAATCAAGTCTTGCTTTTTAAGTTCTTCAAACAAAGTATGATAGTCATCAGATTCTTGGGGATTGATGGTATAAACACGGTCATCAAGCTTGCAAAACTGTTTACCAATTCCTACAGTAATTACATCTTGTCCTAACTGTCCGAGTCTTTGAGCAAATTCAGTTCCTACTCCGTATTTATCTATAAAAATTAAATAGGTTAACTTTTGTTGGCTTTCTTCTTTTGCTTGAAAAGACTCAACTGATATCAATTGCTTCCATACAGGAATATTAAACCAGTCAGTAATATTTGGTTTTTTCTCTAATAATGGCTCTGATGCTGTTTCTGAGGAGTTTAGCTTAATAGAGTAACGTTGATTTCCTAGAGCATGACTCGGTGAATTTCCATCTGACGATTCCCCTCCATTTATGTTGGAAGTAGATGAATTATCTCGTTCGAGCCAATAACGCTGACGTTCAAAGGGATAACTTGGTAAGGGTAAACGATGACGACGTTCGTTGATATAAAAACCTGACCAATCGATCTTGATTCCTGATAACCAAAGTTTACCTAAAGTATTAAGTGAAAATACTACATCTGACTGTTGCTCTTTTGGATGAGGAAGCGATGTCAGTGCTATCAATTCTTGTTTTTGCTGCTGTTTAGCAAAAGTACTTAACGTTCGTCCCAGACCAACTTCTAATAAGATAAAATTTTGTGTTTTTAATAACTCAGCAATCCCTTGACAAAAACGTACAGGCTGTCTTAAATGTTTTGCCCAGTAATTAGCATTTGTAGCTTCGGATTTGGTAATCCAAGTCCCGCTGACATTAGAGATAAATGGTATTTCCGGAGGATTGAGTTTGACTTTTTGCAACAACTGTGTAAATGTCTCAACGATCGGTTCCATCATCTGAGAATGAAAAGCATGAGAAGTATGCAGTCTTCGACAAGATACCCCTATTTGTTGTAGATGCTGTTGTAATTTCTCTATTGCTTCAGTACAACCCGATACCGTGCTATATGAAGTTGTATTGCAAGCAGCTAAAGATATATTTTCTGCCAACAGGGGTGCTATTTCTTGTTCGGAAAGTTCAACTGAGAGCATTGCACCTCCGGGTAATTGCTGCATCAGTTTTCCTCTGTTAGCTACTACAACAAGAGCATCTTCAAGCGAAAAAACTCCAGCCAGAGTAGCAGCTACATATTCTCCTATACTATGTCCTATCGTTGCTTGAGGAGAAATTCCCCACGACATCCACAACTGAGCTAAAGCATATTCAATTACGAACAGTGCAGGTTGAGCAAAATAAGTTTGTTTGAGTTTTTCTGCTGCACTTACTCTTTCTAACTCACTTGGATAAATCAGCGATCGCAAATCTAATCCTAAATAGGGTATTAATATTGAACTGCAATGCTCAATATGTTTGCGAAATACTGATTCTGTTGCGTAGAGTTCTTTTCCCATATTGACATACTGGGAGCCCTGTCCGGGGAACATGAAAGCGATGGAGGGATTCTCCCTTGGTTCAAACTGAGTAAAAACTCGTGTTGAGGCTTGTGCGGTTAATCCATTAATTGCATCTGGGATATCCGAGCAAATAAGTACTTTTCGATGATTAAAATCTCTACGTCCTAATTGTAATGTATAAGCTATATCTGCCAAGTTTTCATCGAGATGCAACTTCAGATATTGGATCAGATTTTGTGTCGCAGTTTCAAGCGCAGATTCTGTTTTTGCGGACAAAACTAATAATTGCCAAGCACGAGAAGCACCAGAATTTGCCAGTACGGGAGCTTGTTCCAAAACGACATGAGCGTTGGTTCCTCCCATTCCTAAAGAACTTACACCAGCACGACGGGGAGTAGAACCTGCTTCCCATTCCCTGAGTTTTGTATTCACGAAAAAGGGACTATTAGTAAAATCAATTTGGGGATTAGGCTGCTCAAAATTTAAGCTGGGTGGAATTAGCTGATGTTTGAGTGCCAGAGATGTCTTAATTAATCCTGCAATACCAGCAGCTGCATCTAAATGACCAATATTAGTTTTGACTGAACCGATTGCACAAAAAGCTTTTTTCTCAGTACTAGCGGCAAACACCTTGCTTAGCGCAGCAATTTCAATTGGATCTCCTAAAGATGTACCAGTACCGTGAGCTTCAATATAGTTGATTGTTTCTGGTTCTACATCTGCTAATACTATCGCTTCTGCGATCGCTTCTGCTTGTCCATCGACGCTTGGTGCGCTAAAGCCAACTTTGATAGAACCATCATTATTGATTGCCGTACCTTTTATGACTGCATAAATACAATCTCCGTCAGCAATAGCATCATTTAGTCGCTTGAGAACCACAAGCCCTACACCATTACCAATGGTTGTCCCCCCTGCATTGATATCAAAAGCACGACAATGACCGTCAGCAGATAAAGTTCCCCCTTGTTGATACAAATAACCTGTTGTTTGTGGTACTCGGATGGAAACCCCTCCTGCCAAAGCGATATCGCATTGATAATTCAATAGACTTTGACAAGCAAGTGTTGTTGCAACTAAAGAAGTAGAGCAAGCGGTTTGTACCGTCAAACTCGGACCAGTCAGATTTAATTTATAGGAAACGCGAGTAGAAAGAAAATCTTTATCATTCCAATTAGCTTTTGATAAGATTCTGCTGACCCCAGCCCATCCTTTTTCACATCAAAATCTAAATAGTTATTTAAGCTAGCACCAGCATAAACACCAATGCGACTTTCGCACTTGGTTGAATCATAACCAGCATTTTCTAAAGCTTCCCAAGCACATTCTAAAAACAGACGATGTTGAGGGTCTGTTAATTCAGCTTCTTTAGGATTAATGTCAAAAAAACCTGCATCAAATAAATCAATATTTTCTAAAATATTTGCAGCTTTAACATAATTAGTATTATTGATTAAAGCTAGAGGAACTCCAGCATTCAGTAATTCTTCATTTTCTAAAATAGATAATGACTCTACACCATTACATAAGTTTTCCCAGAAGGATTGGACATTACTAGCTCCGGGAAAACGCCCCGCCATGCCGATGATTGCAATCCCTTCCATTAATTAATTTATCTTTTCATTCTCATTATTCATGTTCATATCATTGAACCTTTATATTAACGATAAGTAGGTTGGCTAAAATAAACCTAACTATATAACAAAATGTAAAAACATCGAAACCCTTGCGATTGCTTCATTTCGCTTCGCTCCATTCGCAATGACATAGTTATAAATTTTCTCCCCCACCTACATAATCACTATTCAGTAGAGTCTGAATTAGTACTGCTGTCCAAAATTCAAAAATTAAAAGTTAACTGATATTGTGTTTTATTTTTTTGTTTTTCTAAATAATTGTTTTCGGCTATTGAAAGATTTTTTTTGTTTTTCTACACGATTGTGTATGTTTTCAAAAATAATTTTATCTCTATTTTTTTGACTTAAATATTCCGCTAATGAGTAAATAGTGGGATTTTGAAACATCGTTACTACTGATATCTCTCGCTGCAAAATTGCACGCAGTTTATTATTTACTTGAAGTATCAGTAAGGAGTTTCCACCTAAATCAAAAAAATTATCATTAATACCTACTTTATCGATGTGCAGCACCTCTTGCCAAACTTTGGCAATCTGCTGTTCCATTTCAGACTGGGGTGGCTTAAAAGATGCTGTTAATTCTGGACGTACATTGTCAGGTTTTGGTAAAGCACGACGGTCTATTTTTCCGTTGGATGTCAAAGGTAAAGCATCTAACATGACAAAGGCAGAAGGAAGCATATATTCGGGTAGTTTTTGTTTGAGAAAACCCCGTAATTCTTCTACAGAAGGTCTAGCATTCTCCCGATTAACCAGATATGCAATTAAACGAAAGTCATTCGGTGTATCTTCCCTTGCTACTACTACCGTTTCTCGCACCTGCGGATGTTGCTCTAATAAAGCTTCAATTTCTCCTAGTTCAATGCGATTCCCACGAATTTTGACTTGATAATCGATTCTGCCTAAAAATTCAATGTTTCCATCTTCGCGATAGCGTGCTAAATCTCCCGTTTTGTACAGTCGTGCGTCTAAACTGAGATTTTGACTTGGAGAATTTCTATTTAATTGTAAATCATTAAATGGATTAGGAATAAACTTTTCTTCAGTTAATTCTGGTCTATTCAAATAACCTCGTGCTAATCCCATTCCACCGATATGTAATTCCCCAGAAACTCCTATAGGAACGGGTTGTAAATGTTTATCTAAGAGAAATATCTGTGTATTCGCAATCGGACGACCAATAGGAACAATTTTTTCATTTCGATTACAGTACCACGCTGTCACATCAATAGATGCTTCCGTTGGCCCATAAAGGTTATGTAATTGAGCATCAAAACTCCGAAAAAATCGCTGTTGTAATTCAAAAGATAAAGCTTCACCACTACAAATTACGCGCTTGATAGTTTTACAGTTTTGATGTTCTGGTTCTTCTAGAAAAGCTTGCAGCATAGAAGGAACAAAGTGAAGTGTAGTTATTTTTTGTTGTGATATAAGTTCTGCTATATACCCCGCATCTTGATGTCCTCCTGGTTTCGCTACAACTAAAGCTGCACCCGTTAATAATGTCCAGAAAAATTCCCATACAGATACATCGAAACTAAAAGGAGTCTTTTGTAAAACTCGGTCTGATGATGTTAATTGATAAGCATCTTGCATCCACAGCAAGCGATTGCACAATCCCCGATGAGTATTCATTACTCCCTTGGGTTTACCTGTAGAACCAGATGTATAAATTACATAAGCTAAATTTTCTGGTTTTATATCGCTGCTAGGATTTTTGCAACTGTAATTACTGTATAAACCTTGAGTATCTATACATATTAATTGTCCTTGATGCGATCGCAATTTGCTTTTTAAAGGTGATTGCGTTAACAATACCGATACTCCAGCATCTGCCAGCATAAAATCTATCCGTTCTTGAGGATATGCTGGATCTAACGGTAAATAGGCTCCTCCAGCTTTCAAAATCGCTATTAAAGCCACTACCATTTCTATAGAGCGCTCCATACAAATACCAACAACTGTGTCTGATTTCACACTTTGTTGCTGCAAGTAATCAGCTAGCTGATTTGCTCTGTTATTTAACTCCTGGTAGGTTAATTGTTGGTTTTCAAAGATAACAGCAATGTCAGACGGTGTTTTCTCAACAATATCCTCAAAGAACTGATGAATACATTTATCTTGAGGGTAGTCTGTCTTAGTATCATTCCACTCCACTAATAACTGCTTAATTTCAGATGATGTTAACAATTGCAATTTTGCAATATCTTGTTGGGGATCGCTAACTATGCTTGACAGTAAAGTTTGGAAATGTCCCAGCATCCGGGTAATAGTATTTGGATTAAATAAGTCAGTGTTGTACTCGCAAGTCGCAACTAGCCCTTGCTCGGAATCCTCCATAAACAA
>JAAUSO010000171.1 GCA_012033205.1 Richelia sp. SL_2_1 | reverse complement strand
CACGTTCAACTTCTGGATTTAGCTGTCTAGAAATTTTAAATTCTTTTGCCAATTCCCTGGCATTTTGACCGAACATATTCCCGCCAATTAATGTGTCATCCGAATCTTGTTCTACATAATCTAATAAACCCCTAAATCCTCTACCCTTCTTCTGCTTCCCAATCATCTCCCGATTCCTCTTCTAATTCTTCTGAATCCTCATCACAATCTTCTTGTTGTGTAAGTTGTCTTCCAACTTGATTAACTATGTCTAAAAGTTCCTTTAATATTTCTAAATCAACTGGTGGTTGACAACCCATTTTTATAGCAGCATTAGATGCCTTCGTTAGCTGATTTAAGTTGTTCCCAATTCGGCTTAATTCCTGATAAGTTTTAAGAGATATTTTGCTGATTCTTTTTGGTAGTGGTTTACCCAAAGTTAAGCGACGTATTAAAACACTTTGGGGTACTCCAGCATCTCTTGCTTTCATACGTAACCAATCCAGTTCCAAATCGCTTAATCGCACTTGATAAATGTGTGTTCGTCTTGTGGCTTTGGATGTACAACGACGTGGCATAAAAAACGAGTAAAAACGAGTATTTTTGACGCTACTTCCGTTGGGGGTTTCTTAAGGGGGATATCCCACTTAAGCGAGCCTGCCGTCTGAGCGTAGCTCAGTTTAGCGATAGCTAAAAGGCATGGCTCGCTCCTAACCCACGCACCGGGAGACGAGAGGTCTGGCGGTGCCGGGAGCCTCTTGTAGGACGAGAAGCTGGGGAGTGGAGAACCGGGGGAGACGAGAACTTGAGAGAACCGAGAACCGGAGACAACCGAGAAGAGTAGAAGAACCCATACGCCGGGTAGAAGTTGTTAATGGGCGGCACCTATGCGCCGCCATGTATTAAAAAATCGGGGGTTTGGAGTAACGCTCCACGATTAAAAATTACCAAATACGCAAAACAAGGGAGAAGACGAAAAAATTGAAACACTCCACGCGGGCATTCTACAAGAATCTAACACTATTTATATAGGGGGAGATTCATATTCAAATACTAAAAAAATCATCCGATGCAGGAATGATGAAATGAGATAAAACTCCGGAGACGAATTAAATTTAATATTTCAACTAATTTAATCGAAAAACATCTGTCAAAAGTAGTAAAAATATTTATATGCTTTTTCTTTTTTTTATTTAAAATATATCTATTACAGGATTACTTTTTTAGAGAATAGTCAACAGAATTTTAAATATTTTCTGGAGAGAATATAAAGTGAGGCTGATGTCTTAGAGACGAATAAAAATAACGACAATATTCGTATTTTATATCAATAAGATTCAACATGAATTTTCATTCCTGACTGGAGGTAAACAAATAGATACGGTGACTACATCACAACAAGAACCGGACAGAATTGATAAGGAAAAGATTCCGTCCGCGATAAACGCACTCAAGGAACTCAAACCGAAGGAGTTACCCGATGTTTCTGACAAGGAAGCTATTCGTCTTCTTAGGCGTTACATAAATGGAGCCTTAAAAAAGAATTATACCTACGACGAAATTGCGGAGGTTTTATCTGGGTTAGGTATTAATATCAGCGGTAGCAGATTGAAGTATTTATTGAGTGAAATTAATAAGAATACTCGCCGTAAAAAGAAGAAGACAACGGAAGTTGAAGGAACTGAAGTAGAGAACGGAGAAGAGAGTACTTCTAATCAGCGGGATGCTGAATTGAGTCAACCAGTTGAGAACGCAAATAAAAGCAATTTGAAGAGAGGAACCGCACGGTCAAGAAAAGTTAAAGCTCAAGAAGAAAATCCCGTAAAAACTCTAACTAAAAAAGGTAATAGAAAAGATTCAAATTCACAGGGTAATGCACATAGTTTTCAGCCTCAAGTTTTTAACGATGATGATTTATGACTAAAGCTAAAAAGACTAATTTGAAAGAATCAAAAAGTCACAATCCTTGAACAGAATTGTGATGATAACGGGTGATAAAGGAGGGACGGGTAAAAGTGTTGTAGCGCGAATACTTTTAGATATTTATCGTTCAAAAAATATCAACTGTATTGCCTACGAATGTGACCCATCAAATCCACAATTATGGAGACATTACAATCAAGTTTCTTCTGGAGTCAAAACATTGAAGTTAAATCAAAGAGGTGGAGCGGATGCACTGCAAGATGATTTAATTTCTTTATCACCTCAAGTTTCTTTGGTAGATTTACCGGCTGGTGCTGCTGAATATTTTGAAAGTTTAGCTGACGATATTCATTTATTTCAAAATGCCGAACGTTTGGGTTATCGCATCACGATGGTGAGCGTTTTGGGAAGGGTGAAAGATTCGGTGATGCAATTGAAAAGATTGTTGGAGTTTTGTGGTAATCGAGTAGATTATGTGCTGGTGAAAAATTTGTATTGGGGTACTGGTGAAAAGTTTACTCGTTACAACAATTCTAAAGCACGGCAGACGGCGTTAAGTTTTAATGCAATTGAGTTGGATTTACCAGAACTTTTTGACGATATTTTTGATTTCATTGACTCAAATGATTTGTCCTTCTCCGAAGCGTTGGAACATGATGCTCTTACTTTGAGCAATCAGTCGAGATTATTTGGGTGGGTGGATACAGCTAAAAGTAACTTTGAAAAAGCCGACATCCAGTTAGGGCTTAAGTAAGTCGAAACTGGAACAGAAAACCGATTGCAACCAGCGTTTCAATATCTCCACCACATGAGCAGAGCATAGTTCACTTTCAAAAATCAAACTCTTCAATTGCTTAAAAGTCTTATTTAATAGGCTTTTCAGCAGTTACATAAATTTCTTAGCGTACTTTTTTCCCAAAATGGACGGTTCCGAAAAAAGTTGGGAGAGCAATTTTTTTCAACACCCCGACTATCTAAAGAAGACTTTTCGTATGAGGTAAATAAATGACTACTAAAAGTAAGAATTGACCGTTTCAAGAAGATGTTTTTTGTTTGAGGTAAATTGATGACTCCCAAAGGTAAAAAACAACCATCCCATTTAGACAAGTTGTTAAATGACAAGCCACCAGAATTCCAAGCCAAGGTCTTGCGCTTTGCGATCGATTCTGGGATGCGCCCAGAAGACCCGGCATTTCGCTTGGTGCAATATATCGGTTACTTGGCACAGCTGACAGAAACAGCCCCAACTGACTGGAAACAGTTATTTGAAGAACTTCAAGGAGAGCTAGAAGAGTGGACGGAACTAACAGCGGAGCAACTGAAAGCAGCGGCAGACCAAAGCGAGACAATCAACAATTTAGCGACCTCTTGCGGCAAGCTTGGCACAGCATTGAACGCGCTCGATTTAACATCACAAGAACAGTCGGAGCAATTGAAGAACTTGACCGAAATCTCACCAATTTTGAGAAACGTCGCGCAAGAAATCCCGACGTTGAAAAAGCAGTTGGTGAGCTTGAACCAAGTATTGACGAACCATCAAACCTTGACTGTGGAATTATCTCAGAACCAAATCCGCGAGTTGAAAAGGGAAATGACGATTTACCACAACACGGAATTGACTTTGATAAGGAGGGAGATGGAGGAGTTAGTAAAGCATCAGAAAAAGACAACGCGCTCAAGGGAACAGCGTCACGTATTCAGGATGACAGAAATTTGGGAACGGTCAATAAACGCGGTTTTGATCTCGATTTGTAATGTCGATAGGTGGATTCCTTCAATAGGATTTTTGATCATTGTTTCTTTTTGTATTGCAATAATTACCAGAGCAACTTTTGGGATTACTCCACCTCCGCTACCAGAAATTGCACAACAGCAAATCGAAATAACCCATCATTTGCTTGAGAAAACCAAGGAGCAGTTAGGATATGCGTATGTAAAACTGCAAAGGGTTGAAAATTACTTGGGTACTAATAGCAAGCGCTGATTGCACTTCTCACCGAATTTTTTCCTTCTTAGGATTGTAAGAACTGCTCCCGTTAATCGTCAATTTCATCCAGGTACTCTTCTTCATTACAGTAGTAGGTAGTCCCAACTTCAAATATGTCCAATTGTTCGGTAACTTCAGTTTCGGTTTCTGGTTGAAAAGATTTATTTTGATTTAACTGGTGAGCTTGGTAACAGATTGGTTGACCGTTCCCTCGTGTCGCGTTCGCAGGTCTAACCCAGTAATTATTACCGTCAATTGTTCCAACAACGCATTCACGAGCTTGATACTTCCCAGAAGTCGGAAATACGGTGTCACCTGATTTTATTGACAATCGCACCCCCGTTGTTGACACCCGCACCCCCTTAGCACCCTCACGTAGCACCCCTCCAAACCCAGTTAAGGTAGGAGTTGCACCCCCACCACCCCCAGTGGGGGGAGTTTCTACCTTACTTTGTGTTGAAGAATTCTTATTTTCTTTTTCAAATTCATTTTTGCTATTTTCGTTTTTGCTATTTTCATTTTTTTCTGACGCAATGTTACTTATTGGGGGTGGTGGGGGTGCGATGCCTGCTGTATAAGGATTATTGGGGGTGCTAGTTGGGGGTGCGTCGGGGGTGCTATTCTCATTTATGGGGGTGCGATTGTCATTAATTGAAATGCTATTCTCATTAATGGGGATGTTATTGCCATTGAATTGAATACTATTCTCATTAATTGCAGGGTAATTGTCATTAATGTCGGGTTTTAGGAATTTAATTCCCTTCAATGCCGTAACTTGTTTTTTAACCCCGTGGATTGGATGTGGTGTTTTAACTTTCTTTGCATTGGGAAAGATTTGGAGGAGTCGATCGCAAACCTGGCTTGAAGCTTTGACATTTTTATCGCTTGGTCGGGTTTGTTCTACCCACTCCCTCTTCCCATTTTCAGCAATGGTTAACGTACCTTGGTCTTTGTACCAAGATTCCAAATACTCCCATAACTCGGAAGCAGTAACAGAACTTTCGGAATCTTCCACCAAACCAACGTCTTCGCAGAACTGGAATAAGTGGTTGTTCCGCTTCTGCATATCGGCGAAAGCTTCTTCGGTGCAGCCGTAATCAATCCCGAATTCACATAAATCCTTCAACGCCTGTAACAATTTGTTAAGGAATGCGGGTGCTACTTCATTGCGAATAAATTCGGAGTCATAGGCAAAACGCGGGTCGGCTAACATTTCGTTCGGGTTACTGGGATCGGGTGTCTTTTTAAAAGTCTTGCGGAATTGGATAACCCCGATTCTGTCTACTATTGCCTGCATAGTCCCTTGCAACGCCGGGACTTCATTTACATTAAATAACCCGGTTGCTGTGGGGGTGAATTCTACGTGGTCTTTACCCTTCCTTTCTGCGTGTAACTTGTTGCCAGTTACAAACAATTTCAAAGCTTGCAATTTATCAATGCGGGAGGTTTGGGGATTTTCAGAAGCCCAATTAATCCGACTACCCCGCAATGCGGATAAGGAGAATTTTCTCCCGTCGTCATAACTTTGGAAATCCGCGAGAGAGCAACTTGTCATCCCTTCGTGTCCCCAGATGGTGCTGACAACTTCACGTAATGCGTCTTTACCATTACTTCCCAAACCACTGAGCAACAAAGCTTTTACCTCTCTCCCCCGAATACGGCGTACTGTGGGGAGGTCAATTGATGCGGAAACGTTGCGTAAAAATACTTCTTGTTGTGCTGGATCTAAACATTTCAAAAGCCGGTCGCATTGCTTAGAATCGGCTTCTGGGTTGTATTCCACCAATGGGGGGTAGGTGTAGTAATGGATGGGATTGTGATTAATTAACGAGAAAGTAGGGGTGTTGCCTTCCCATTCGACTTTTAATATCCCGTTGGTGCAGTTAATTCCCGGCGGGTTAATTTCCGAAACGGGAATAGTTACTAAATTTTTTTGTAACTTCAAAACTTCCGCAGCGCTGCGGCTATTGGCATAGGGGTAGGTGGTTTCGCCGTGTTTATCAACCACTGGGTAATTAAAGCAGTAAGATTGGACTCGGCTTATCAAGTACTCGTCCGGTACTTCCGCATAATAGTTGTCCCGGTACTCGTGCAATCGATTATCTACACAAATCCAAGCATTTTCGGAGAAGAAAAAGGCGATCGCATGGTGGATGAAATTACGATCTTCCTTGACTTTCGAGGTTAACTTAGTAGCTACATCTTCTTCATTTTTCGCCTCCTCTAAAGCAGCTGCGTGTATTTCTTCTTCTAATCTCTTAATAAATTCTGGTACGTCCATGCTTTGTAATATCTCCTCAATGTCCCCTTCCACTTCAAATGAAGTTGAAGGAATTACTATGCATGGTAAACCAACCTCGGCACAAGCTTTTTCAAACTTCTCTCCCTTCTTCTTCCCGGTTTCGTCCCCATCGGCAATAAACACGTTTACGCACTTAGGAGAAGCTTCTACAATCGGCTGTAACCCTTCTTTGATAGCCTTCACGCTCCAATTACTACCTTGGAGGGTGATTGATAAAATTCCTCCTGCACGGGCAATTTCTACGCACTTCTCCCCCTCTCCCCACAACACGGCGGGAACTTCCACACCTAGAGCTAGAATATGAGCTAAAACTTCATCAAGTCGGTAGGGCTTCCACTTTTGTGAGCCTTTGTTGGATTCAATAGAACCGTCTGCGTTTTTATGGAATTGGCGAAATGTTTTTGCGTAACCTTTGGGCTTGCTTGCGTCTGCCCATTGATACCGAACTACCCATTGATCGGCGGAGTAATGATAAATGGTTTGCTCCACTCCACCCACTGCCCCTTTTGGCGGCTTACTCGTCAAAGTTTCCGATTTTGGAATACCCCCCAATGAAGAAGAAACCAATAACTTAGCCCCCTCCGGAATGGGAGCGGGCTCAAATACTTTGGCTTTTGGTATTGGTTTTCGTCCGGCGGGTCGCTCCGATTTTTCTTTTAATGGTGCAATGGCATTCCGGATATCAGCGACTTCGCAACCGTTCCAACATTGATAAGCCCCGGTGTCTTCTTTAATGGTGAAATTATGTCCTTCACAGACCGGGCAGTAATATCTGTCTTTCTGATCCGTTGGGGTTAACTTTTCAATGTGGTTACGGATATCAAAGCTTTGTGAGTTTGAGTGGTTCTGGAATAAAGTTGTATTTGAATTCATTTGGGTTCCTCTCCTTATTTTGTTTCAGGAACCCCTACCTACCAAAACACTATTGCTTAAACTCCTATATCGGAGTAAACTTAAGTTATTCAAAATTTTAATTAATTGATTTGTTTTGGTCTCTACCTCGTGCTATCAACACGGTGATGGGTAGGGGTCAATTTTTTTTGTAGGTTAGGCTATTGCAGAACGCAACGCTAAGTAACTTTTGCGATAATTTTACCGCTTAATTGATAATACCGATACAGATTAAGAAATGTGACAAAGTTAAGTCCTTTTTCTCAACTCTTCTACCATCTGCTCGTTCGTGCTAACAATTACCCCCTTGTTTCTTCTGACTATTGCAAGATAGTGTTGAAACGCTTCCTCATCCTGGGGATGCGATTTTACATATTCTCGTAATTCCGCTTCAGTTAATTCTTTGTAATCGCTCATCTTATTATTTTTTCTCCGTTTCCTAAAATTTCTACTTGAATTGTTTCCCCAATTAGAACCACTACTCTCTGCGTCCGCGTGTCGTACCTGGTTAACTCAACCGTCTTTAACAGATTGCTGGTTTCGACGCAGAGTATGTAAAAGGTAAGTAACTGTTCAGGTGTGGGTTCCATTCATTCCCCCTTCTCCCTGTACTTCTAACCACTGCAACAGCAAAGCGCGAGCCAAATGACTCATGCTGGTATTCTTGTTTGCAACAGCATTCTTTAATCGTTCCTTCTCGTTTGCATGAACAAAAACCTTTATTAATTCTGCTTCTGGGTGACGGCTACTAATCACATCAATATCATTTACTTGTGGTACAGAATCAGTATAGTCATTTTTTGCTATGTCGTGTACCACATAATCAATATTTTTATTTGTTACGTTTTGCGATCGCTGGCTAGGGCGCTTGGCTTTTTTGATTCCAGGTAGCCTTCATTAATAAGGATTGGTCGAAGGGTCGAAACCAAATAAGTACTAACAGACAGTTCTTTATCTGCTGCTATAGCTTCTAATGCGTCTTTCATCTCCTTACTAACTTGGAATGTAACCCGCTCATCTCTTCCTGCCATAAATTTATTATTAAGCTTACAACTAATAGACTACATACATTACACAGTTTGTCCACTGTTGTCTTCTGAATAAATTATCTAAAACTATATAAAAACTGTTGACACTTTGTTTGCACTTGCGCTACTTTATGAGTGTTACGAAATTGGATCTAGCAAATTCCTCGGATAAAAATAAGCCTTGATAATCAAATTCGTTCTTCGCGGTAAGACGGAACCGGCGCAAAAGCATTACCAGTTTTTGCATCTTATTAAGGTTCGCTTATCAAAGGCAATGGCATATCTATATATAGGAACTGCAACCATGCAACAGATTATGTCTTCCCAAAATTTGATCGGATACTTTATGCCGATTCGGAGGAGGAAGCGCACGAGATAGCTTCTTAGTTTTTGATTCATAATAAATCTCCAATACCAATTGCAACTCCTAAAGAAGAATAAACAATCATTAAATAGATTGGAAGCGATTGAAAGGCAGAGGAAATGCAAATAATCTCAGATGCGGATAGTAGTCCGTTAAGGAATAGGTTAAATGCGGTTAAGACAGAAATAGCAACAGTATTAAATGAGGTATCTTGTGATGCTTGATGAATTACACAACAAACGATTAAAACTTTTGAGAAAGTCGAACATATTGGAGCATATTGCAGGAATTAGTACGGTACTTACTCTAATGTCTTTGGGTGCCGTTATTGGTTCATTATCTAATACTTATTGTGCAAAAAAAGTGTTTCGAGTAAGTGCAAGTGCTTTCGGTTTATCTGGTAGCTCATTATTAATTTCATCGGGGCTACACAAAAAGACGGAGGATGAATTAGATATTAATTTCTACTTGATTGCGACAGCAGTAAACACTAAGCCGAGTTGTAATAGTTGTATCTACGCAAACGGTGATTCGCTTTTACCTTGCGCTATTCATCCGATTGAGCAAAAAGAAGATTGTGCTGATAAAATCCTGCACTAATTTACACGAAAGAACCATTTTGAATAAGAGGATTAAATATCATGATGACCGAACTATTAAGAGCATATCAACGCCACACTAAAACATTGATTGACATATTGAATGAGGCGAAAGAATTAGCATCTCAAGATTATGATGCTGAGAGTTTATTATGTACCGTCCGTGATGGTTTGAGATACATTGTTAGCGAAATTCAGCCATCGAATGTACTCTCAATAGCGATGATTCAAGACACGTCAAGCATTGAATGCAATATTGACCAATCTGAGTTTTTAACCAATGTTGCAGCCGCAGTATTAAACGTTATCAACGCCGAGATTGATTCGGTACAGACCCAGCAAGCCGAGTAATTATATTTACAGAGATGGCAAGATAAGCGCACTTCAACTTGTTCCGATTTCAGCTATAGGGGTCGTTTTTAGCCAATGAAACAAAAAAGTGTCAGTAAGTCGAAAAACGCTCTCCAGAGTAGGTATCACGTGGGGTATCAGCCTTTTTTATCCTCAAGATTTAGTGCCAACAGAGAGATTTTTCTAAGGGTATCGATACAGTGCAGCTAACTGGGTACTTCCAATACGTTAGAATCTATTGTTTTGTTGCTCCAATAGCTTAGACTTATCCGGATTGTCGAATATTTTATACATATTTACGTAGATACTGGGGGGTTAAGTGGCAAGTAAACGATATTGCCGATTGTACAGAAAGCTTAAGCGTATCTATGAAAGGGAGGTAGGAAAGGAGGTTGCTGATGTTACTTGGCAGCGAGTAGTTAGCACATTGAAACAGCATTTTGATTTTAATGTAGAGTCATCCAATGCCGAAAACTTAGTAAAACTAATTGCTGGCTACAAGCTTAGATACGGCATATTTAGCGGTAGGACTAAAGGCTTTAACGAACGTTGGGAAGCATTTAATTATTTTTATCAATTGGATAAACAATTGAGCGGTAAAGATTTTCTAACAGCGCTTACTAAGTACTTAAAAATTAGTTTGTCAAGCATACCTCGTAGCACTAGATATTACTGGTTTACCAAAGCTTGTTTAAGTTACAAAACAAACGAAAGTTATGAGAGTAAAGATTTAGCATTAGTTGCTTTTATTGCTTGTAATTGGGCAATTAATAAGCGCTCCTCTGTGATGAAATCAGCCGAACCAAATAATCATAAATTAACCATCGGGAGGAGTAACAATCATGGCTAATAAGTTTATAAATATTGTTCGCAATCGATTATATAAGAAAGGCTATCAAGGTTTTACCAAACAAGAGTTCATTGATTGCGCGATTGCTATTGGATTAGAAGATATGGATAACCCCACCAAGGAGGAATTGAATAAGGCTGTTGAATTCTTAATTGATAAACAATTGAACCAATTATCCAAAGTAGAGGAGGAAGAAA
Source organism: Richelia sp. SL_2_1 (assembly GCA_012033205.1). GTDB lineage: Bacteria > Cyanobacteriota > Cyanobacteriia > Cyanobacteriales > Nostocaceae > Rivularia. The sequence goes on along the minus strand of JAAUSO010000171.1, from coordinate 4,520 downwards.
ATATCGTTAACGTAACGTTACCAGAACGGGAAGAAACAGCATTAACAAAAAGCGAAAAACAAGATTTGGTGCAACAGCAATCCGAGTCAATGGGAATTACTTTAAACGAGCAAGATGTAATTGCAATTGCTTCTAACTCCCATGATCAAATAGCCGATAGGGTAGCTTTTTTGGAGGAAGCTAAGGGATTGATAACCCAGTACTTAGCCAATCAAGTTAACAATTACCGGGAACGCTCGGCTCAAGTGTTGGGGGAGATAAACGGCGCTGTCAATGATGCGAGCAGCCAAATATCTCAGATTGATGAAGGAATCAACCAAGGTTTAAGCCGAATACTTGGAGGTGTGGCGGCAACTGCCTCCGAGCGGAAAAGCGCCAACCGAGCCACTCTCTCAAGGTTACGGGCTGCTCTTAACCCTGGTAATTAGCATCATTCTTCTGGGGATTTGGGTTATTCCCTCCTTACGTCCGCATAGCTATCGGCAGCAACATCAACGATTAGTTAATGAAGGTTTTATTTGTAAAGGACATTGTACCGATGAGTAAAAAAGCAAAGTACATCCGCGATCGAGTATCAACCTATGCCCCCGATTTGAGCAAGGCAACCCGCAAAGAGTTTGGAATATCTAAAGCCCTTATTGTTAAAGCGATTGAGGGAGATGATAAAGCCTTAGAACAGATAGGGGATATGGGTAAAATTGGCGATCGCATTTTAACTGTAATGCCCAAAATACGACAGGATTTAACTGATTATATTAGCGGGATAACCGAGTACAACCAATCAGTTGCCGACATCTTAAAAGCAGGTGGTAAAGGTTCGGCAGCAATCAAAAAAGCTGGGAGTGACTTAACTCTTGAGAATACCCGTTACAACAATTTGATCGAGGAATACAAAGAGCAACTTTTCGCCAACCTTGAAGCGGAGAATGAAAAGCATACTGATTCAATGGATTTAATCAAGTTGAAGGCTTGGATTGATTCACATATGCGGGATGTTACCAGCAATGCTCGATTTGAAGCTACTTCTAATAAGCCCTATATAGCTCAGATGCAAGCCGATAGGGATTATGAGAAGGAAAAAGCATTACACCTTTTAGAAAATGGCTCAGATAGCGACTTAGAACTTATTCCCCGCAAGCACTTTACTACTAACCCTGTGGTGCGGATGTGGAACAGTGTTAGAGATTTTTTCAGCTAATAAACAATTCCCTCAAGTCACAGATTTTGCGGTCACGACTTGGGGGAATCAAACAATATAAATTAAATACTATCATGATTGATTTTGAATCGGAAGAAAAGCCAATCAGTAATTATCCCACAGAAGAAGATACAGCATTTACACCCGACGAACAAGAAGCAATTAAAGAATACAAAGCTAATCTAGTCAAACGAATAAATAAACATAGAAGCATTTTAAGAGGCTTTGAATCGGCATTTTGGGGTATCACTTCTTATTCCTTTGCTAGATTTTTAATTCTTGTTTCTGGTAGCGGTGCTTTAGGTTTTGCTGTTGCTTCGGTATTCCTAATTAATAATATTGTTAATCGAGATTGCCTTGATGCATTTCGGCTAGATCGTAATGATGCAGAATGGAAGGTAGAAGGAATGGGAAAGCTATTAAAGTTTGCATTAACTACTATAGTAACCGCATTTATCTTATGGGGTTCTATTGGCGACTTTTACCATATTTATAACAATTCAAATGAAACTTATAATAACTTAAATAAAACTGTTGAAGAATTTCAAGCATTACCAACTGACGACCAAAACAAGCTTTTAGTAATTGGTGGAATTGTTGCAATCGCTGGTTTATACATTGCGGTTGATTCCAGGGGTAAGTAATGAAGAAAAAGTTCAAGCTACCATTGGGAGGTCTGGCTGTAGCAGGGCTAGCCATTGGTACTTGTTGTGCGACTTTTATGGGTGAAACCGTTCGCCCATATGACATGGTTGGCGTAAAATTTTGTCCAAAGACAGCAAACATTCGCAAGAATAATTACGAACAAAGTCAGCAACAATTAGATAAACAATACTGCCAATACGAACACAAAATGCTGTCTGAGGTATGGGGAAGAAAGCAGTACTCTTCGCTCAAACCACTACCTGAAGACTCATTCATTATTAGAGATATTCCTGCTACAAAAACTACTCATTGGTGGTATTTAGTATCTATTGCTTCCGTTGGTGGTGGGGTGCTTTCTTGGGCTAAAAAATGCGAGAAAGTCGAAGTTGATGCACACTACGAATTAGAAGGATATAAGACTCAAATTAAAATATTTGGGGTTAATTCCCGTGAAGAACGAGACTTTAAAACTGATACAGTTCGCAATCAATGGGTAGGGATGCGGCTAGAAACCGGGCTGATATCCGAAGAAGGAGTTAATGAACGATTTAATAATCTTAGTGAAGTGCAAGACGCTACTCATGCCGCAGCTTTAAAACAGTTTGATGCTGGCAACTCGGAGATGGATAAAACCATCGCAGAAAACCGTTTAGATGCTGCCAAGGCTGATAAAGAACGGGTAAAACTACAAGGTAAGGGCGGCGATTGCGATACTACCCCAACTAACCAAAACGTTGATGAATTGCGGATGGCAGAGCTTACAAAAGCGCTCAAAGCTTATGAAGATGGTTGGTTATTAGATTTAATTAATTCTGTTAAACCTATATTTTTAATAGGTGACATGGGAAGCGCAAAAACCTCAATGGCTGTCAGCTTGGGGCTTATTCGTGAGAATTTAGGACACAAAGTTCATCGAATTGCTGATAAGCATTTAAACGGAGAAAACAGCGATAAGTGGAACTTACTTAGAGCAGAGGCAAGACATGATAATAACTCTTCAATCCTTGAAGCATTGCAAGACCAAATAGAGCGCAGAAGCGAAAGAATTAACCAGCGTCCTACTGAGAAAGAGCAATTTATTCTTGATGAATTTACCCAATTAGCGAAGATTTCAAAAGAAGCTAAGGAACTAATTCCCCTCTTTGTTATCTCCACCTATTCTGATACCAGAAAAGCCAAGGAATTGTTTATTGGTGTTACTCACTCCTTCACTAATGCATCATTTGGCGACGGTGTTTTTGAGTTGCGGCAACGTGGATGGTTAATTGAAAAATTCTCGGTAAATGGTGAAACACCAATACCCCGCGTTGTCATTCGCACGGGTCTAAAAGATTTGGACGGTAACAATTTAGAAGATGTTGAAAAAACATTACCTTCATGGTTCCGACCCGAACTAATTCACGGTCATTTTAATGATTCTCCTATTAACTTTGAAAACTAATTAAAAAGGAAATCGCCCAAGGGTGATATAAACTATAACCAGCCTTTTTACAAATTTTAAAACACTACTACAAACTAAGACAATGGCATCACCTGAATCAATACACAAAGCAGATAACGTTTATTTCTGGACATTCTTGCTATGTGTATTGATGGAAATATGGGATACGGCAGTTTTACAACGCATATGAATCACCCGCAGATGACTATCCGCATTCAGAACGATTACACTCCAGAAGTCAATAAAAAGCTGGTATCAATGGCTGCCGTTTTTAACGAACGCGAGACGCAAAGAGCGTTACAACACCGGGGTTATAGCCTTTACATATATACACAATCTATATAGTTGTCTTCACCAATTAAAGATAAACTATCTATACAAGGTGTATCCCAGGTATTGACATGACACGGGTTGAACGCGAGTCAATGAATTTCAAATTGCCCAAGCCCTTAGCAATTGCATTACGTAAGGCAGCTTCTCCCCAACCGGGTAAAACCGCCACAGACATAGTAATTCGGGGACTACTGAGAGAACTCGGAGAAATACCAGGTGTAGAGGTATCTACAGAAACCCGATTGCAAGAGCTAGAGAAAGAATTGCAGCAACTAAGAAGTAGTATCTTCTCGCGAGATAATAACCCCACAGATTCCCGCGCCGAAGAAAAATTAGAAGCGCTTAATAATCGGGTAGCAAAGCTAGAAGGAGCGTTGGGTGCAATTCAAAATAATAATTTCGGCGCATCTAATAATCACAGACGATATAAAAATTCGGGCAACCCCTACAATCAAAGCGGACGACCACCTCAAATTGAAGCTCTCGACGAGCAAAAGCTAGCATTACGACTTAACGTCAACATTCCAACACTTAAAGAAAAGCACGCAACCCTTGACTCGGGAGAGTTTGAAGAGTGGAGTAAAAACCGGGACCGGGGTAAATATATGTGGCGATTTAACGAAAAAGACGGGTTGTACCATCCAGTTAAATAATTTCAATCGTCCTCGGAGTGATGACTGCGGAGAAGGTTCCTTCCCCTCGCCTGATTTTACGTGTAAGCGTATATTTTTTGACAACACCAGACGCATTATCTAATAAAAATTAATCGTTCTCCACCAGAGAAAGCGTTAATATTCCCGGCGGACTTGTTCGCCACCAATTCCATAACGTCAAGCCACAAAGAACCCATAATTGTATCGGGAATGTCATCACCAACGTGTACGGGTACGACGATTCAGCCCA
>JAAUSO010000003.1 GCA_012033205.1 Richelia sp. SL_2_1 | reverse complement strand
GTACTCCGGTTCGTTTTCTCCCCAACGGTCGGGAGTACGTTATGTATAACGTCTCTACACCCATCAGAATTTATGGGACAGACCACTAGGTACACACTGCCTTAATCGATTGATTCCACGGATAAATCCGGGTACTTTTACCATCAAAAAATGATTGGTCAAGTGTTAACTGCAAAAAACAAAATTGTACTTTTTATCCTGACGCTTTGAGTTCAGTAATTTCAACAGTACTTTATTTATTATGCAGTATTGACAACAGAAATTTTACTGAATTTCATCTTGTAAATCCATTGAATTTTCGGAAAAATAACTATCGATCCAATTAATTACTGGTATTAACGTCAGTAGCATCAAAGCGGAATACAAATCCCCGCCCCAACTGTCGTGCAACCAATGAAAAGCGCCATCTTGTCCGGTAGCATGAAAAAAGGTCAGTAAAGTATTGCGAATAATATTTGCAGTAACGCTGATTATCGCTGCTGTTGATAAAAACCAAATGCTTTTGCGTCGAGATGATAATGTCTCAGTCCAATAAAGCAAGATTAAACCAACGTACATCGTAGTAAACAGCATTTTTAACCCTGCACAGTAAGGTGCAACTTCTACGATGCGTCCGTTTGCGTATATGTTAATTCCATCTACAACTATAGGTAGACCAAACTGATTGAGTATAAAACCAGCAGTTCCAGCAATAAAGCTTTGCAAAGGCAAGGTAAAAGGTGCGATTAAGTATGGTACTGAGTTAGGAGTTGCCAGCAGAATTAGTAGTAAAGGAAAACCCTGTAATTTAAAACCTGCAATTCCTTTTAACCACAAACACAATCCAGCCAATATCACCGGAAAAGAAAGATTTACCCATTCACCAACTCCGCTCAGATAAAAAATTCCTCCTATTACTAACAATATGCCACCCAAGAGATTACTTTTATTCGCTAATCTTTGCCATTTTTTCCGATTCATCCAAACTAGATAAGCCGCAAATGGAAAACCGATCATGCCGTGACTAAAATATTCGTGTTCTGTACTAATATTCTTGTTTAGCCAACCGTCGAACCAATGATATATTAAGGGAGCATAAAGCAATATCAAGATAGCTAATATCGCAAAGTCAAATAATTTTGGTGGAATTAAATTTTTTGCTTGGTGTTGAGTTAACATAATTTCAGTTGATTTAATTAAATTGTAAAATTAAATAAAAATGCCAACAGTTAAGAGATTTTAGATTTTATTGCAATGCTCATATTGGTTAAGATATCATATTTTGCTTTTAAGGGTTGGGGGGAACAGGCAATAGGGAATAGGGAATAGGCAATAGGTAAATGTCCTAAATAAAAATTGTGGCTACTGCGATATATCTAGATTTTGACTTTTATAATGTCTGTACTTGATGACGAATCAAAATTATCAAAAAGTTCCATTTTGAAGTCCAAATATCATTGAGTAAAATCTCAAATCTCAAATCTCAAGCTGGCTCCTGTCGAAAAATAACTACTCCTAAAACGATTTATTATTTTTTTACTTCCTATTCCCTATTCCCTATTCCCTATTCCCTATTTCCTCAAATCAGCTTTTAAATATGAAGTAATTTCTCTTGTTTTTCACTTACTGTTGATGCAATCACTGCTGCTACTTCTTTAACTTGGCTGCTGGTTAATCCGGGATACATTGGTAAGGATAATATTTGTTTGGCTAGCTTTTCAGAATGAGGAAAATCTCCGATTTGATAACCTAAATCGCTGAAAGCTGGCTGGAGATGACAAGGAATCGGGTAGTGAATTCCTGTTTGAATTCCCACATCGGCAAGTTTTTCTTGAATTTGTTCTCTTTCTAAAGGACATTCAGCTTCCACTTTGATTACATAAAGATGATAAACGTGTCCGTCACCACTTTGATTTTCCATGGGAGTAATTCCCTTTGATTGTAAAGGTGCTAATTCGCGATCGTACTCCTGAGCTATTCTCAAACGCTCGGCATTCCACCTTTGTAAATGAGGTAACTTTTGATGCAGTACTGCTGCTTGTAAAGTGTCCAAACGACTGTTTGTACCTGATTCTACATGAAAATATTTTTGAGATGCTCCATAATTGCGTAACCGCAACATTTTTTGGGCTACTTCCTGATTTTTGGTTACTAACATTCCACCATCACCAAATGCACCCAAGTTCTTACTCGGATAAAAACTATAAGCTGCTGCTATTCCTAAAGAACCTGCTTGATATCCATCTCTTTGAGCCAAATGTGCCTGTGCTGCATCTTCAAAAATCAATAGATTATGTTTTTCGGCAAAGTCTAATAATTCTTTCGGAGATCCCATTTGACCGTACAAATGCACCGGAATAATTGCTTGAGTTTGTGATGTAATCGCATTTTCTGCTGCCCCCAAATCTATTAAAGCAGTGTTTGGGTCACAATCGACAAAAACTGGTTTTGCACCGGCACGTAATACTCCAATTAAAGTTGCGACAAATGTATTTGCAGGCAAAATCACCTCCGCACCAGCACCGATATTACAAGCTTGCAAACCAAGAGCGATCGCGTCGGTTCCACAAGCAACCCCAACTCCGTATTCTGCACCGCAAGCAAAGGCAAATGCTGCTTCAAAATCCTTCAATGCTTTACCTAATATAAAATCTCCCCGTTCTAATACATCTTCAATCGCTTGCCGCATTTCTTTTTCAATCGATTGATGCTGTAACTTTAGGTCTACAAAGGGAATTCTCACATTTATATTATTCATCTAATCTGCAACCTCTTTAAATAAATATTAAAATTTTTTGACAACAGCTTGTTCTATTTATGACTAAATACTGAGAAATTAGCAAATAAAATATATAAAGTTTTTGTAAATATTACATGAAAACAATTTTATCTTAAGCTGCATTGATTATTTCAGTTGTGCTTGGCTATTTTTTATCTAATTTTGTCTTATTTTTCTGATGTTTAATTATTTGATGATTTCTTGAAAAATTAAACAATTCATTGGTATACAATATTTCAAAATTATTTAAAATTAGCTTTTGTTAGTATCTAGTTTGATACCTTATTCTTATTTTGACTGGAGATGATTGATATTTGAAAATCATTAAAAATCAAATTAAAATTGATTAATAATTTTCAGTAATTTTACTCAAAATATTTGAATTCCTTCTAATTTAAATCATGATTTTTCCATATCATTTAATTATCATTCATAGCCTTTTCAAAAAGAATGGCAACAGTGTATTTACGAAAAAAAATACCATCATTATAAAATTAAGTAGAGTCACGGTAATCATTTAAGATATTCAAAAATTACCTTTGACTACTTACTTTCTGGTAATTATTTTAGCCTAGATAAAATTGGTGCCCAAAGTCATTTTATCTATAAACTCGGTACTTACAGCATTGATTAAGTAAGGATTCAACTACTGAACTAGAAGCTTATAGGTAAGATAAATTTCCTGGTTGATAAAAAAAAATTTTTAACCTGTTTGTCTGAGGTGAATTTGGGGAATGCTTAGGAATAGTAAAGACCTCGAAATAACGGTTAGATGAAATACAGTTTCCAAGAAATATTAAGGTAGCAGTGGTAATGGTAGAGCCTCAAAATCAAATGTTTGCCCCGAAAGATGGTTGGTTAACCCCTGAGAATCAAGAGCAGCAACGTCTTCAAGCTTTATTGAAGCTAGGTTTGCGGCAGCCAGAAACAATCCCGGTTTTTGAAGAAGCCACTCAAACTGCTGCTCACTTTATCGAAGCACCGATTTCGATTTTGGGATTTGTGGATAACGAACGTCATTGGTTTAAGTCAGCAGTGGGTTTGTCCCGATTGGGGCTGATGAATCAATTAGCACAAACTCGTCAATTATCACGTCAAGAATCTTTTTGCAGCCAAGTAGTAGAAAACGCGCAATTAGTCGTGATTGAAGATACTCGCAAGTTGGATAATGCGGAACTAGTATCTAGTAAGTTAGTCCAAGACTATGGGATTCGTGCTTATTTAGGAGTACCACTGATTAACGCAGAAGGACATTGTTTGGGTGCCTTGGCTGTGATGGATTTAATTCCGCGTAATTTTACAATTCGCGACATTGAGTTTTTACAAATTATTGCTCGTTGGAGCATGAGTGAATTTGAACGTAATCGATTACTCCAAGCACCTCCACTCAGAAGTAGTTCTTCTAGAACAAATCACAATCTCCAAGAGTCCAATACCTCGGAAATCAAAATCACTGCACCAGCTTTTCAAGACTCGGTTTTTACCAGTCAATTGAAATTGCAGCTTTTAGGACAGTTAACTATGGAACTACGTACCCCCTTAACATCAGTGCTGGGTATGGCTAGTGTTTTGGGACGGGAAATTTATGGTCCTTTAACAACTAAGCAAAGAGAATATCTAGAGATTATTCAACATAGTGGTAGATATTTGCTTTCCTTGGTGAATGAAATTTCTGAGTTGGGAGCAATGGATGATACTAATACTGAACTAAATCTGACTCCCGTGGATATTGAAATGCTTTGTCAACAAGCTATCAATACTTTAGAAGAAGCAGCAGCCCGTCGCGAGCAAGATATTCGTCTATCTATTGAACCTGGACGAAATCGCATTTTGCCATTAGATAAAGATAAAGTGCGGCAAATTTTGTATCACTTAATTTTTAGCGTGATTCAGCTTTCGGCAACAGGTAGTGTGGTGAGGATTCATGTTTCTTACAAAGAAGATTCCCTAAACCTGACTATTTGGGTTTCTCATCCTTGGTTAGGAGAAGGAATAACTGAAGTAGATCCCTATTTCCGTCTTGCTGAGATATCTTCGATGGAACTCGCATCTGATATCACCTCAACTTTCAAAACTAATTTAGGAAATCCCGAAAAAGTCATCAGTTTACCGAGCCGCAGCGATATTTTTCCCACAACCGAGAATATTTCTTCGGGTGGAACTGCTGTTGATGCATCCGAAGTTGAAAGTCGATCGCAATCTGGTGTGGTGTCTCGCGAAACCCTAGGTTTATTACTTAGCTGTCAGTTAGCAGAGTTACACGGTGGTGAAATTACAATTCAAGGTTCAACAGAATCAGGATACCGCTATGTGCTTTGTTTACCGATAGAGGCGGGCAGTGCTGAAGCTGTGGCAGATGTATAAAAATGACCATACATTCTGGAATTTAACTTTTGGCATTGCTTGCTTGATCAACAATTTCTAATTAGTATCGACGGGAAAATTTTCGGATTATGGGTAATTTGTAATGAGTGATGGGTAAGCGGTAATAGTTAAGCAAAAAAACTATATAAAACTATTACCCCATCAGCAATATTGGGAAGATTGACAATTAATTTTCTCAAATGCAATCTACCTTGTTACCTTTTTTGGACTAAGCACATTATTATTAGTCCATGTTTTCGCTCGATGCTAATTAAATAAGGCTTTCCTTGTATGGATTTCTTTTGGCAACAATTAACTTTATCTTCCCTTCCCCTAAAACAATACATTACTACTAGCTATCTACATCGTCTTGTGGTGGGGCTTTTAAGCAAATGGCGACAAACTAGTATTTTACTCAAATGTGGTGACGCGATCGCAGTTGTGCTATTAAGCCTTGTATATATTCTGGCTCCTTTTGTTTCTAACGGATTAATTGGTTTACTACTTGTAGCTTGTGTCGGATTTTGGTTGCTACTAACTTTAGCTGATGAACCGGCACCTGTTAACGCTACGGGAATTACACCGATACATTTACTGATTTTCCTTTACTGGGGAATTGCGACTGTCGCAACATCACTATCACCAGTGAAAAAAGCCGCATTTACAGGCTGGACAAAACTAACTTTATATTTACTGCTGTTTGCTCTTTGTGCTAGATTACTCAAATCTGCTCGCGTTCGTTCTTTGTTAATTACCGTTTACCTACATATATCTTTAATTGTCAGCGTCAACGGTTTACGACAGTGGTTTTTTGGTGCTAAAGCACTGGCAACTTGGGTAGATCCAACATCACCTTTATCTAAAACTACAAGGGTATATAGCTATTTAGGCAATCCTAATCTACTTGCTGGGTATCTTATCCCTGCCGTAATTTTGAGTTTTATTGCCATTTTCGCATGGCGTAGTGGTTTGACTAAAGCTTTAGCACTTACGATGTTTATTGTCAATGGTGCTTGTTTAGTTCTTACCTTTAGTCGTGGCGGTTGGATTGGTTTAGTAATATCATTTTTAGTATTATTCGTATTACTACTGTATTGGTGGAGTATCTATATGCCTCCTTTTTGGCGTACTTGGTCGATGCCAATTCTTCTAGGAAGTTTAGCAACAGTATTTGTTCTGGCAATATTATTTGTTCCACCAGTACGGGAAAGAGTTTTAAGTATTTTTGCTGGTAGAGATGATAGCAGTAATAACTTCCGCATTAATGTTTGGATGGCTGTGATTGAAATGATTAAAGACCATCCACTCATCGGTATTGGTCCAGGTAACAACGCATTTAATCAAGTTTATCCTCTTTACCAACGTCCTAATTTTACTGCTTTAAGTGCTTATTCAATTTTTCTAGAAGTTGCCGTTGAAACTGGTTTAATGGGTTTTGTTTGTTTTATTTGGTTGTTAATTGTGACGTTTAACTCTGGTTTCATACAGCTACGACGGTTAATGTTAGAACGAAATGCACAAGGTTTGTGGTTAATTGCAGGAATTGCGGCTTTAGTGGGTATGCTCGGTCAGGGTTTTGTTGATACTGTATGGTATCGTCCCCAAATAAATACTTTATGGTGGTTAATGGTTGGTTTGATTGCTAGCTACTGGAAACCATTACCTCAAAATCAAGCAAATCACCTCAATTCGTCCTCTGCTCAAGCAAACGCAAATGCAAATTAACAACATTTAATTGAATAACTAAAATTTTGGAGACGTAAAGTTTTACGTCTCTACATATTGATGATTCACTCCACCAAATCATGCTCCATTGCAAAACGTACCAATTCGGCTCGGTTACTAGTATCGGTTTTTCTTAACAAGCTACTAACGTATTTTTCCACAGTTCGGGGACTCAGATGAAGGCTATAGCCAATTTCAGCATTAGAAAGTCCATGAGTTAAAAGTTCTAATACTTCTTGCTCCCTATTTGTCAGAGATTCATATAATTTAGTTGTTTCACTATCAGAAAAACCTGTTTCACTGCTACGCTCTGCTTTTTTGAGATTTTCTTGTAAGGATAATTGATACTCAGATTGAATAATTCGACTTCGTTGTAAAAGATTATTAATCGCAGCTGCTAACTCTTCAAGTTCAAAAGGCTTGGGTAAATATAAATCACACCCCGATTGATAACCCAAAATTCTTTCTTGTGTCTGGGTTCTTGCTGTTAACAAAATTACGGGTAACAAACGAAATTCCACTTTTTGCCGCACGCGACGCACTAGTTCATACCCGTTCATTTGCGGCATAATAATATCGGTAACAATCAAGTCTGGATGATGTTTATTCACCATCATCAAACCTTCTTGACCATCGTTTGCCGTCATTACTTTATAACCAGATAGTTCTAGATAGTCACTAATAGACAAACGAGTACCCAAATCATCATCCACTACAAGGATTTTAAAGGGCATAGACCTTACACCCCACAAGCATTTTTTAACTTCAATTTTTGATTTAATTGAGTACTATCGATAAATTTTACCTCCGCGAACAGTACTCTTACGTTTCATACTATGACAGCATCACCTCAGATTCATTTTCTTAAGACTGAATTTATTAAAAAAATATTAAATCATTTGAATAAATTTTATATTAATTTTGTATGAAGAAATATTACTTTTCTTGGCAAACAAAATCATGCCTTCGCTTCGTAAACTTATGAAATGTGGTTTTTGGGTCTAAATATCTGTAAAATAAGATAACTGTTGTAGAAACTCGACTTTCGCCGAATATATTCTTAAGAAAAGGTGATTTTGATATCTACACAAAAAAACACATTACCTCAAAGTCACTCCAGGCAACATAAAGGTTCGTATTTGTTCACCGAGCAATGTTTAATCGGCAGTTATTTAAAGTCTTTTTGTCGTAACCTAATATTGAGATTGCCCCTTTTAAAAAAGTTTAGAACGGTGACGATTCATGGCTTATTCCTGGTTTAAAGCATTTCATCTTGTCGGTATTGTAGTTTGGTTTGCTGGGTTGTTTTACCTAGTACGTTTATTTATCTATCACGTAGAAGCCGAAAAGGAACCGGAACCCGCACGCACGATATTGAAAAATCAGTATCAAATTATGGAGAAACGGCTCTACAGTATTATTACCACACCAGGAATGTTAGTAACTATCGCAATGGCGATCGGTTTATTATCAACAGAACCGGAAGTACTAAAACAGCCTTGGTTGCACGTCAAACTTGCTTTTGTAGTGTTGTTAATTGGTTATCATCACTACTGCAAGCGTTTAATGAAACAACTAGCAGCAAACGAATGTAAATGGGGTAGTCAGCAACTACGGGCTTTGAATGAAGCACCCACAATCATGTTAATTGTAATTGTGTTGTTAGCGGTGTTTAAAAATAATCTGCCTACCGATATTACGGCTTGGGGAATTTTTGGGTTAATTATTGCAACGGCTGTAACTATTCAGCTTTACGCTAAAAAACGTCGTCAAGATCAAGAAAAGTTGTCGGCAGAAATTTCTCAAGTTCCTCAACAGCAAACCTAGAAAATTTGGGATACATTCGCGAGGCGAACGTACAAGTTTTAGATTTTGGATTGCTCGTTACCATGCTCAGCATGGTAATGCATTCATTTATCAGTTGTCAATTATCAATTGTCCATCGATAAATCGCGGTGTATCATATTGATTTGTAGTTGACTTAATAAACTGTGTTTATGGATAGTCATACATTATTTCATAATCGAGTTGCTGTACTAGCTACCATGCATGGAAAGGAGAGAGTTATCGCTCCCCTATTACAGAAAGAGTTGGATATTCAGGTAACAGTACCGCAAAACTTTAACACTGATAGATTTGGTTCTTTTACAAGAGAAATAGAACGTTCTGGTAGTCAAATAGAAGCAGCAAGATTGAAAGTAGAAAAAGTGCTTTTATTAACTGGTGAAAGTTTGGGAATTGCTAGCGAAGGTAGTTTTGCTCCTCACCCTCATTTTCCTTATATTTCATACAATCGAGAAGTGATTCTTTTGATTGATCGAGAAAATAATTTAGAAATTATCGGGGAAGAGTTATCTACAGATACTAATTATAATCATGCAAAAATTACAGACATCAAACAAGCATTTGAATTTGCCGAAAAAGTCGGTTTCCCTGAACATGGTTTGATTGTCATGTTGAACCAGAATACCCAAAATACTGATGAAATAATCAAAGGAATCACTACAGAAAAAGCATTACTTGAAGCCATAAATCATACTTTGACAAAATCATCTAATGGTGAAGTACATCTAGAAACTGATATGCGAGCGATGTACAATCCCACACGAATGAAAAATATAGAAAAAGCTACTTATAACCTTTTAGAAAAAATTAATTGTCTGTGTCCAAAATGTTCGGCACCAGGTTTTGATATTATTAAACGTATCCCTGGATTACCTTGTGAATGGTGTAATACTCCAACAAATTTAACTAACACTGCAATTTATAAATGTCAAAAATGTGGGTTTATTAAAGAAAAATTATTTCCTGATGGTAAACAGTTTGCAGATCCTTCTCAATGTATCTACTGCAATCCTTAATTAGTTAGGAGTTAGGAGTGAGGAGTTAGTTTTGTAGAGACGTAGCATTGCTACGTCTCTACGGGAGTTAGTACCACCGGAGGTTGCGCTATCTTTACCAATTACCAATTACCAATAACCAAAGTATATTTACTTACAATTGTCCAAAGTACCCGTTCGTGTACCCGCTTCATCTACGGAATCTTTAACTATCATCTTGATGTCTATGACAGAAAAGAATGATATGGAGAGACTCATGCTTCAAAGTTCAGTTCAAATTAAACAACCTACCTTAAAATTTGGTGCGACTGGAGATTCAGTCAAACAATTGCAAAAATTCTTAATCAAGAGAGTACCCGACGTTCAAAGTCTGGTAATTGATGGTGTATTCGGCGAAATTACTTTATTAGCAGTCGAAATATTTCAGTATCGCACGTTTTTAAAGCAAGATGGTATTGTTGGAGTCGTTACCTGGGAAGCACTTTACATCGGTCAGCGTCCCGATTTACCTTTGTTATATCGCGGTAGTCACTGCGATGATGTTGCTAAAGTTCAAAGGGTTCTCAAATTTTCTCCGTTTATTCGAGAAAGTTTAGGCTTTGACGGTTACTACTTTGACAAAATTGATGGTGTATTTGGATATCAAACTCAAGAAGCAGTTAAGTCTTTTCAAAACGATAAAGAATTAGTAATAGATGGGGTGATTGGCTCTCAAACCTGGGATTATCTGATGGAACTTGCGGCTTTGATTAGTCACTTTGGTTTATAGTTTTTGCCTAGGAAAAGCAAACGGGGAGATGTTCTTTTTAGGGAATTGGGAATAGGGAATTGGCAATTGGAAATTGGGAATTGGGAATAGGGAATTGGGAATTGGGAATAAAGAGAAAAAAGATTTTTAGTTTTTAGTACAAATGTGGTAAAAATAACTAATCATCCGGACTTGAGATAAGCAGCAAAATGCTCTATTAACGTTTTTATATGAAGCTGCAAAAAATACACCCCGTCAGGGTCAAGAAGTCGGGTTTCTAAGAAAAACCCGACTTCTATTTAAACAGGTTTTATTACATAATTAATTCAATCCAAAATCCAAAATCCAAAATCTAAAATTCCTGTGTGGACTTCCCTACACGCAAGCGTACATCGAACTATACGTTCGCGACACCTGTTAAAGCGTAATCAAAGATTATTAATTGCAGTTTCCGGTGGACAAGATTCTCTGTGTTTAACTCAGATAATGTTAGATTTACAACCTAAATGGGGTTGGTATCTTGGTATTGTTCATTGTGACCACAAATGGCGCGACGACTCGCAAGCAAACGCCAAATATGTCGAAAAACTTGCCGAAAAATTGAGTATACCTTTTTACTTAGAGACAGCTTCCCAACCCTTGAAAAGTGAAGCAGCAGCACGAAATTGGCGGTATCAAGTTTTCAATGCTATCGCCTTTGCAAATAATTATCAGTGTATTATTACCGGACACACAGCAACCGATAGAGCAGAAACTTTGCTTTATAATTTGATTCGTGGCAGCGGTGCAGATGGTTTACAGGCTTTAACTTGGCAGCGTCCCCTATTAAATCAGATTATGTTGGTACGTCCGCTTTTAGAAGTAACTCGTAGCCAAACAGGTAAATTTTGTCAAGATTTTCAATTACAAATTTGGTTGGATTCCACAAATCTTGATTTGAAATATGCTCGCAATCGTATTCGTCAGGAATTATTACCATATTTACAAGAAAAATTCAACCCAAAAGTAGAATCAAATTTAGCTCAAACAGCAGAACTTTTACAAGCCGAAGTAGAATATTTAGAGCAAGCAGCCGATGAATTGCGTCAAAAAGCTGAAGTGCAAACTAACGAGCCAGAAAATTCCTTTACCCTTTTACGCTTGAACCGTCAAGTATTGCAAAAAGCCCCATTAGCCTTGCAACGCCGAGCAATACGCCAAATTTTACAACAAATCATGTCCAACGCTCCGAACTTCGAGCATATTGAAAAATTAGTAGCTTTAATTACAGCACCAAACCGCTCCCAAACTGATCCATTTCCCGGAGGTGTTATAGCTGTGGTAGAAGACGAATGGATTTGTTTGAAAAAAAATATTCAATTAATATTTAATCAGATACAAGTAAAAACTTGGCGTTCCTCTGCGTATTCCTTTGCGTCTCTCTGCGTTAAAAACTATATAAATCGGGTTTTTAGAACAAATATCTGTAAAAACCTGATAAATTTGCTCAAAGCCCGACTTCTAAGAATTACAGATGAGTAATCCTTTGATTAAGCCATTAAATTATCGATAAAAGAACGCATCTGGGTAACCGCTTGCTGTTGGGAATCGCCACTTTCGTCTAATTGTGTCAAAGCTTCACTAATCGCTTGTAATTTGTGTCGCAAACCATCCAAGGAATCCTGTATTGGTTGAAGAGTTTCTTCATAAAGATCAACTCTAGCCCAAATTTGAGCATTTGCAATTTGCAGCGCGGACAAGTTTTGCTCCATTGTCTGCAATTCTTGACGTTTAACATCTTGTTCTTCAGTTTGAGTGTCAATTATCTCCCGTGCTGCTTGAATGCTATGACGCATTTGCTCAATTTTAGCTTGTAATTGTTGCAGTTTTTGGGAATACTTTTGTCGCTCTCGTTCAATTTGATTTACTATCGGACTTAAATCTAATTGTTGACTTTGTTGGTTTGCTTGATTTCCTTCTCTATGAGAGAGTAATGTTTGGTGCTGTGTGAGTAATTCCTGACGCTGTACCAAACTACGACGCTGACCGACTAAAGTTTCGTTGAGCATCTGATAACTGTCTTTTTCATCAGATAGTTCTTCTTCTAGTGCAGAACGTTGATCTTGAGAAACTGAGTTGATCTTTTCTTGCAATTCATCTATTGTTTGTTGCTTGTAGTTGAGTTCTTGTTCTTGTTCTTCAACAAAGCTGGAGTCAATATTTAATTTATGCTGCAAATCTTCAACTGTTTGCTTGAGTTCTTCTATAGATAAAGATTCGACAATTTCTGCATCAAAATTGAGAGTTAAATTCGACTGGGTAGAATTATTATAATTTTCATTCCACGAGTTAAGTTGCTCGTGTAATTTTCACGTTCGTGCAATTGCTCTTGTAGCATCTGCAAACATTCTTGTTTGCTTTCAAGAGTAGCTGTATTTGACTTTAACTCTAATCTTTTTTCGTATAAAGAATTTTCAGCTTGCTGCAAAAAAGAATTAGTTGTTTGCAACAACGCCGATAAACGCTCAACTTCGGCCAAATGTTCGTCAGCTTCCGCTTTTTGCTTTTCTAATTGTTGAAAATGAGGATTCAGGATAGATTGCTGAGTTTCTACCATCTCGAATGCATGATTGAGATGTTCGCGAACCTTTAAGGGTTGAGTAATATTACTAGAGAGTTTTTCCAATAAATCACTGATTAACTGAGCTTTTTCTTGATCTAAAGCCGCTCCCTGGTTAACTTCAGCACTAACTTCTTCCAAGCGACGCTGTTCACCGCGCAAATGCTCCCAAGCACCCGCAAGCTCTTGACGATTGCGCTCGATTTCTTCTTGTAATCGTTGAATTTCCTCGCGAGAAGTTTCAACTTCTTGAAGTTTTGCATCTACCTGCTGCGCTTCTTGTTCAATTTGTTGCACTTGTTCTTCTCGTGCTTCCAAATCCATTTCACGGC
The DNA here is from genome assembly GCA_012033205.1 of Richelia sp. SL_2_1. Lineage (GTDB taxonomy): Bacteria > Cyanobacteriota > Cyanobacteriia > Cyanobacteriales > Nostocaceae > Rivularia. The sequence goes on along the minus strand of JAAUSO010000003.1, from coordinate 103,198 downwards.
GGCTTAATTCCTGCCCTTGAAATGTTAGCGATTCTTTCCACTGGTCTATTTCCTCTTCTTTGACTTTGAATTTTTCCAATTGACGGGAAAAATTCTGCAAAATGGTTACTAGTGGACGACCAGCTTCTTGCAATCGCTGTACCTGACGAGTTGCATTCAGTTCAGCTAGCACAAGTGCGCCATCATTTAGTTTGCTGGCTTCTTCAGCCGCAATTACTTCCTCGTTTACCGTACTCCAATTCTGGTCTTTTCGTTGACAAGCCAGGAGTTTTAGTTCGGTTTTGGCACCACCACCGAGTAAGCCACCCTTTTGTTTTTGTACTTCCGCTAAATACAGCACACCGCAAATCCTTATTGATGTACTTGAATGATGTTTCTTAAAACGATAGATAACGACATCAATGCGATGTTAATCATTGCATATTGATTTTTATATAATCGACTTCCATCGTATCTGTACATTTTCTACTTATGAAGTGGTCAATGACTACCGTATTATTACCAACTATCAACAGGATTATTAAGGAATATTTCCTTTAACTTGAATAAAAACACGAACAAATCAGAAACTTGTCTAGGTTGATGGTAATCTTTTTTGCAAATCCTCAATTTTGATTGTTGCTGAGTTATAAATAAAAATCATCTAGTTGGTAAAATTTTTGTCTGAGTGTTTTGAGCTTTTTTGCTAATGATTCAAATATTTCTGTTAACTCTGGAAAAAATTGGACACAATGAACAAAGAATGTAAACTGGATAACAAGGAGTGCCTAGTTGCTAAATGCAGGGAAATTTAAGTGAGATTGATGTACGCAGTATCCTGCAATTGATTGAGTTGGGACAGCGAACTGGGTCACTGTTTATTCAAGCTGATGATTCGTGTAACACTAGTAAGTTTGGTTACGGTTATACTGAAGAATCTTTGCCCCGGACTTGGTTTGTTTTTTTCCTCAACGGTCAAATAATCTACTCTCAAGAAGGTAATAGTACTGTATTCCGTCTTCGCGATTACTTACGGTACTACCGAATTAAACTGCAAGGAGAAGAAACACTTTCAAAAAAGGATTCGGATCACTCATTGTCTGCACCCGAATACGGCTATTTATGGAGACTATTGGAGCAAGATATCATTAATCCGATTCAGGCTCGTAGTATTGTAAATGGCTTAGTACATGAAACTCTTTTTGATTTATTGAGTTTGCGTCAAGGCAATTTTATTTTTGAGTCGGATCAACCTTTAGCCCCGCAACTGACTAGTTTGGAAATTGGGCCTCTTGTGAGCAAAATTTTCAAGCAGTTACAGGAGTGGAAGCAGCTATATCCCTATATTCAGTCTCCAGAGCAATGTCCTTTTTTAACTGACATTCACCGTCTACGTTCCTCTTTGGCTTCTTCTACTGTCGAAAAATTACAGCATTGGACAGATGGTAAAACTTCCTTGCGTCAACTCGCTCGCTACCTAAATCGAGATGTTTTGACATTAGCAAAAGCAATATATCCTTACGTGCAACAGGGTTTAATACATATAGTATCGTCCGATACCGTGCTATCTTTAACCCATGAACAAGAAACCGTGCAGCACTCCCAGAAAAACCAGCAAGTCATAGTATGTATTGACGATACAGCAGCGATTTGCGAAAGTGTGAAGTCTATTTTACAACTACAAGGCTATAATGCAATCGCCTTTACTAATCCTTTGGAGGCACTCAATTGTGTTTTTCAACTACAGCCGCATTTGATTTTATGCGATATTGTCATGCCCGGTTTGGATGGTTACGAACTTTGTGCAATGCTGCGACACTCTAGCGCATTCCGACTCGTTCCGATTATCATGCTTAGCGGCACAAGTAGCTATATCGATAGAGTTCGAGCAAAGATAGTAGGGGCTACAGACTATTTGACAAAGCCCTTCGAGCAAACCGAATTGCTATTGTTAATTAAAAAATATCTGGTTCGAGCCTCCAGTGCGATCGCCAACGTCGGAGAAAGCAGCACTTGTTGATTCAAGCAAAGATAGAGTAAAAATATTATCACGAACTGGAAATTAAGCTAATTATCAAAATACTTACTAGAACAGTGAATAAATAATTTTTTTAATCGAGCAAAATTCGGGGAGACTAGGGAATGTTCCTAATAAAGGGACATCTACATCGGGAGGTAATGAGACATTTATGAGTACAGTTCTGATCGTGGAAGATAGTATTGCACAAAGGGAGATGATTACAGACCTGCTGAGGGCGAGTGGTTTGTCAGTCACTCACGCTTCGGACGGACTAGAGGCACTACAGACAATTCAAAATATTTGTCCCGATTTAGTAGTGTTAGATATCGTCATGCCCCGGATGAATGGTTATGAAGTTTGTCGCCGGTTGAAGTCCGATCCGAAAACTCAAAATGTGCCGGTTGTGATGTGTTCCTCTAAAGGGGAAGAATTCGACCGTTACTGGGGAATGAAACAAGGGGCGGATGCTTATATTGCCAAACCTTTTCAACCCACCGAGTTAGTGGGAACTGTCAAACAACTGCTGCGAGGATAAGGATTAAAGCGATATGGATCACAAACCGGATTTTTTAGGAGGTGTCGGACAAGATCAGCTCCGTCCTGAATTAAATGTCGAAAGTAAGGACGGAGAATTACATTTACGGTTTTTCATTTTCTCGCATCAGGAGTTTGCACTACCAGCAACTGGTATCCGGGAGGTAATTCAATTAAGTCCTGACAGAATGACTCCGATTCCTAATGTTTCACCTTTACTTTTGGGTACTCTAAATTTAAGAGGTCGTGTGATTTGGGTAGCTGACTTGGGTCAGTTTCTTGGAGAAACAACTCCATTGAATACCGATAGGGCAGAAATTTCAGTGATTGCGATCGAAGAACAAGATACGATAGTAGGTTTGGCCGTTGAAGAAATCGGAGGTATGGACTGGCTTGATGTACAACATCTAAGAGTGCCTACCAACGTGCCGGATACCATGGCTCCTTTTCTCAAAGGAGAATGGTTCATAGATACCGAACTTTCTCGGTGTCTACGGTTGCTCGACCAAATGGCAATTTTACGGAGTGCCCGGTGGGCTGGATAACCGAAAGGAGGCAAGAAATGGCACCAAGTATAGATTATACACAAATATATCAGCAGGCTTATAAAGCCTATGTACAGAAAGATTATCAACAGGCTGCTCAACTGATTGACCAGGTAGTACAGCATTTGACCGATGACCCAAATACCCATTTACTCAGGGGTCACATATATTATGTTTTACAAAAGTACGATGTTGCACAAGGTGAATATGAGGCGGTATTAAATTTAACAGATAATCCCGAAATTGTTGATTTTGCTCGTAATGGTCTGGAAAATATCAATAATTATCAAAATCAAATCCAATCAGATGTCCAAAGTCAGGAAGTTGATGATGGAAGTGAAGATATAAATTTATCGGATTTTTTCCCCAAGGAAGAGAAGTCTGTTGATAATTTTTTGGATGACGATATTAACAGCAATTCGGATAGCAATAACTTTGCTTTTTCTGCTTTTAATGAAAATGAAAATGAGGAAGTTACAGAGTTACTCAACGAACCTGCTTTAACTAGTCCATTTGATTTAGATGATCATAGTCAGGTATTTGATGCAATACCGAATTTACAAGCAGATAATTTGAGTGATAATCCTTTTGCTCAAAATGAAGTAGAAGCAGATGTTAATCAAAACGATGGAGAAATTTCCAAACCCGAACTGGAATTACCTTCTTTTTGGCAACAAGATATAAAGGAAGAAACTGCAAAAGATTCTGGTGAAGATTCTATTCTTTTACATTTAGAACCGGAGACGAATTCCCAGGAAAATCCCTTTGTACAAACTGAATTACCACCCAGTAACAGTTTACAAGAGGAAGATTTATTTTTCGAGGATAATTCGGTCGAAGAAAGTGAAAGTTTTAGCTTACCTAGCAAGTTTTTTGATGATGATTTTTCTCAAGTAGAATCAAAGCAATATCCACAATCCCCAGAAAACTTACAAAATCAGGATGATAGTTTTGATTTAGAAGCATTTGAAGAAGTTTTTGGTACTGACGATTTTGCAACTAATAATGAAGAAACAAAAAGTATTATTAAAGCCAGCGATAAAAACAGCAACAATAATCGCAATAACATCGAATATTTAGATGAATTTGATGAATTTGATGATTTAGGCAATATTTCAGCTTTCGATTTATCTGCGGAAAATCCGACCTTTTCTGATATACTTCCTCATTCTGGTACGCTGCAAACTAATGGCAATTTGAGCAGTAACCACTCACAAAGCTCGACTTCTACCGGAATTAGTAATGGTAGCTCTGATGATGAATTTGGAGACAGTATAGAAACCGATAATGCTCCTTTAGAGCAAAGAGATGCAGAACTCTTTAGTATTTCCAATTCCCAAGAAGCGGTTCCAGTTTTTACTCAAAACGATCGCAATAAAATAGAACCGCAAGTAAATGTTGATCAAGGAATTTTTGCGGTTTTAGAAAATGCTCCATTAGAAACAAAACAATGGTTAACTGCGGGAATGGTGGGAATTATCTCCAGTGTAGTAGTCGCAGTTGTTAGTTTCGGCGCGACAAGTTTTTCTGCTCCTAACCAGCGGGAATCTATACGCAATACGGGTTGGGCAATGTCTTTAGCCGCAGGAATCGCCGGTTTTGTAACGGCGGGAACAATGGGACATCTGACTCTCAAACAAGTTCGTCGCACTACCAAGGATTTACAAACCCAGTTTGATTGTGTACGTAAAGGTAATTTAAATGCACAAGCTACGGTGTATTCTGAAGATGAATTTGGGCAGTTAGCTGCTGGCTTTAATGAAATGGCGCGGGTGATTTTTACCACAACCCATGAAGCTACACGCAAGGCTCAGGAGCAGGAAGAAGCTAAAGAAAATTTACAGCGTCAGGTAATTCGTTTGCTTGATGATGTGGAAGGAGCAGCCAGAGGTGATTTGACGGTACAAGCGGAAGTTACAGCCGACGTACTCGGAGCGGTTGCCGATGCTTTTAACTTAACGATTCAAAATCTCCGGGATATTGTTCAACAGGTAAAAGTCGCAGCCAGAGAAGTTACTAAAGGAGCGACAAATTCGGAAACTTTTGCCAGAGCTTTATCTAGTGATGCTTTACGACAAGCGGAAGAATTGGCGGTAACACTCAATTCTGTACAGGTAATGACTGATTCGATTCAAAGGGTAGCCGAAGCCGCTAGAGAAGCCGAAGCAGTAGCCCGCGATGCTAGCGAAATTGCTCTTAAAGGTGGGGAAGCTGTGGAAAATACTGTAGCAGGTATTTTGGAAATTAGAGAAACTGTTGCTGAAACAACTCGAAAAGTCAAACGATTGGCGGAATCTTCCCAGGAAATTTCTAAAATTGTCGCTTTGATTTCTCAGATTGCTTCGAGAACTAATTTATTAGCTCTCAATGCCAGTATTGAAGCCGCTCGTGCGGGAGAATCGGGACGGGGGTTTGCCATTGTTGCCGATGAAGTTCGTCAGCTAGCTGATAAGTCTGCCAAATCATTGAAGGAAATCGAACAAATCGTCATGCAAATTCAGAGCGAAACCGGCTCTGTAATGACTGCAATGGAAGAAGGTACACAACAAGTAATTAAAGGTACAAAATTAGCTGAAGAAGCTAAACGTTCCTTGGAAAATATCATTCAAGTTGCCAATCGAATCGATATACTAGTACGTTCTATTACTACAGATACTGTGGAACAAACGGAAACATCTCGTGCTGTGGCTCAAGTAATGCAATCGGTAGAATTAACCGCTCAAGAAACTTCTCAAGAAGCCCAAAGAGTCTCTGGAGCCTTGCAGCATTTAGTCGGTGTATCCCGCGATTTGATTTCCTCCGTGGAACGTTTCCGAGTCGAAACTGCTGAATCAAGATAAAAAGGTTAAAGGTTAAAGGTTAAAGGTTAAAGGTTAAAAACACCTAACTACCAAATCCTAATTCCTAACTCTACCTCTGTTAAGGTGAAGTTTTTTTTAACCTAATAATCAGGTTTTCAGCTTTGCACCGATTACAATTTGAAAGCAAAAATAATATTTACGCTCAATTTTTAGGTTTAAAATTTGGGTATATAACGTAAGAATAAGGCTTCCAACTAATACTAAGTTGGTACACCGTCTTCAGGGGTACTTCTAACTCCTAACTCCCAACTCCCAACTCCTAACTCCTAACTCCTAACTCCTAACTCCTAACTCCTAACTCCTAACTCATAACTCATAACTCATAACTCATAACTTATAAAGACGGCTATATTATGCTACCGGAACAACAACAACGCATTTTAGGATACTTTATTGAGGAAGCAACAGACCACCTGAATACTATTGAGCAGGGGTTGTTAAATCTCCAGAGTACTCTTAATGACCCAGATTTAATTAACGAAGTTTTCCGGGCTGCTCACTCTATTAAAGGAGGAGCAGCAATGCTTGGCTTGAATAGCATTCAGCGTACTTCTCACCGTCTTGAAGATTGCTTTAAAGTCCTTAAGGATAGTCCGGTCAAAATCGATCAAAAGCTGGAATCTTTGTTTCTTGGGGTTTCCGATACTCTAAAAGTCCTGTTAGAGCATTTGAGCGGCCCTTTTGGTTTGACGGAGGAAACTGCAAATACTTTAATGGCTGAAGCTGAACCTGTATTTACTTGGCTCCACGAACATTTAGAAAAGCTGGTGCAACAGTCTACTGGTGGAAATGGGGTTGTTGCCAACACTGAGAATCGTAAAATACAACAAAACCTAGAAAATACCGCAGTATCTACTGGAAATAATTATCGCCAACTGCAAGCAGAAGTATTGAATAAACTGCGGCAGATGTTGCAATTATTTAAACAGCCAGCCACCGCTGAAAATCGACAAAAGCTCTGGGAATGTACTGATTATTTAGCTGAACTAGGAGATAAATTTAACTTGTCTGCTTGGAGCCATTTGTGTCGCTCAGTGACAAAAGCGATCGCAACTGAAGAAAATACTTATTTAACTTTAGCCAAAATTGCGATTACTGAGATTAAACAGGCGTTGGAGCTAGTTTTAGCAAATCGAGAAAATCAAATTGTCATTAGTGAGCAATTAGAAGGATTAATTCCGGCTGCTGAAGTAGAATTTTTGGATATCAGCAATTTAGAGTTTAATGAATCCGACACAGAGTTACTCGTAAACCCACAAGCAGATAATTATTCAGAAGTTGCGGCTATGGAGGCTTTGTATTTAACAACTCAGAATAATCAAGCCGATAGCCTTGAAGCAGAAGACAATATTAACAGTTTGTTTGAGTTATCTGAACAGTTGGACGATAATGTTGATGATAGTGTCGATCGCGATGCACCGACAGTAATTCATGAATTAAATATTCACGGTCCAGAAGTAGGAGTATCTGAATTAAATACTTTAGCAGATTTATTTGCAGGAGAGTCTTCTGAACTTGATGAAAATTGGCAACAAGAGAAAATAATTGCTCAAAAAGTTGAGAAGTCACAAAAACGCGATCGCGATATAGAAGCTAATATTGATCAAGCTAAAGATACCGATAGCGAATTTGCTGATTTTCTCTCGTTTGAACAGGAAAGTTCTCAAGATAACCCAACAACTGCTAAGGAAGAAATGACAATAGTGCAGTTGTTTGGTGAAGATTTTTCCGAATTAGATTTAGAAGATTTTAAAAATACTGGTAGTAAAGAGTTTGCGGGTGATGATTTATTTGCAAACGATGGTGAACAAGAAATTAATGATTTACTCGAACTTAGTTTTGATGATAATAATGATTACAATACTGGTGAAGATGAATTAGATTCGCTTTTTGATCAACCTGTTTCTCATAGTCAACAATCTACCGAACAAACTGTTGATTTTGACGATTTATTTACAGAAACTGCGGTGGATGAAGTCCCAGAGATTACATCACAAGAGGAAATATTTGATTTACCAAATTTTGAGGAAGTCGGGTTAAATACTTTATTTAATGAATTTGAAACACCAAAGGAAGAAGATTATAGTGATTTATTCGATGATTCTTCAAATGAAGTAATAGTAAATTTGGGTAATATCTGGGAAAAAACCCAAATCATACCTCATGAAGATGTCGCAAAAATATTAGAAGAAAATTTACTTGAAGCTAGTAATTATCAGGTATCAGAAGCTATCAGCCCGGATTTGGAGTTGGAAGATTTAGAGGATAATTCCAACGATTCCACATTTTCACCGGATGCTGTAGATGATTTCTTGGAATTAACGCTGAGTGCTGAAAATGCTGATGAGCAGGATTTATTGGTAACTGGGGAACAAGATAATTTAAGTTTAATCGAAGTTGATAACCAAGATGTTCAAAAATCATCTGCTGTGGAAGATTATTTCCTTGCAACTTTCTCAGAACAAGATAATTTACTAGAAGTTGATGACAATGATGTTGAACAATTATTTGTAGAAAATAATTTAGTAGAAGAAGATTTAATCCAAGAAGATTTATTTACAAGTTTCTCAGACGCAAGCATAATTTAAATTTGCTCGAATCGATAATAAGTGATGTTGAGACAATTAATCGAAGCAGATTTAATCCAAGAAGATTTATTTACAAGTTTCTCAGAACAAGATAATTTAAATTTACTTGAAATCGATAATGATATAGATAATCCTTTTGCACAACCATCTTCAGAAATAGATTACACCGAATCATCTTTTGACTTGGAAATTGCAGCAGAAGTAATTTCCCATAAAGATTCATCAGAAGAGTTAGAAAATATTACAACTAATACCGAAGCACAATTAATTGATGATTTATTTTCCCAAGATATTGCTTTTGATGATGAAATTAGTTTACAAGCAACATCAAAAGAAGAAAAAATCACCTTTTTACCTTTTAATTCCGCGTCAAATGAGAAAGAAGAACTAAAATTTGATGATTTTTCTGACTTAGAATCTTTACTTGAACAGCAAGAATTTCCAGATGCAGAATTTGCAGCTTTAGAAGATTTACTTGTTTTCACTAATGACCAAGAAAACGATACACCCATTGCAGTAAATACCGAAGATACCTCAACCATCAATGATGAATTCAGCGACTTAGAAAACCTACTTAAACAAGCTAATACATCCATACCCCGTACAAGTCAAAGCAACTCCACTTCTCCTAAAAATACTCGCAGTAGTAAAGGGGAGCAATTAATGCGGGTGCCGGTGAAGCATTTGGATAACTTGAGCAACCTGGTAGGGGAATTGGTAGTCAATCGCAACACATTAGAACAAGACCAAGAAAGAATGCGACAATCTCTTGATAACTTGCTCCACCAAGTACAGAATCTTTCCGATGTGGGTGCAAGAATGCAGGAACTTTACGAGCGTTCGTTATTAGAAGCATCTTTACTCGCCAGTCGTAAAGATAACAGTGGTGGTGGTAATTATAATTTTAATACAGATAGGGGTTTTAGCGAATTAGAAATGGATCGGTTTACTCCTTTTCATACCCTATCCCAAGAAATGATTGAATTGATTGTCCGGGTAAGAGAATCAGCAAGTGATATTGACTTTGTTGTTGAAGATAATGAAAGGGTAGCGCGTCAGTTTCGTCAAGTTACTTCACAATTGCAAGAAGGAATAACGCGATCGCGAATGGAAGCGTTTTCTCAGGTAACAACTCGTTTGGAACGAGGAGTACGAGATAATTCGATTAAGTGCGGTAAGCAAGTGAATTTGATTATCGAAGGTCAGGATACTTTAGTTGATAAAATGATTCTTCAGTATCTGAGCGATCCTTTGACTCATTTATTAAATAACGCCATTGTCCATGGTATTGAAACCCCTGAAGAAAGAGAATCCAGGGGTAAACCTGCTCAAGGAACAATCAAAATCCGCGCTTTCCACCAAGGTAATCAAACTGTGATTTCCGTAAGCGATGATGGTGCTGGGATTGATGCTGAGAAAGTCAAGAAAAAGGCGGTAAAGGTAGGTTTAATTACAGCGGAACAAGCAAAAACTATCTCCCGAATGGAAGTCTACGAGCTATTATTCCATTCAGGTTTCAGCACCAAAGATGAAGCCGATCAACTTGCAGGGCGTGGTGTCGGAATGGATGTAGTTCGGACTTCCATCAGTGAAATCCGAGGAACAATTACCACCGATTCCAGTTTGGGTAAGGGGACTAAATTTACAATTCGTTTACCGCTAACCTTGAGTATTTGTAAAGCTTTATGTTGTGTTTCGGATAAAGCTAGAATTGCTTTCCCCATGGATGGTGTGGAAGATACCATGGATATGCCGGTTAAAAGTATTCGCGAAGATGCCGATGGTAAGAAATATATACTTTGGCGCGAGCGAAAACTACCGTTCCGTCCCCTCAAAGAGTTATTAACATTTAACCGTCTCCTGAGTCGCGGTATCGTTTACGGTGGTAATAGAGATGATGATATGATTTCCGTAATTGCAGTGCGTTCGGGGAATACGATGATTGCACTGCAAATTGACCAAGTTTTGAGCGAGCAAGAAATTGTCATTAAGCAATTTGAAGGACCAGCACCAAAACCTGTTGGTGTAGCAGGTGCTACCATCCTCGGAGATGGTCGAATTATGCCAATTGTTGATGTGCTAGAGTTAATTGACATCTTTGAGGGTCGGACATCGAAACAAAGTACCGTTAGTCTTTGGGAGCAAAAAGATACTCTCATACCTGTAGAACCTGCGGATGCAAAAATTGACCCCACAGTGCTGATTGTTGATGATTCCATTACAGTACGCGAGTTACTTTCTCTTACCTTTACTAAAGCTGGTTATCGTGTAGAACAAGCCCGTGATGGACAAGAAGCCTGGGATAAATTACGTTCCGGCTTACCTTGCGATATTGTCTTCTGTGACATCGAAATGCCCCGTTGTGACGGATTAGAATTACTATCTCGAATTCAGAAAAACCCCGATTTGAATAATTTACCCATTGCCATGTTAACTTCCCGTGGTGCCGATAAACATAGACAAATGGCAATTCAATTAGGTGCAAGTGGGTATTTTACTAAGCCTTATCTAGAAGAAGCTTTACTGGAAGCTGCTGTGAGGATGCTCAAAGGTGAAAAGTTAGTGGTTAGTAGTTAGTTGTTAGTGTATGAAGAAGTCGGGTTTTTTAGCTGCAATATCTGTAGTATCGGAGAATCATCGTAAAACCCGACTTCTCACCCAGTTGTATGAAGAAGTCGGGTTTTTTAGCTGCAATATCTGTAGTATCGAACAATCATCGTAAAAACCCGACTTCTCACCCCACAGGCTATTTCTGATAACTATTGGAAGACTGTTTAACAGGGGCTTGTAAAATCTCGACATCTTTGAGCCAAAACACTCCCCCACTTTGAAATTCTACACTCACAGCAAGGGATTCCGAAAATCCTTGCTTTTTAAAGTGAAATGGTACTTTACAAAGATGCCAAATTGTTGTACCTTCAGCCGATGCATATTGATTGGAAGTCCATCCAGCAGAATTTCTAGCGCTCAAAGTAAGTTTTGCAGGCTTACATAAATTTGCAGTCTTAACTTGAGCCTGACACAATAGCAAGCATTCCGATACATTAGGTTCGGCAATTTCAAATAGCAAAACTTTTTTTTCACCATAAGATTCAATTTTCCAGCAGTCTTCTTCAATCGTAACCCCATCTATAGAAATCGTTTGAACGGTTGAAGGGTGAAAAGTGCGAATCAATTCAAACGCTCCGTCGGGTTCTGGAACTTTAAAAAATTCTTCGATTCCATTCATAAATGACTGAGCTAAACCCAAAACGCTTGATTCAATACCTGACTTGATTTCTGCTTCCACACTAGCTTTAAATTCATCAAACCATTCAAACATCACTCACCTCTATTCAATGGACGAAAATAAAAAATTCCATATAGCCTTAAATTACCCAAATATTTCTGGAATAAATCAAAAAATGCGTAAAAATTGAATTTCATGTGTATATCATTGATAAACGTTATGCAATATAACGAACTTTCTGTATATATTTGAAATTCAATATCAAGCTTGAATGAAAAAATTGTTTTCGGTTCTACCTAAATTTTTAACTATCTTTTTGACAATAGTTATTATTTCTACATTTTTGTACTATGTAAAGGTAACTTCTTCCCAGAAAAACATGACTACTGTACACAATTTAAACTATCCAGCAACTAGCAAAAGCGAACAAGTTGATAATTACCACGGTACTGAAGTTGCAGACTCCTACCGTTGGCTGGAAAATCCCGATTCTCCAGAAACTAAAGCTTGGGTGGAAGCACAAAACAAAGTTACTTTTAGTTTTCTTGAAAAAATTCCCCAGAGAGAGGATATCAAGAAACGTTTGACGAAATTATGGGATTATGAAAAATATGGCGTTCCTTTTAAGGAGGGGAATCGTTATTTTTATTTTAAGAATGATGGTTTACAAAATCAAAGTGTTTTATATACTTTAAAAAATCTTGACGATAAACCAATAGTTTTACTTGATCCGAATCAACTTTCAGCAGATGGTACTGTTGCACTTTCGGGTATATCTATTAGCGAAGATGGACAATATTTAGCTTATGGTATATCAATTGCTGGTTCCGATTGGCAAGAATGGAAGGTGAGAAATATTGACACGGGTGAAGATTTAAAAGACCATTTAAAATGGATTAAATTTTCTGGAGCTTCTTGGACTAATGATAGTAAAGGTTTTTTCTATAGTGCTTATGATGCACCAAATGAAAAGACTAAGTTAGAAGATGTTAATTACTATCAAAAGCTTTATTATCACCAATTAGGTCAGCCCCAATCACAAGATACTTTAATTTATCAACGTTCTGACCAAAAAGAGTGGGGTTTTAACGGTAGTGTTACCGAGGATGGCAATTATTTAATTATTTCAGTTTGGTTGGGAACTGATTCTAAAAACTTGGTTTTCTATAAAGATTTAACTAATCCTCAAAGTCAAGTTGTCGAATTAATCAATAAATTTGAAGCTTCTTACAGCTTGATTGATAACGATGAAAATATCTTTTATTTTCAAACTGATTTAAATGCATCACGAGGAAAAGTTATTGCTATTGATACCAAAAAACCGGGATCTAAAAATTGGCAAGAAATCATTCCTGAAACCACAGAAACTTTAGAAAGTGTCGGTACTCTTAATAATCAATTTGTTGCTGAATATCTCAAAGATGCTCGCAGTCAAATTAAAATTTTTGAAATTAACGGTGATTTTGTCCGAGAAATTCAATTACCTGGTATCGGTTCCGTAGGTGGTTTTAATGGTAAACGCAGTGACACCGAAACCTTTTATCAATTCACCAGCTTTACTGCACCAGGAATTATCTATCGCTACGATATGGTAACTGGTGAAAGTACGATTTTTCGCGAACCAAAAGTAGATTTTAATCCCGATAATTACGAAACCAAACAGATTTTTTACAAAAGCAAAGATGGTACTCAAATACCAATGTTTATTACCCATAAAAAGGGAATTAAATTAGATGGAAATAACCCGACATACCTTTACGCTTACGGTGGTTTCAATGTTTCTTTAACACCTACCTTTTCAGTTAGTAGCTTGATATGGATGGAAATGGGTGGAGTTTACGCCGTACCTAATATACGCGGTGGTGGTGAATACGGCGAAGCATGGCATCAAGCGGGAATCAAAGATAAAAAACAAAACGTCTTTGATGACTTTATCGCTGCTGCACAATGGTTGATAGACAACGGTTATACTAAATCGGAGAAATTGGCGATCGCCGGTGCTAGTAATGGTGGATTATTGGTAGGTGCTTGTATGACGCAACGTCCCGATTTATTCGGTGCTGCTTTACCGTCAGTGGGTGTGATGGATATGTTGCGCTTCCATAAGTTTACCATCGGTTGGGCTTGGGTTCCCGAATACGGTTCCTCAGAAAATCCCGAAGATTTCAAAACCCTTTATGCTTATTCACCTTTGCATAACTTGAAAGTGGGGACAGCTTATCCCGCGACTTTAATTACTACCGCAGATCATGATGATCGAGTAGTACCCGCCCATAGTTTCAAATTTGCCGCTGCATTACAAGCAGCTCATGATGGAGATGCACCAGTATTAATAAGAATTGAAACAAAAGCTGGACATGGTGCAGGTAAACCGACAACGAAGATTATTGAAGAAGCTGCGGATAAGTGGGCTTTTTTGGTGAAGACTTTGGGAGTAGAGGATTTTAGATTTTAGATTGAGGTTTGTGGATTTAGGGTGCGTTATGGATAAGTTGTCGCGCATTTAATTTATATTTTTCTAGCGGGCAGGCTTGCCCGCACTACAAGAATTGAATAAAATTTGAATTAACAAACCTAGTGGTCTTTTTCATTAATTTTAATTGGTTTTGTTTGTCTACCGACGTAATGTAAAGACGTTACATATAACGTCTCTACAAGATTTCTGGTAAAATTCGACTACTAGTAAAGTTATATTAATTAAGCCATCAAAACTAATGAAAAGGAATACTAGTTCAAAAATTCCCAATTATCATTCCAGCGAGCAGAATAAAACCAATCCAGACGTTTTCTCGGAACATTCCACCGTAAGCTGCTGTGGGTAAATCTGATTGTTTCAAACGTAAATATTCCCATACCCAACCAGTAAATGCGATCGCAATACTGATCCAAAATGCAATATGAAGATGTGTGACAATTCCCAACCAAATTAATAAGGCAACAGTGGCGAGAAAAAACACAGCAATCGCTTCTTGAACATAGTTACCAAAAATAAAGCGCTAGAATTGACACCGATGCGTTTATCATCATCGCGATCGCTCATGGCATAAACTGTATCAAATCCTAAAGTCCATAATACAGTGGCACCCCAAAGCAGCCAAGTTGGTTGTGAAAGGTTCTGTGTTACCGCACTCCAGCTAATTAATACGGCGAAACCCCAAGCAATAGAAAGCACTAACTGAGGTACGGGAAATACCCGTTTTGCACCGGGATAAAGCAGAATTACCGGAACTGCTGCGACACACAACCAGAAAGAGAGCGGGTTAAGATAAAAAGCGAGAATCGCAGCACAAGCCATTCCGACAATCGCGACGACTATCCCTACTTTGATCGATAGTGTACGAGAAGCAAGGGGGCGGTTTTTCGTTCTTTCGACTTCGGGATCTATATCTTTATCCCATAAATCATTGACAACGCATCCCACAGCACTTGTAGCCAGAGTGCCTAAAATAATCACTCCTACTAATGGTAAAGGTGGTTTTCCTTGTGCTGCTAAAAATACAGCCCATAAACCAGGAATCATCAAGATTAATCTTCCTTCTGGTTTATTCCATCGTAGAAGTCGGATTATTTTGCTAAATGTAGATTCAATTTGTTGTTCTGATTGAGTAATCATAGTAATCAGTTGACAGTAATCAGTAATCAGTTAACAGTTATCAGTTCCCAAACTCGAAGTTGTTTAATAGGGAGCTCTTCCGATACTTCTTCCCTCCTCGGTGTATGGTGGGAGGTAAAATAGGAAGCATTCAATAAATAAATATATGTCATAAGGACAGGCTTTGCGCTTCACTGTTAACTATAAACTGTTCACTGATTTGATATCTAGAAAACATCATAAACAACCAAATAAAAATTAAACTAATTCTGGATACTTTTAGGTGAAGCTGTAGAAAAATAGTATAAGCTAACTTTTAAATTTATTCAGATTGACTTGTATCGAGTTTCCCTCAATACAGGTACTGCACCGACAAGAATCCTCAAAACTAACTATTACTAAGTTTTATAAAAAAAACAATGGTTAATTCAGTAATGACAACAGATGTTTCCAACCAAAACTTTAATTCCGAGCGGATAATTGCAGCGATTGATTTAGGTACCAACTCGGTACACATGGTAATTGTCAAAATTGAACCGCGCTTACCATCTTTTAGTATTATCGGTAAAGAAAAAGACACCGTTAGACTTGGCGATCGCGATATTGACACAGGAAATCTCAAACCAGAAACAATGACTAAAGCGATTGCGGCTTTAAGTCGTTTTCAAGAGATTGCCAAAACTTTAAATGCTGAAGCAATAATTGCAGTCGCAACCAGCGCTGTCAGGGAAGCACCCAACGGTAAATATTTTTTGTCCTGGATCAAAGAAGAATTAAATTTAGATGTTGACCTAATTTCCGGAGAAGAAGAAGCCCGACGGATTTATTTGGGCGTGCTTTCGGGGATGGAATTTAACAACAAAGCACATATTATCATTGATATTGGTGGTGGTTCCACAGAGTTAATTTTAGGTGATTCC
Organism: Richelia sp. SL_2_1; assembly: GCA_012033205.1. Classification (GTDB taxonomy): domain Bacteria; phylum Cyanobacteriota; class Cyanobacteriia; order Cyanobacteriales; family Nostocaceae; genus Rivularia. The sequence continues at coordinate 86,930 of JAAUSO010000003.1, read as the reverse complement.
CACGAGGAGCGTTGTCTTACTAGCAGCAAAGTGGGAGCAGTCAGATTAACCAGCGAATTAATCACAACTGATCCGATAAGCGACCAAGAATTTAACTACCTGCAAGCCTATGCCAGGGGAATGCTCGAACGTGCAGCAGAAGAAGTGTTATCAAACCTTAATTTTGGCGAAGAAGTCCGTTTAGTAGGAACTTCCGGTACAATTGAAACCTTGGCTACTATCCATGCTAAAGCAATATCCGATTCTAATCCTTCGACATTGAACGGTTACAATTTTACTTTAAAACATTTACGGGAATGGGTAACGCGGTTGCGGAAAATGACTAACGATCAACGAGAAAATATACCCGCTATGCCGGATAGAAGGTCAGAAGTTATACTAGCAGGTGCAGTAATACTACAGGAAGCGATGACACTTTTAGGTGTAGAATCTATAACTACCTGCGGGCGGGCGTTACGAGAAGGAGTAATTGTCGATTGGATGTTAGCGCACGATTTGATCGATAGTCGTCTGCGCTTCCAAAGCACAATTAGACAGCGAAGTGTGTTAAAAGTCGCGAATAAATATCACGTTAATTTACAATATAGCGAACGGATCGCAGCATTTGCTTTATCATTATTTGACCAAACCAAAGGTCATTTGCACCAATGGGGGAATCAAGAAAGATTTTTATTATGGGCTGCGGCAGAGTTACACAACTGCGGACATTATATAAATCATTCTTCTCATCACAAACACTCATATTATCTAATTCGTAATAGCGGATTGCTCGGTTATAACGAAACAGAAATCGAAATCATCGCTAATTTAGCGCGTTATCATCGTAAATCTCAACCGAAGAAAAAGCATGAGAACTATAAAAATCTTGTGACAAAAGAGCAAAGATTGACAGTAGAACAATTAAGTCCGTTGTTGAGATTAGCAACATCCCTTGATAGAAGACAAAATGGCGCAATATCCAGAATTGAATGCAATTTTAGTAAAGATGATAAAGAATTATATTTAAAAGTTATTCCATCTCGTCAAAATGATGATTGTGCTATAGAACTTTGGAGTTTGAGTTATAGCAAAGTAGTATTTGAGGAAGTATTTGGGGTTAAATTAATTGTGAGTTTGTAGAATACAGTTGACAGTTGACAGTGATTGGTTGATGGTTGATAGTTGTTTTCAATTATTGAATTTCCCCCCATCTCCTATTGCCTTTTCCCTATTCCCTATTCCCTGTAATCACCAGATCCAAAATAATCCCAAAACATCAAATAAAATGACAAAAACCGAAATTGCTAGATACTTAGGAAAATTTGGTGAACAATACGAAAAAATCGTCAAATGCCGATTATACTCAAATTTAGATGTCATTTTTGAATGGTGGATTCCCAATACAGAAATGTACCATCATGAAGAAACTAAACTTGAAGATATCGCAATCGAAATACAGGTAGAACTTGCAAAAATGCCATTCAAAATCCAAACTTTGAACAACTACCTCCGGATATCAAAGAATTACTAAATCAAAAAAGTAAATTAACTAGTAATTCTAAATAACTATTACCAACTACCAATTACCAATTACCAATTAGCAATTACCAATTATTCTGTTGTTCTAATACACTAGAATGCAATTGCAACAGATGTTTATCTTCTATTCCCATTATTTCTAAACCCTTAACAGTTTGGATTAAATATTCAGCACTCGAACCGAGTTCACCTTTGGCTGTAGCGATAGTATTAACAGTGCTTTCAAAACACATTTTACCCGCATAATCTGGATGATGTCGGTTGATGATAAAGGCGATCGCCATAATTTTGTTTGTATCAGATACTACCTTCACCCATCGGGGAATATACGAACCAATGACCATTTCTCGTCGCCATAAGAGCAACAATTCGGAATGTATTTCAGCAGCAGGGATACGATAAACAACGCCGCGACAGCTACCCCCAGAATCTAATCCGAGTACCAAACCGGGATGCTCCGGAGTTCCTCTACCAACCAGCGCTCGCAAGCAAAAACGGCGATGCCAACCATAAACAGTTCCCACACGACGCTCAGTAAATTTAAATATAGGATTCCAAATTAACGAACCATAAGCGAACAGCCAAACATCCGTATCTGCTTTATGGGACTTTAAAGTAACGCGAATAGACTCTTGCAACTGGCTTTCACTTAATAGTTGCATTCCTAAACCAGATTGCAAAATCATGTTGTGCAACCGGCTCGATTCTAAATCAGCGCGAGTTAAAGACATATGTTTGAACAGTGTACAGTTGACAGTGTACAGTTGACAGTGGACAGTTACTCATTCTCCATCAACCAACAACCATAAAACAACAACCATAAACCAACAACCATCAACCAACAACTATCAACTAGCAGCTATTCCCAATTACCCATTACCAATTACCCATTACCAAAATAAATAAGTATTATTTCCTTCACAAAACGCAATATTTAGTTAAGATTGATTAATATAAATTAAATCTTGACCTGCGTAAATCAAAGTTTTTGTAATCTCATGCAGTTAAATAAAAGTGCGTCCCCGGATTCTTCCCTTTTAAAACCATTATTATTAATTTCGCCTTTCTTCCTTTGGGGTACAGCGATGGTAGCGATGAAAGGAGTTATTACCCATACTACGCCTTTTTTCCTGGCAGGGATGCGAATATTACCGGCGGGGATATTGATTTTGATTGTGGCTGCAATCATGGGTAAACCTCAACCCAAAGGTTGGAAAGCTTGGCTATGGATTGCTCTATTTGGATTAGTTGATGGAGCGCTGTTTCAAGGCTTTTTAGCAGAAGGGTTAGTAAGGACTGGTGCGGGATTAGGTTCAGTAATGATTGATTCTCAACCTTTAGCTGTAGCACTGATGTGTTCATGGTTGTTTGCAGAAAAAATAGGCTTATATGGATATTTGGGACTAATATTAGGAATTTTAGGTATTAGTATCATCGGTTTACCTGACGAACTAATTTTAAGTATTTTCTCTAGTAATAGCAACTTCGTATTTCCGATGTCTCAATCATTTTTCCAAAGCGGTGAATTATTGATGCTGCTAGCTGCGTTGAGTATGGCTGTGGGAACTGTAATGATTCGATTTGTGATTCGTCATGTAGATCCAATCACCGCTACCGGATGGCATATGATATTGGGTGGTTTACCATTGTGGGGAATTTCTGCCACCACAGAATCTCAACAGATACAGAATTTAATTCCCTCAGACTGGATAGCTTTGGGTTATGCGACAATATTCGGTAGCGCCATCGCCTATGGGATGTTTTTCTACTTTGCTTCTAGCGGAAATCTTACCAGTTTAAGTTCTCTAACCTTCTTAACTCCGATATTTGCTTTGATATTTGGTAGTATCTTGTTGAATGAATCTTTGAGTGCTTTGCAGTGGGTAGGAGTTGCAATCACTCTAGCCAGTATTTATTTAATTAATCAACGGGATGTTTTAGACAAACGCAATCAGCTGCAACCGTTGCACATCGATGGCGATATTCTACCTCAGACAACTACGCAATCTACTTTAGAAATATCTCAAAACAAGCTGAATCCTTTAAAAATTCAAGTCAGAGAGTCAGAAGCAGAGATTTTACACTAGATTTTACATTAAATAAAAATATTCGCTACAATGAACTACTTCTTTATCTAGTCATTAAACTTTTTGTCAAGATAAAAGTTAACATTTTAAGTAGATTAATAAGTAAATTAAAGTTATCGTTGTGTCGGTAACTTTTACAATACTATCTTGCCGAAATTTGCTGTATGAGGCGATGTTATTACCCTATAGTTATATTTACTTATCTGAGTTGTCTGGGAATTGACATCAATTCTACGGTTGCAACTAATTATCAGAACAAACCATTTTTATTAAAAATTGCTCAAGTTAATTCCTCCGATACGATTTTACCCTCTAACCTGCGAGTAGGTAATACGGGAGAAAATGTCAAGGTTTTACAAAACCAGTTGAAAAAATTGGGTTATTATGACGGCATTACAGACGGACAATTTGGTACAACTACACGCAACGCTGTAATTAAGTTTCAGCAAGACAAGGGTTTATTTGCGGATGGGATTGCAGGTAGTCGAACTAGACAACTCCTACAAACAGAAATCGCCAAACAAGGCGGTTTTGCTTCTACTCCCACCCCAGAAGCTGTTGCGGAACCAAATGAGGAGGTAAAATTTTTACAAAGTGATTTAATTCGGTTTGGTTTGATAGCTGCGGGAATATTGGCGGGTGTAGGAATATTGTTTTATGTCATTCAATGGTTTAGATATTCCAGACAATTAAATCAATTAAATAATGCTGATACTTATGTAGATGATGATACTGAAATAGCTCAACCATTCCCAGATAAACTAGAAAATAGCGATCGCGAAGAATATATCAAAGATACAGATACAGATTTAGTTCAACCATCTTTACCCAAGCTTCAAGGTACTCAAGAATATTTGCCCAGTGATGCTTTTGATGGTGAATTATCTACAGTTATACCATCTCCAGACTTACTTCGAGCAGAAAAGACTTCCCGTCTTGCCAAAATCAACATTTTCGATGAATTAATCCAAGATTTAGAAAGTTCCAACCCTACAAAGCGACGTAAAGCAATTTGGGAATTAGGGCAAAAAGGAGATTCGCGAGCAATTCAGCCGTTGGTAGAACAAATGGTTGAAAGTGATTCCCAGCAACGTAGTTTGATTTTAGCAGCTCTGGCAGAAATTGGTACCCGTACCCTTAAACCAATGAATCGGGCTTTAGCAGTTTCCTTACAAGATGAAAGTGCCGACGTGAGAAAAAACGCTATCCGTGACTTAACTCGCATTTACGACATGATGGCTCAAATTAGTCAAATGTTATCCATGGCAATGGAAGATGAAGATTCAGAGGTACAGGAAACAGCAAGATATGCAATTTCGCAAATGAACCGTATTCGTATTTTACCATCCGAGGGACCACAAACCCAGATTCAATATCCACAAGAGTGGCAAGATGACAGTTGATAGTTGACAGTTGACAGTTGACAGTTGACAGTTACCAATTACCAATTACCCATTAATAATTACTAATGAAATTACTCTTCGTTTCTACTCCTGTTGGGCCACTTGGTTCTGGACTTGGTGGTGGTGTGGAATTAAGTTTGTATAATATTGCCCAAGAAATTATCCGTCGGGGACACGATTTGCAAATTGTTGCTCCTGCTGGCTCGACATGGGATAACTTACCGATAATGCAGATTTCGGGAAATTTACAAATTATTGCCCAAAGTTTAGAACGTACAACACCTATTACCATGCCAAAAAATTCTGTTTTAGGTAATATGTGGGATTACGTTCGTCAAGTCGAGGATGAATATGACTTGATTGTTAATTTTGCTTACGATTGGTTGCCTTTTTACTTGACACCTTTTTTAAAACGTCCTGTAGCTCATTTCGTCAGTATGGGTTCTCTTGCCGATGCTCTTGACGGAATTATCGTAGAAATATCACAACAATTTCCCGGTACTATTGGTTTTTATACCGCCGCACAAGCCGCTACTTTTCCCCAATTAACTCCACCAATATATTATTTGAGTAGTGGTATAGATTTATCCTTGTATGAATTTTGCAGTCAACCCAAGCAACAATTAGCTTGGTTGGGTCGAATTTCTCCAGAAAAAGGTTTAGAAGATGCCTTTGCTGTAGCAAAAAGTACTAACATTCCACTCAAGATTATGGGTAAAATTCAAGATGAATCTTACTGGCAGAAAATTCAGCAAGATTACCCAAATGCACCGATTGAATATTTAGGATTTTTATCTACTAAGGAAATGCAGCAAATTGTCCGGCAATGTAAGGCATTAATTATGACACCCAGATGGGTAGAAGCATTTGGCAATGTAGCAATTGAAGCTTTAGCTTGTGGAGTTCCAGTAATTTCCTATAATCGGGGTGGTCCTGGATCTATTATTCAAGATGGGAAAACTGGTTTTTTAGTAGAACCAGATAGTGTCACCGGATTAATCGAAGCGACAAAACGATTAGATCAAATAAACCGTCAAACTTGTCGGGATACAGCACAAAAAGAATTTTCTTTAGAAGTATTGGGTAAACGTTTTGAACAATGGTTTATTAATACAGTTAGCAGTTGACAGTTGACAGTTGACATGGTTTAAAATTCCAGAAATTTGAGGATAATTAATGATTTTTTCATCTCATTTTTACGGATAGATATCTAACTTAGGCGAACAAAGAAACACAATCTAAAATCTCAAAGTATGAGCTTCTTTTTAAAAGAATAGAGTAATCCAAAATCTAAAATCCAAAATCTAAAATCAAATGACAACTTCCCCATTACCAGCTATTACAAATAACCAGCAGTCAATGCAAGTCAAAATTCAACACCCCAAAACTTTAGTAGTACCGCAACCGTTGCAACCTGGAGACTTATTGAGGGTAATTGCTCCGAGCGGTGCTTTACGAGAAATTGCAGCATTCCACAGAGGTGTAGAAATTTGGCGAACGCGAGGTTATCGAGTGGAGGTAATTCCGGAAATAGAGGATAGATGGGGATATTTAGCCGGTAATGACGCAAAACGCCGCACTCACTTAGCAGCAGCATGGCAAGACCCGGAATGTCGTGGTATTCTTTGTGCTAGAGGTGGTTTTGGCACAACGCGGATTTTAGAAGCATGGACGTGGATGTTGCAAAATCAAGAAACTGCCGATGTCCCATCTCCAAAGTGGTTAATTGGGTTCTCCGATATTACAGCTTTATTATGGAGTCTTTACAAAGCAGGAATTTGTGGGGTTCATGCACCTGTAATGACCACTTTAGCAGAAGAACCAAGTTGGTCGATCCAAAGATTATTTGATTTAGTAGAAGGTAAATCCCTCGAACCTTTACAAGGTAAGGGATGGGGAGGTGGTATTATGAGCGGTAAATTATTACCAGCTAACCTGACAGTGGCAACTCATCTGTTGGGTACACCGATGCAACCAGAACTTGATGGTGTAATTTTGGCAATAGAAGATGTAACAGAAGCACCTTATCGCATTGATAGAATGTTGACTCAATGGCGGATGAGTGGAGCTTTAGCAAAAATCGCCGGAATAGCTGTAGGTAGTTTTACTAATTGTGAAGCGCCACCAAATATACCTAGTTTCACCGTAGAGGAAGTATTACGCGATCGCCTTGGTGATTTAGGCATTCCCGTGGTTTCGAGCTTACCTTTCGGACATCAAGCACCCAATGCAGCTTTACCTGTAGGTGTAATGGTAACTTTGGATGCTGATCAAGGAGTTTTGAGTTTTAAGTGAGTTCGATGTTCATTGCTTCGATTCGGGGGGTTAGAAGTCGGGTTTTTAAGAAAAATTTGGGTTGTAACAGACAATCATCATAAAACCCGACTTCTGAAGCTATTCGTCGAATTAACGTTAATTTAATACTTTACCTGGCGTGCGGTTTAAACCGCCGGATACTGCCTCCATTCTAATTGAATTGAAGCAAGAGCCTCTTAAATATTCTTTCTGTGCAAACGACACAGACTAATAGCCGGAATTGCAGCCAAAATAAATGCTGTTAATCCTTGTTTTATTAAATATAAAATTACATCACGATGTATTACTGGAATCAAGTTTTCCCCCCAGGAAACTAATAGCATTGAGATACTAATAAATAAATAGGAAATAGACGGTACAAAAATCCACCACCATCCAGTTTTTACATATTTTCGTAACACCAAAAATTGTAATAAACCCAACCAAAGCCAAGAAAAAACATAAGCAGCAGTTGATAATATTCCCAAAAAGATAACTGCTTGTGACGATATTTGATTTGTTGATGCAGCAACAGATGAAATATAAGCAATCCATGCATTAGAAACAGTATTAGCGACTAACCAACCGATTGCGGTTGCAAAAGTCCACCACCAACCAGATATATATTTATGCAGAGGAATAGATTGATCTGCTGCGAAAATTAATGCAAATAAACTAGTAGCAATTAATTTTGCAATCCGATACCACAACAGTTGATTTTGAGCAAAATCAGCAGGTATATTCTCTCGGAGCATTTTTTCTAAAGCAAGACTAGCAATTCCCCCTCCAATCCATCCCAAAGTTGTCATAAAAGTAAACAACAAAAAGAATTCTTGACGTTGGGAACGAGGAATCAGCAAGAACTTTTTCTCTTTAATATTAGCTTCAGACGAATTTTGGGGAATCTTGTTAAATAAAGATGGCATAACAATCAACAATAAAAATAATTACACTTTCACAAGTTTAAGCAGCAAAAGCTTTTTCCGCATCTCCTCATATAGGGTTGCGCCGTGGCATCAATTAACAGGAAAATGAAATAATTAGATAGTAATTTGTTTAATTAGGATTTTTTGGAGCTAATAAAATGCTGAAAAGTGTCTGGGCTAATGTTCGTAATGGCAAAATTGAGTTATTGGAAGATATTCAACTATCGGAAGGTACTAAAGTTTTAATTACTTTGATTTCTGATCAAGATGAGCAGCAATTTTGGTTAACAACAAGTGAAAAATCTTTAAATAAGGTTTGGGATAATCAAGCTTGTTGAGATTTATGCCGAATTACTCAAAAAATAGTGTAATTTTAGTGCGCTATCCTTTTTCCGACCTTTCAGCAATAAAAGAAAGAAGAAGCGGGGGAAAGCTTGATGTTTTGTGGGGTGAGAAGTCGGGTTTTTACGATGATTGTCGTTGATGACAGATAATGAACATAAAAACCCGACTTCTTTTGGACTTAGGTTAATTTTAGTCCGCTTAGTTTATAAACCAAAAATCCCCACATTCCAAGAATTGCGGGGATAAAAAACATGATTGGAAATCGGGGTGAGTCAAAAAACCCACCGCGAAAATGATTACTTAGATTCAGTGAAGTCAGCATCAATGACATCATCGCCAGTAGAAGCGCTACCTGTATCTTCAGCAGCACCAGCACCAGCACCAGCACTATCAGGAGCAGTGTCACCGGCTTGCTGATACATATTGCTACCAACTGTAAACAGTGCTTGTTGCAATTCTGGCATTAGCTTTTGGATTTGCTCGTCGTCTTCTTTGGTGACAGCATCTTTCAAATCTTTCGCTAAACCTTGGATTTTGGTTTGATCGTCTGCGGGAACTTTGTCTCCCAATTCTTGCAACTGCTTTTCTGCTTGATATGCTAAGGAATCCGCTTGGTTCTTGCGATCGATTTTTTCGCGACGTTCTTTATCAGTAGAAGAGAATTTATCGGCTTCTTGAACCATTTTCTCGACTTCCGATTTATCCAAAGTAGAAGCACCAGTAATACTGATGGATTGTTCCTTACCAGTCCCTTTATCTTTAGCGGTAACGTTTAAAATACCGTTAGCGTCGATATCGAAGGTAACTTCAATTTGAGGTACTCCACGAGGTGCGGGAGGAATTCCATCCAGACGGAAGGTTCCCAAACTCTTGTTATCGTTGGACATTTCACGCTCACCTTGGAGAACGTGAATTTCCACATTAGTTTGACCATCTACAGCGGTAGAAAATACTTCTGATTTCTTGGTAGGAATGGTGGTGTTGCGGGGAATAATTTTGGTCATGACTCCACCAAGAGTTTCCACACCCAAAGACAACGGACTTACATCTAAAAGTAAGATTCCAGTAACATCACCAGAAAGTACACCAGCTTGAATCGCTGCACCAACCGCTACAACTTCATCAGGGTTAACGGTTTGATTGGGTTCTTTTCCTAATACCCGCTTCACGACTTCTTGGACTGCGGGAATCCGGGTAGAACCACCAACTAATACGATTTCATCAATATTCTCTTTCTTTAACTTCGCGTCGCGGAGTGCGTTTTCAACTGGAATGCGACAACGATCAATTAAGTCTGAGCAAATTTCTTCAAATTTAGCGCGAGTCAGGGTTGTATCTAAGTGTTTAGGACCATCCTGAGTTGCGGTAATAATGGTAAATTTATTTCTGTTTGAGTAACGCTGGAAAGTTCTATTTTGGCTTTTTCTCCGGCTTCAGTTAAACGCTGTAAAGCTTGTTTATCTTTCCGTAGGTCAATACCTTCTTGCTTTTGGAATTCTCCAGCTAGATAGTCAACGATTTTTTTATCGAAGTCGTCACCACCAAGGTGAGTATCACCAGAAGTTGAAAGTACTTCAAATACACCGTCACCTACTTCTAAGATAGATACGTCGAAGGTACCACCACCAAGGTCAAATACCAAGATGGTTTCGTTGCTCTTCTTATCCAAACCATAAGCTAAGGAAGCTGCGGTAGGTTCGTTAATAATTCGCAGTACTTCAATACCGGCAATTTTACCAGCATCTTTGGTTGCTTGACGCTGAGAGTCGTTGAAATATGCGGGAACGGTAATCACAGCTTGGGTGATAGTTTCGCCGGTATACTTACTAGCGTCTTCAACTAGCTTACGAAGAACCTGGGCGGAAATTTCTTCCGGAGCAAACTGTTTACCCGCTTGGGGACAATCAACTTTAACGTTTCCGTTGCTGTCGCGAACTACTTTATAAGAAACTTCAGTCGCTTCGTGAGTAATTTCTTCGTGCTTGCGTCCGATGAAACGCTTAACCGAATAAAAAGTGTTTTCAGGGTTCATTACCCCTTGACGCTTGGCGATTTGTCCGACAAGGCGATCGCCATTTTTCGCGAAAGCCACAACACTAGGAGTGGTACGAAAACCTTCTGCATTAGCAATAACCGTGGGTTTACCACCTTCCATGACTGCTACGCAGGAATTAGTTGTACCTAAATCAATTCCAACTACTTTTGCCATTTTAATCTTGGCTCCGTATAACTACAAAAACAATGAATGGGAATATAAAAGATTTAATTTCGAGCTAACTGGCTTAAAAAAAGCAGCCAGTCAGGCATCAATCAATAGAAAATGTAAATTGGGTATTATCCCGCTTACACTGTTATATATACTGAGCCTATGCAGCCTGTGAATGAAGGGTGGTTTCCCGAACCCGTACTTGGACGGTTATGCTTCATAAATTTTTAATGGCTTAGTTATGGCTCAATCAGTGTTTGCTTGCATAATGTCTAATGTATGAGAATTAATACTATGAGTAATTCGGGTGAACCGTAACATTAGTGTGGTGTTTGCCGTCTTTTCGATCAAAAATAGGCTTTTAATCGAGTTATTTTCCATAAATCTGCCGATAAGTTGACTTGAAAAACAAACTTTTGGCTTTGATTTGAAAAATTCTCCAGTTTGAAACCATAAAATATATTTTGAACATATTTTGAAAGTGAATTATCCCCAGCGTAAGTTTGCCGTAATTAATATTTCAATCATTTTTATACCAACTTCCAAATCAATTTGAAAATTCATTGCAATTGGGATTAAGTTTTGAATAAATCGCAAAGGAGTTAAATTTAAGCTTGGAGCAAGTTAGAAAACAAGTAGAAAATCAATCTTCAAATCAAAATGAAAAGATAGGGTGACGGGGGATGGGGAGAATAATTTTTTACCTTAATTACCAATTCCCAATTCCCAATTCCCAATTACCAATTACCAATTCCCCATGCTTTCCTCCGAACTCAAAATAAAACTTTCAACTCCTCTAAAAATTGGCTCAGTGGAAGTCAACAGCCGAGTTTTACAATCACCTTTATCAGGTGTCACCGACTTGGTATTTCGCCGTTTGGTGCGTCGCTACGCACCGGATTCGATGATGTATACGGAAATGGTTCACGCTTCGGGATTGGCTCATGTTAAAGAGTTACCGAAAGTCATGGAAGTAGATATCAACGAACGTCCGATAAGCATTCAATTATTTGATTGTCGTCCAGATTTTCTTGCCCAAGCTGCTAAAAAAGCAGTAAAAGAAGGTGCAGATACTATTGATATCAATATGGGTTGTCCAGTAAATAAAGTAACTCGTAAAGGAGGCGGTTCTTCACTTTTAAGACAGCCAGAAATTGCTCAATCAATAGTTAGAGAAATTGTCAACGCTGTGGATATTCCAGTAACAGTAAAAACTCGTATCGGTTGGGATGATGGGGAAATTACTATCCTCGATTTTGCGAAAAGAATCCAAGATGCGGGAGCGCAAATGATTACCATTCACGGACGAACTCGCGCTCAAGGATACAATGGGAATGCTCGTTGGGAATGGATTACTCGTGTCAAGGAAGTGCTTGATATTCCTGTAATTGCCAATGGAGATATTTTTTCTGTAGAATCGGCAATTAAATGTTTAGAAATAACGGGTGCTGATGGGGTAATGTGTTCGCGGGGTACTTTGGGTTATCCGTTTTTGGTTGGAGAAATTGATTATTTTTTAAAAACCGGAGAAAAGTTAGCTTCACCAACAACTATCGAGCTTTTGGAATGTGCGAAAGAACATTTAAAAGCCTTGTGGGAATATAAGGGAAATAGAGGTATTTATCAAGCAAGAAAACACATGGCTTGGTATGCAAAAGGTTTTGTCGGCGCTGCGGAATTACGACAGCAGTTTAATACAGTGGAAACGGTTTTACAGGGAGAAGAATTGATTGATCAAGCAATTGAAAATTTAATAAATAAATCAATAAATCAATAAATCAATAAATCAATAAATCAATAAATAAAAATACCTTGATTTTTCGGCTCTGTGAGAAGTCGGGTTTTTATCAGATTTATAGCAAATTTAAGTTGAGTCCAATACACTAAAACCTTACCGCCTTCCCCTGTCAGGAGGAGAGAGGTTAAGAGGGCGGGGTGAGGTAAAAGTTGTATTCTACTCAAGTGAAAAGCGCTATATTACCTATTACCTATTCCCTATTATCTATTACCTATTACCTATTACCTATTCCCTATTCCCTATTCCATTGAAATAGAGATGCAAGAATCCTACATCTCTACTTATTATAAATAAATATTTTTATCAAATAACTAACTTTAGAAAATTCCAATTTCCTGAAATTCTCCAAACATTTCCTCAAAGAAATTATCAACCATTTCTTGATTCCTTTGTCGTAAAATTGGAGGTCCTTCAATAAATTGTTTAATTGTAATTTTTTTATCTCTAAAATCTCTCACAAACTCACAGATGGAAGAAACTACTTTAATTTCAGATTCTACTTGTTCAACCATTTGAGCAATCGGATCTATTTTTTCTCGAACGGCTTTTCTATAACCTGAAACTATTTGTCCTTCATTAGTGTTTTTCGCAAGTCGAAGTTCATTTTTGAGATTTTCATACTGAACTTCTAAAAACTCGTTATGCTGCTCTAATTTATTACATTTCCTAGTCAAATCATCTTCACAGTCGAATGAAAAAGATTCTTCTACCTGATGTAATCTTTCAATTTCCAGTAATCTTGCTAAATCACCTTCTTGATAAGCTTTATTAATTTCCTTCATAATTTCTGTATGACGCATCTGAATATCACTATCCGTAACTTTATCCGGGTGAAATATCTCAGCTAATCTCAAAAATGTTTGACGAATCTTTTTTGATTCACCAGTTTTACCCACTCCAAAATCTGCTTGTGGTTGTTGATATCCTGACTCGGTATCGCGATTGCGATCGCCATTTTCATAAAATGAATCAGAACAATCCGCCTCTTCTTCCTGTATGTCAAAAAAATCTTCTAGTATATCATCTTCTGTCAAACCAAGTTTGACGCTGATTATCCCTGCTGCTTGAAGACTATGATAAACCTGTTCGATATTTTTCTTAGTCTGCTTTCCTAATTTCCGTGTGGTCAAAATTTCATCGAAAAGTTGATGTATTTCGTCATCTAGAAGTGCCATTTTTTGGAAGCAAGGCGTACATCTAGCGTGTATTTCCGTAGCTACAGAACGCATCTGTTCGAGAAAATTTTGCTGCTCGGTGCGTTTTTTCTTGATTTGCTTGAGCAACCATTGATGCTTTTTTTCTAAACTTTCTAGACGAATATGCAGAGATGAAAGAGCAAGTGAGGTTGCTGCTGTGAACCTAGATGGAGATGAAACTGGTGTAGACATAAGTAGACATTAAATATTGGGGTCAATTCTTTCAAAGCTCCCAGACTTTTATAATGTACTACTTTTTGCCATTTCTCCAACACCCCTTGATGACTAATTTACTAATTTCCCGGTATTCTCCAATTGAATTAACAATTATTTGAATATTTCGGAAAATTTTTCATGACATTAATTCAATTAGTTTGATTAATATTATTGTTTATAATCCTCTAATTACAAAGTTTATACAGTATCATTAATGATAATTGACAATTGGTCACTGATAATTGATTAGCTTCATCCTCTAACATCCGAATCAAGTTTTGATCGCCCATACGCTTAGCAACTTCCAAACGACGTTGTAAATCGCGGCATAAATTTGCACAATGAGTAGTATCTAACTGATTATTTTTCCTATTACTTCTAATAAATAGGTTATTACTTTTAGCAAAAATAGAATTTAATTTTTTACGCTGCTTTAATTTCTCTACTTCTTCTGGATTTCCAGAATAATAAGCAGCACCGCGATAATTTAATTCAACTGCACTGCGATTTACAGGAGTGATTCGTGAGTGATGACAATTCCACTCTACACCCCGATATTTTCCACAGACTCCCTGAGTAGTTACTTCAACTGCTACAGGAACATATTCATATTTAATTCCACGATAAGTAAGCTGCATAATCTCCTCCTTGCCTCTTTATATCTCAAACGCTGAACAAAACGAGACGCTTTCATAGGGCTATTTTTCCTACTTCCGTCTTTACAAGGGAGTTAACTGTCTACTTATTGTTAGCTAGCTATATAAAGACGAACGACTCATATTTCTGTATCTATTGTAACGGTTTTCTGTAAAGTTAGGGTATCTTAACAAAAGTTTCGATTTTCTTGAGAATTTGAAGTCGGGTTTTTACAACATAAATATCGGTGACATCACAAAATCTCAAAAAAACCCGACTTCTGACTCCACTAAACTTGTAAAACCCATACCTCTTCGCCAACGTTAACTGATGATTTTCCCACTTCTAAAACAGCGAAAGCATTGGTTTGAGCCAAATTAATCAAATTACCAGAACTTTTATTCCCACCTGCAACACTAAATTGGTAAACCCCATCAGCTAAATTCAACTTTCCCCAAATATAAGTTTCGCGCTTACCATTAGAACTTAAATTTTGACGAGTTTGAGCTTTGATAAATCTAGGTTTCCAACCTTCCACAATCCCAGAAAGTTTCTTAATTACTGGTTGTACAAAACGTAAATAACTTACCAAAGCCGAAACCGGATTTCCTGGTAAACCGAAATATATTGGATTATTAGATGCGGAAAATGTAGCAACAGTTAAAGGTTTACCTGGTTGCATCGCGACAGCACGTACTTTAATTTCTCCTTCCAAAGATGTTAAAACTTGCTCAACATAATCATAATCTCCCACCGAAACACCACCGGAAGAAAGCACTAAATCCGCTTTACTAATAGCTTGGAAAATAGTTTGTTTAAGCGCTTCGGGTTCATCTTTAATAATTCCTAACATCAAAGCTTCACCTCCAGATTCTTTTACCAAAGCGGCTAAAGCATACTGATTAGAATCTACAATTTGTCCAACTTGCAATTTTTCATCGGGTGTTACTAGTTCGTTACCCGTAGACAAAATAGCTACAATAGGACGACGATAAACATTGAACTTGATACATTGTGCAGCTGCTAAAATAGCTATTTCGGGAGCATTTAGTTTAATTCCTGCTGGTAATAATTCGGTTCCAGCTTGGTAATAAGCAGCACGATTTCTCACAAATTCTTGGGGTTTTGGTGCTGCAAGAATGAAGACTTGATTTGCTTCACGACGGGTGTTTTCTTGCATTACTACAGTATCTGCACCTTTGGGCATTACAGCACCAGTGAAAATCCGCGCAGCTTGTCCCGATTGAATGTGAGATTGGGGTTGATAGCCTGCGGGAATATCCTCAACAAGTTTTAAAACCGCAGGCTTTTCCTCACTAGCTTGTTTTACATCTTGATAAATTACCGCGTAACCATCCATTGCTGAGTTATCCCAGTGAGGAAAGTCGAGTTTACTGGTAACAGGTGAAGCGAGAATACGGCTATTAGCTGTAAATAAATCGACGGTTTCGATATCTTGTTGATTATTTAAGGGTTTAGCTAAATCAAATATAATATTTTCTGCTTCTTTTACTGATAGCATTGCAATTAACTCCTATTTTGATTAACTAATATTTTTGTTCAATTTGTAACTCTTTAATAAAACACGAATAATATTTTTTGAATTAATTAATTCATTTGCGTCATTCATAAACTTTGTAGAGACGCGATATAATGACATTTGTTCACGCAGCGCTAACGCGCCTCTACATTCTTCTTCGGAGATGTCTACTTTAAATTAACGTAAAAGTAGAAAAATGGGCATTTTTAATCAATTGTCACTGCTATGCTGTTGTTAAGACCAAGCATAATTGAAGAATCTGATTGATTGGATTAAAACGCGATCGCGTTTGCAAAAGACTTTCCATGAAGGCGATGATAGGATTATGATGATTTCATGCCTTAAAACTATTTGTCGAACATGAACAATAGATAGATAGTTGAAATTATCAGACGTAATGTGAGAGAATAAGTATTTGTGTTATTATCTGCTGGCTTACATTGTTGGTCTGAATTATTATGGCTAAAAATAAAGGTGTCCGTATAATAGTGACATTAGAATGTACAGAGTGTCGTACAAACGCCAACAAGCGTTCGCCTGGTGTTTCTCGTTACACGAGTACAAAAAATCGTCGCAATACAACTAATCGTTTAGAACTGAAAAAGTTCTGTACCCATTGCAACACACATACAGTTCACAAGGAAATTAAGTAAAAATGGCTTATTATCGTCGTCGTCTGTCTCCCATCAAGCCGGGAGAACCAATAGATTATAAAGATGTTGATTTATTGCGTAAATTTGTGACCGAACGCGGTAAAATACTTCCACGTAGGATTACAGGATTGACCACTCAGCAACAGCGAGATTTGACTGCATCAATTAAACGCGCCCGAATTCTGGCTTTATTACCTTTTGTGAATGCCGAAGCTTAAATTCAGTATTTCGAGGACATAGTGTTGAGATAAAATTGGTTGAAGCAAATGTCCGGGATTTTAGATTTTAGATTATCCATATATAGCTTTATTTAATATGGATTCCAAAATCTAAAATCAATTTTTGTATTGAAGATGATTAGATTTTGGGATTTGAAGTTGGATAATCCCAAATCTGGAAACTGAAATTTTGAATGAATAACAAAGCTTGTGGAAAAGGGGACGCTGGTAGAATTTAGGAATCAAGGCGATCGCCGTCTGGGTATTGTAGATCGTCCAGATGGAAAAAGCCGTTGGATTGTGGTAGATCAACTTGGACAATCCAGCAGTCTTGCGCCGAGACAATTTACCTATGAAGTTGTCGGACAAACCTACAAGCTTTCAGAGATACCGGATTTTCTGCAACAGGTAGAGTCGTATTTAGATCCTTCAAGTTTAGAGGTGGCTTGGGAATTACTGGTAGAGGATGCTACCACCGTAACTCCGAAAGAAATGGCGAATTTGCTGTTTTCTCAAACAGAACCAGCTCAAGTTTATGCGGCTCATTGCTTGTTATCGGATGATAAGATTTATTTCAAGCAAAAAGGTGATAGTTACGAACCGCGAAGCGCGACGGCGATTGCAGAACGTAAGCACCAGTTAGAAGTAGAAGCACTAAAAGCCAAGGGACAGCAAGAATTTTTAGCGCGAGTACAGCAAGCGCTTCGAGGTGAAACAGTAGAATGGCAAAAGTACGATCGCCATAGAATTGAAGCCTTGGAAAAATATGCAGCGTTGCTCGCTGACGTAATCCGAGATAAAGTGAATTACGATTCCTTGGCTCGTGCTTATCCTCCACCTGCACAAGTATTAGAAACGATGACGATGCTCGAACGCACTGCAACACCTCAAGGAGCGTTTCAATTGCTCGTTGATTTGGGTTGGTGGAGTCCCCATGAAAACTATTTTCTCCGTCGTTCCTCAATTTTGGTTCAATTCCCTAGTAAGGTAATAGATGTGGCGCATCAATGCTTAAATAGTCCTCCCCCAGATCCAGACCAAAACCGTTTGGATTTAACTCATCTTAAGGTCTATACGATTGATGATGAAACGACTAGAGAAATAGATGATGGTTTAAGTTGGGAAATACTTCCCGACAATCGAGAAAAGCTGTGGGTACATATTGCAGATCCGACACGATGGCTGGTACCGGAAGATGAGTTGGATTTGGATGCGAGGAAGCGCGGTAGCACGGTTTATTTGCCTACGGGGATGGTTCCGATGTTTCCGGAAATCTTGGCAACTGGACCGATGAGTTTGATACAGGGAGAAATCTGTTGTGCTTTAAGTTTCGGAATTATTTTAGACGAAACTGGTGGGGTAGAAGATTATAGCATTCATGCGAGTTTAATCAAAACAACTTATCGTCTGACTTATGAAGATGTCAACGATATTTTAGAATCGGGGATACCCCAAGAACCTGAAATTGCAGCCCTGGGGAAATGGGCAAAGATACGCAAAACTTGGCGATACAAACAAGGAGCCATCAGCATAAGTATGCCGGAGGCTATGATTAAAGTTAAAGATGATGAAGTGAACATCGAATTATTAGATGATTCACCTTCGCGACAACTAGTAGCCGAAATGATGATTCTTGCAGGTGAAGTTGCAGCTCGTTATGGTAAAACTCATAATATTCCTTTACCATTTCGCGGTCAACCGCAGCCGGAATTACCACCGTCCGAGGAATTGCTATTATTACCACCAGGTTTTGTGCGTGCTTGTGCTATGCGTAGTCGTATGCCTAAGAGTGAAATGAGTATTAGTCCATTGCGTCATGCTGGTTTGGGGTTAGAAACTTATACCCAAGCGACTTCTCCGATTCGTCGTTACAGCGACTTACTTACCCACTTTCAAATCAAGGCTCACCTTAGAGGTGATGTTCCGCCTTTCAGCGCAGATCAACTCAAAGAAGTAATGATGAATGTTAGAAGTATTACTCAAGAAGTTGTAATGGTGGAGCGACAAACTAACAGATATTGGGCATTAGAATACTTGCGTCGTCATATAGATAAAGCTTGGGATACAACAGTTTTAATGTGGTTGAAAGAAGATAGTAATTTAGCACTGATTTTGTTAGAAGATTTAGGTTTACAATTACCCATGTTCTTTAAACGCGCTGTAGATTTAGGCGAAGAAATATTAGTTAAAGTTATTCATGCAGATCCTCAAAAAGATGAAATTAAGTTCCAAGAGATTATTTATCAAGAAGTTTAATTGCACCGAAGGGCATGGGACATTGGATACTTGATAATTGTTTTTATGAATAAAATTATCATCTTTGATACAACAATGCGGGATGGGGAGTTAAAGCCTGGGATAAAATTCAGTTTACACGAAAAAATTTCCATTTCTAAACTGTTAGAAGAAATGGGAGTTGATGTAATTGAAGTTGGTTATCCAGCAAATTCGCCTAGTAATTTTGAGCAAGTATTGCAGATATCTAAAATAATTAATAATTCTACTATTTGCGGATTAGCAGGTGCAAATAAAGAAGAGATTATTGCTGTTGCTCAAGCGATTAAGCCAGCTAAAAGAGGCAGAATTCATACTTATAATAATGTGAATTTAAGCAATAAAGAAAAACTTCGATTAGAGCAAGAATTAGAAAGTATTAAAGATAATGTATCTTTAGCGCGACATCACTGTGAAGAAGTCGAGTGGAGTGCTTTTGATGCACCTAGAAGCGAACCAGATTTTTTATGTAAAGCCATTGAAACGGCAATAAATAGTGGTGCCACAACTGTTAATATTCCCGATACCTTGGGTTTGGCATCATCTGAAGAGTTTTCCCAACTTTTACAAATGATTTTTAATCGAGTACCAAATATAAATAAAGTAGTTGTTTCGGTTCATTGTCATAACGATTTAGGTAAAGCAGTACAAAACTCTATTATTTCTTTAAATTATGGTGTTAGACAAATCGAATGTGCGATTAACGGTTTAGGTGCGAGAAAAGGTAATGCAGATTTAGAAACGATTGTAGGAGAAGCTGTAAATTTAGAAGATTATCAAATTGATATTAAGACTTCGTTAATCAGTAAAACTTCAAATTTGGTTGCTGAGATAACTGGAATTAAACCAGTAAACAGTTATCAGTAAACAGTTATCACTTATCAATTGATAACTATTCCCTATTCCCTATTCCCTGATAATTCAATTAGAATAATTAGATTTATTTAAAATACCCAGCATTTGCAAAATTCGCTCTGTGCTGTTCATATCTCCAACAATTCGTCGTGTTGGTTTAGGTAAAAGTTTAACTAAAGTAGGAGTTGCACTAACTTGATGAATTTCTGCTTGTTCGGGATGAGTTAATACATCAATTACTTTCAAAGTATAAGGGCTTCCCAAATATTTTTCTAACAATTCATGAAGACTTTGCAGTGTATTTTCTGTATTAGGAGTATGCCCTGCAACAAATAAACGGAGAATATAAGGTTGCGTTTGAGGTGACATTTGTTGTACAACTGATAAGGTTTGAGAATCAACAGTTGATTTTTCGGATATTTCTAAACGTACAATTAAATCATGATTTTCCCATAGCACTTCAAAACTTGAACGATAAGTTGCTAATGCCATGCTATCGCATAATCCTTCATGCCAAGGAGTTTTTTGCCAGACTAAATTACCAGTATTAAATATAGCATTTAACAAAGCTTGATGGCGGATTACTGCCGGATAAGCTTCTGCGAAAGTTTTGATTTTTCCAGTACGTGGATCTAACCAGTGGTCAATAGTAGCTGTATATAATGGTACCAAAAAATGAGGCGGTTCTGGTAAATCAAGAATCGACTGCAAAGCACTACATAAATGTGAATGCCATCTACCTTTCTTACTGGAGTCAATACAGTAAATTAAATCTCCTCCAGGTGTAAATAATGCGATTCCTTTGAACAACTCTGGTAAAGGCGATTTGTTTGAATTCAATGGCTTACGGAATTTTAGATTTTAGATTTTGCGGAAAGTTGGGGGTGTAGATATTCTTCCCCCCAAACTTTCCAAGACAGATTTTGGATTGAAAGAGTTAGGAGTTGTAGAGACGGGGCGTATTGCTACGTCTGTACCGGATTTAAGAGTTAGAAATTATAAATATTAAGTATTAAGTCTTTATTTATTATTCAATGCCCTATTACCCATTACCCATTCCCTAAACTTATACTCTACCTCGAAGCATCTGCGCCATCTCGTTAGGAGTTGGTGACATTTCTAATGCAATTTCTTCTGTAATTTGACCCTCTTGATACAGATTAAATAAAGACTGATTCATGGTAATCATGCCGTCAAAACTGGCTTGTTTCATCAATTCAGTCATTTCATCGTATTTGGAGTCTTTAATCCAGTCTTTCACGGCTTCCGTATTAATTAGAATATCGTGAAAAGCTGCCCGTTTGCCATCTGTCGTGCGACACAAACCTTGAGAAATCACTGCGACTAAAGATTCAGAAATTGCGACTCGCATTGGATCTTGTTCTTCACCAGGGAAAAGATTAAGAATCCTTTCAATGGTCTTGACAGCGCTGTTGGTGTGGAGAGTTCCCATTACCAAGTGACCAGTTTGAGCAGCTTTGAGGGCTGTATTCACCGTTTCTCTATCCCGCATTTCCCCTACCAGAATTAAATCTGGATCTTCTCGTAAAGCAGCTTTCAAAGCGTTGTCAAATTTGCGGGTATGCATTCCGACTTCCCGCTGCTTAATCAGGGATTTTCGACTTTGATGCACGAATTCAACTGGATCTTCAATGGTAATAATATGTTTAGCCATCTCCCGATTGATGTAGTCAATCATTGCTGCCATTGTAGTAGATTTACCGGAACCAGTCGGACCTGTAACTAAAATCAAACCTTTATGGTAATGACAAATATCCCTAAAAATAGGAGGTAATTTCAACTGTTCCATTGTCAATATTTTGACTGGGATTAATCGTAATACCATGGCATAGCCTCTGAGAGAATCAAATATATTGATTCGGACTCTGGCAAAATCGAACTGAGTGGCTCCATCAAAATCTAAAGTTTCTTGAAAACGTTTAATTTCTTCTTCTGTAAGAATATCATGCAACCAACTCATAAAAGTTTCTTTATCTGTTTGGGGATAATTGGTTGTGTCTATTTCTCCTCGGTTGCGGAAGCGGGGTACTTCTCCTACTCCCAAGTGAATATCGGAAAACCCTTTTTCGTGAGCTTCTTTAATTAACTGCTCAAAAGTCGGCTGCAAACTGTTTTTACTCACTGTATTTGCAGCCGGTGGTGGTGTTCCTGGACGATGAGCAGTAGGATTAACTAAACCACGGCTACCGTTAGGCATTCCTATAGTTTGAGTCGATTGACGTTGAGTACTGAATGTTGATGATGCTGGTGGCGGTGGTGGTGGCATTGGGGGCGCGCCACGTTGTGCGGTAGAGTTAGAAACTGGCGGTTGCTGTTGTGATTGTGTCATATATCCTCGGTGATATTAAAATTGGTTTTGATGGGTTACAGGGTTTAACGCTTGGTGGTCACATTTGGCATCGGCAGAGCCTATCGCTAAAAATAGAATTGATTCCCAAATCATTTATTTTTTAAACCACTTACTTGTATTACTTTTTCAATTTATTAACTGAGAACAATCAGCGATATAAATATTTTTCTCTGACATAACAACATTTAACACGCTTATACTCTTAAATAAGTACCGTATAAAAACGTATAGAAATAACATAAAATAATACTTGATTAAATTGATTTGAGGAAAGTAGATTTTTTTGTAGAGAAAAATCCCTTCAAACTCGATTGCAACGCCATCTGTTGCGTATTTAATTTGTATACAACCAGCGAGTGGGACGTATGTCAGAACCTGACAGGCTCCGAAGATTGCACTACAAGAATAAAATATTTTGTTCTTATATAATTTAACTGCGTCTGAGCTGATTAATCTCAAAAAAATTCCCTAAAATTACATGACACAGATAAAATGAATGATAAAGCCTGGAAAGTACGGATTGATCGACTACTGCTTGATAGTAGAAATCCTCAGATTTATCCGTGGAATAAATCCAAAATTTAAAATTCAAAATTCAAAATCCCAAATCCTTTGACCGTATGTCTGAGTATCCCCATCTAGAAAACGCCCTTAAACATCACTTCGGTTATGATAGCTTTCGTTATCCCCAGCGAGAGATTATTATTGAGGCATTAGAAAACCGGGATTTATTGGTGATTATGCCGACGGGTGGGGGTAAATCTCTGTGTTTTCAACTGCCTGCATTAATGAAAGCAGGATTAACGGTGGTAGTATCTCCGTTAATCGCATTGATGCAAGATCAAGTAGATGGATTGCGAAAAAACGGAATTGCGGCAACTTTCCTTAATAGCAGCGTTAGCCCTCATCAAGCAAGAATCCGCGAGCAAGCGATTATGAGCGGTAAAGTGAAGTTACTTTATGTTGCACCAGAACGTTTACTCAGCGAAAGATTTTTACCTTTACTCGATTTAGTTCATCATCAAATTGGAATTTCTGCTTTTGCCATCGATGAAGCTCATTGTGTTTCGGAATGGGGACATGATTTTCGTCCTGAGTATCGTCAAATGATATCCCTACGACAACGTTATCCTCATGTACCAATGTGGGGGTTGACAGCTACCGCGACAGAAAGAGTCCGCGCTGATATTATTAAACAATTAGGATTAAATCAACCCAGTGTTCATGTAGCTTCTTTTAATCGTCAAAATCTTTATTACGAAGTTCGTCCTAAAAAGAAGACTGCTTATGTGGAATTATTAGAACAAATCCGAGAAACTGAAGGTTCAGTAATTATTTACTGTTTGACACGCAAAAAGGTTGAAGAATTAGCTTTTAAATTACAACACGATAATATTTCTGCTTTACCTTATCATGCTGGTTTGAGCGATAGCGAACGTAGCGAAAATCAAACCAAGTTTATTCGGGATGATGCCAGAATAATGGTAGCAACTATTGCCTTTGGTATGGGGATTAACAAGCCAGATGTGCGTTTGGTAGTCCACTATGATATTTCACGAAATTTAGAAAGTTATTATCAAGAGTCGGGAAGAGCTGGTAGAGACAGTGAATCGTCTCGGTGTTTGCTGTTTTTGAGTTACAGCGATGTCAAAACTATTGAATGGTTGATTGAGCAAAAACCTGACGAACAAGAACAAATGATTGCTAAGCAGCAATTGCGTCAGATGATAGATTACGCTGAAGGTACAGACTGCCGTCGCACAATTCAATTAAGTTATTTTGGTGAGAGATTTGGGGGTAATTGTGGTAATTGCGATAACTGTTGCAATCCTAAACCATTAGAAGATTGGACGATTGAAGCAATGAAATTTTTGTCTTGCATAGCACGTTGCAAGCAAAGATTCGGCATGAAACACATTATAGATGTTTTACGAGGTAGTAAAACTCAGAAAATCCTTGATAAAGGACACGATAAGCTTTCTACCTACGGCATTGGTAAAGATAAAACTTTGGATGAATGGAGAATGTTAGGACGTTCTTTATTACATCAAGGTTTACTGGAACAAACGGACGATGGTTATGCAGTATTGAAACTCAATTCTTTTAGTTTAGAGGTGATGAAAAAGCAACGTTCGGTTTCGATTGTTGTTCCTCCGAAAGAAAAAGCGACTCTTCAAGTACGAAGTGATAAAGCACAAGAAGCAGATATTTTATTTCACAAACTGCGCGAACTTCGTAAACAACTTGCTGATGCTCAATCAGTTCCACCTTATATGATTTTTGGTGATTCTACTTTAAGATTGATGACTCAGGTAAAACCCAAAAATAAACAGGAATTCAGTCAACTTGCGGGAGTTGGTACTCACAAGCTAACTCAATATGGAGATAAATTTATTCAGGTAATTCAAGGTTATTTACAAGATAAAAGTCCCCAAAAACAAAAATCTTCGTCTTCATCTACAAATGAAGAGATTTCTGACACTGAATTAATGACTTTTGAATTACACAAACAAGGATTGAGCATCCAAGAAATTGCTCAACAACGTGACCTTCGTTCTACTACAATTATTCGACATCTTTCCGATTTGATTGCAAAAAATCAACCTGTAGATATAAATTTGATTGTTCCCGTTGACAAGCAGAAAAAAATTCTCCAAGTGTTGGACATTTTAGGAGATATCGCTTTAACGCCGATTAAAGAATATTTAGGTGATAGTTACAGCTTTGATGAAATTCGTTTGGTAAAGAATAAGTGGAAAAGGAAAAGTAATAAATAGGTAATTGGTAATTGGTAATTGGTAATTGGTGATTGGTAATTGTTAACGTGAGTTCGTTCTCGTGGGGATAGAAGTCGGGTTTTCACGATGATTGTCTGTTACAACCCAGATTTATCTTAAAAACCCGACTTCTGTGATTATCCTCGTTCATTATCAACTGAGCAACAATACTTATTTGTCATCGAGTTCTGACATTACTACTGTCTTGAATGCCTTGTTAGAGTCGCTTGAGTCCCAAATATCAAGGTTTCGTGACATAAAGATCCCGAAATAGCCTATAAATTCGTACTTAGGATAAAAAAGTATTCTTTACCCCCTTGATCCCAATCGGGTAATTGTAGTTAATATTTAGTAGCAAGTAATTCTTCTGCGCTAATAAATGCTTATATCTAGCATTAGAAAAACTTTTACTTTATGGTGAAAGTTGCCAGAGCCGAAGAATTGGGAAGGAAGGGTTAAAAATGATGATTTTCTATCCGAAAAAGTGTTTAACTTTGAACCCTATTTTATTTGGGATTTTTTTGTAGAAGTCAAACACATTCTTGCATTGAAAATTTGGCATAAACGTAACAAGTTGATAAAAAAGATTTGGGGTAGATGTAATTAGACCGACCTCTCCTTAATAAAAGAAATTTCTCATAATCAACTTTAGGAGGTCTTTATTCATGGCAAAAGAACGCCCACCATTAGAAGAAATGACATTACGGCAACTGCGTAAAGTTGCTAGTGAATATAGCGTATCTCGCTATAGTCGAATGCGGAAATCGCAACTACTTGCAGCAGTTCGAGAAGCAGAGAGTAAAAAAATATCCAGACAGGCAGAACGTTCATTGGAGGCGCAGGAAACAGTGGAAGCAGCAAAATTCGAGTTGGGACAGGAAGATAGAACTGGTGGTACTCTGGCTTTGGTAGACGAGGGACTTGCTGACTTACCTGCTGGTTATGGAGAGAGTCGGATTGTATTAATGCCTCGCGATCCACAATGGGCTTATGCTTATTGGGATATTTCTAACGAGCATAAAGAAGATTTACGCAGACAAGGTGGACAGCAGCTGGCGCTGAGAATTTACGATGTCACCGACATTAACTTAGATAACCAAAGCGCTCATAGTCTGCAAGAGTATCCTTGTGATGAGCTAGCGCGGGAATGGTATTTACCAATTCCAGTTAGCGATCGCGATTATGTCATCGATATCGGTTATCGTTGTGGTGATGGTCGTTGGTTGGTACTGGCTCGTAGTGCAAGAGTACACGTTCCCCCAGTATATCCATCTGACTGGATCGAAGATGTGTTTATCGCGGTGGATTTTGAAGAAGATTTACGCGGTAAGACTAAGTACGAACTAGTACCACCTGCGAAGAAAATGCCTGTTTCTGCTGGTGCAAATAGTAGTGTCGATGCTAACGGTAACGCGATTTACGAACAAATATTCGGCATGGCTGAATCCGCAGAAGCAATGCGGGTAGCGGGTTCGATGTTCGGTTCCATGCAGCACGTTCCTGGTTCCATGGCTCCGGAACAAGCTATTAGTTCCTACATTTTCCCATCTGGTGTAGGTATGTGGGCGCTTCCCACAGCATCGGGTGTGAATATGTCTGGTGTTGGTATGGGTGCATCCGCACCCCCGGTACGTCCCCGCAAATTCTGGTTAATTGCTGATGCTGAGTTGATTGTGTACGGTGCTACCGAACCAGATGCTACTGTAACAATTGGCGATCGCCAAATCAAACTCAATCCCGATGGTACATTCCGCTTCCAAATGTCCTTCCAAGATGGTTTGATTGATTATCCAATTAAAGCGGTTGCAGTTGATGGTGAGCAAACCCGTTCAATTCAGATGAAGTTTACTCGTGAAACTCCATCACGCAATACTAATACTAAGGATGAAGCTGTTTTAGAATGGTTTTCTTAATTTGAGATTCTATCTTCATAGAGTTTTTGGTTAACTCGAATTAATTTGATTTATCTCCCTACAAAAATATTTTATGTGGGGAGTTTTTTTAAATGGAGTAAGAAGTCGGGTTTTTCGGAGGATTTTTTGATGGTACAAATAGAATATTGTAAAAACCCGACTTCTGTGATTATCGTGAGTTTAATGTAGTAAGAAGTCGGGTTTTTATGATTATTTTCTGATGGTACAGATAGAATATTGTAAAAACCCGACTTCTATAATTACAACTCAGGGAAAAAAAATCAAAACTTGTGCCGGAGGATGCACAAAAATAAAGAATAAAAAAAGAGAATATAATCATAAATAGTAGATATAGGAATCCTATAGATATGTTCAATAGGAATTTTATCGGGATAATATTGATAGTTGTCGGTATTTTATTTTTTCGTTCTTATCAAGAAAATAATCTCAGTTCTCAAGATGTAGCCCAAAAGCCATCAATAAATCTAAAAGAAGAAAACATATCGTCAGAGAATAAATCCAAATTATCAAAAGACACTTTTATTAATTGTATTGGAGAAAACAAAAATTTTAGTATAGATTTTTTTAAAACCAATAATTTAGGTGAAAAGATTGACAAAGGGATTAATCACGTGATTGTTTTTAATCCGAAATCAGCAGAATTAGATTTTAAAGTAAATGTAGGTTTAGCTCACAATATTTATGCGAAAAATGATAGCGATAAATTGCGTCAAGAATACGTTCCCAAATTATTTCGCGAAATAATCGGTGATGAAAACGCTTTATTAAATGGTAAAAAACCTATTGCTGCAATTAATGCCGATTATATCGATACAGATGATAAACCCCAGGGTTTGAATATTTCACGGGGAATTGAATATTCGGGAGATTTTAAAGATAAGCGTTCTTCTTTCGGGATATCTGGAGGAGAATCTTCTCAACGTCAAGCGACTATTGGAGTAGGTAGAAGAAATCGCGATATTCTTAATTACAATTTAGTAGGAGGTAACGGCAGATTTTATACTGGAGGTAAGTTTAAGGATATTTGTGAAGCATTAGGAGAATTTGCTTGTAAAACAGCGATAAATCGTTCGATGGCTGCGATTACCGATCAAGGTTATGTAATTTTATTAGTAAATGATGCTAGGGCTAATTCCGATGTTGAAATAACTGAAGTTAATCAAGAACTATTACCAGATATGTTCGATAATGTTTTAGAAGGTATTGCTCGAAATAATTGTTTAGGTAAAGTGCAAGAAGGAATATTATTTGATGGTGGAGAATCTCCTGGATTATTTTATGATAATAAAACCTATGTAGAAAATTTAGGCGCAATTGGTTCGGTATTTTTGATTTATAAGAAATAAAGGACAGTTGACAGTTGACAGTTACCAATTACCAATTACCAATTACCTGATAGCTTCGCTTGCGCTACGCGATCGCAATTAGCGGTAGGCTAGAGTAATACCTATAACGGCTAATATGACACACGATGAAATCGCCGATACACTCGCAGAGTTATTTGGTACATCTGCGGTAAATGTTCTCGCACCTGGTTCTTGGCAAGTTGAAACTGGTAGTTTTCGGCTGCTGTTACTGCTGAGCGAAGATCAAAGTTGGTTGCGAGTTTTGTTACCAATTATGCCAGCACAGCAAGCACAACCGTTTTTACAGCAATTTTTTGAAGCTAATTTTGATGATACTCAACAAGTACGCTATGCTTTGCAGCAAGATGTGCTTTGGGGAGTATTTCAGCACAGTTGTGCTAGTTTGGTTGTAGAAGATTTTCGCGATGCGATCGCAAGATTAATTTCTCTGTATGAAGTCGGTTTTGATGACGCTTTTAATCGGTTAACTGAAACCAAAATTAAGGAAATTGTTCAAGTTTCTAAACAGCAAGGAAAATCAATAGATGAGACGATGCAAAATCTTGAGCGTTTTTATGCTGAAGGTTTAATGGGTGAAATGGATCAAAGTTCCGAATCGCAAGAACGAGTTTTAGCGGCTTGGAAGCGACAGTTAGAAAAGCTGTGGAATGAAGAGTAAGCAGTCAATTAGTTGTCGCGCATTTAATTTGTATTTTTCTAGCGGGATTTTTAGTCCATGTCATTAGTTATGATGGCTTAATTAATATAACGTTACTAGTAGTCGGATTTTACCAGAAATCTTGTAGAGACGTTATATATAACGTCTCTACATTACGTCGGTAGACAAACAAAACCAATCAAAACAAACTAATGAAATAGATCACTAGCCCCGCATTACAAGACTTTAATCAAATTTGAATATACAAATTAAACCCTTCTAAGCTTATCCACCGTCAACCAAAAGCCAACTATCAACTGTCCACTATCCACTATCCACTATCAACTAACCACCATTAACTCTCAAATGGATATTGTCGAAATATTGAAAGCAGATTATCAACGTTTTCCCGTGAATCAAACTTACAGCATTTACGCGGAAGATGTTTACTTCAAAGATCCGATGAATGAATTTAATGGAGTTCAACGTTATGAATTAATGATTAAGTTTATTGAAACTTTCTTTATCAATCCGCAGATGGATGTACATGATATCCGCAGGGAAGGAGATACTATCAAAACCGAATGGACTCTTAATTGGAACACACCTCTACCTTGGAAACCACGAATTTCTATCCCTGGATGGAGTACCTTGATTGTAAATTCTGATGGGTTGATAATTTCTCATGTCGATTACTGGAAATGTTCGCGATTGGATGTGGTTAAACAGCATTTCTTTTCTTTAAAGAAGTCATAATGTAAATAAATGTAAAAGCTTCTCAGGAAAGAAATTATCATTCATGCGCGTAATTTTAATGACAGGGAAAGGTGGTGTGGGCAAAACTTCGGTTGCTGCGGCTACCGGACTACGTTGTGCGGAATTAGGTTATCGCACGCTGGTTTTAAGTACAGATCCAGCCCATTCTTTAGCAGATAGTTTTGATTTGGAACTTGGACACGAAGCGCAACAAGTTCGTCCAAATTTGTGGGGTGCGGAATTAGATGCACTCTTAGAACTTGAGGGAAACTGGGGTGCTGTCAAACGGTATATTACTCAAGTTTTACAAGCTAGGGGATTGGAGGGAATCCAAGCTGAGGAATTAGCGATTTTACCGGGGATGGATGAGATTTTCGGCTTGGTGAGAATGAAACGTCATTATGATGATGGTGAATATGATGTTTTAATTATTGATTCTGCACCTACGGGTACGGCTTTACGGTTATTGAGTTTACCGGAAGTCGGTGGTTGGTATATGCGACGTTTTTATAAACCTTTTCAAAATATTTCGGTAGCGTTGCGTCCTTTAGTAGAGCCGATTTTTAGACCGATTGCGGGTTTTTCTTTGCCGGATAAAGAGGTGATGGATGCACCCTATGAATTTTATCAGCAAATCGAAGCCCTAGAAAAAGTATTAACTGATAATACTCAAACTTCGGTGCGTCTGGTTACTAACCCCGAAAAGATGGTAATTAAAGAATCTCTCCGCGCTCATGCTTATTTAAGTTTGTACAATGTCGCGACGGATTTAGTAATAGCAAATCGGATTATTCCCCAATCAGTACAAGATCCATTTTTTCAAAGATGGAAAGAAAATCAAGAACAATATCGTCAACAACTTCATGAAAATTTTCATCCTTTACCTGTCAAAGAAGTTCCGCTTTTTTCTGAAGAAATGTGTGGTTTAGCAGCTTTAGAAAGACTCAAAGAAACACTGTACAAAGATGAAGATCCGACTCAGGTTTATTACAAAGAAAATACAATTCGAGTTGTTCAAGACCAAAATCAATATAGTTTGGAATTATATCTACCCGGCATTCCCAAAGACAAGGTAAATCTGAGCAAAAGTGGCGATGAATTAAACATTACTATTGGTAATCATCGTCGTAATCTGGTTTTACCACAAGCTTTAGCAGCACTGCAACCAGTCGGAGCAAAAATGGAAGAAGATTATTTAAAAATCCGTTTTGCGGAAGTTGTTAAGGCTTAATTATCATTATATCAGGTGGGTATCGTCCCACCTACATATTTGAAGATAACAGGATTAATTTGTAAATAAATAATTTTTAAATTTTAAATTATGAATAATTATCAACTTAAAACTTAAATTTTAATTAATTTTTGGTAAGTGTTCTTACTGAAGACATTATCGTGGGAAATATTTCACAATATTTTTAGATTTAATAAAAATAAATTAGCTGTTCCCTCCCATAAAAATGACTTTATCCCAGCACAAACACTTACCGATAAATATCGATCAAGACGATTTACTGTACCGGATTACAAACTGCATTCGTCATTCATTAGAATTAAAAGAAACCCTTGCAAAAGTAGTCTCGGAAGTGAGGCTTTTTCTTGCTACTGACCGGGTAATGATTTATAGTTTTCATACAGATGGTAGCGGTCAAGTATTTGCGGAATCAATTAATCATAGATTACCTTCTTTATTAGGGTTAAATTTTCCAGCAGATGATATTCCTCCTCATGCTAGGGAAATGTTTATTAAATCGCGAGTACGTTCGGTTGTTAATGTTGAAACTGGAGAAATTGGAAAAAGTCCAGTATATGAAACCGAAACCGGAGAAATTATTTCAGAAGATATATCATACCGCACTGTAGACCCATGTCATGTTGAATATTTAACAGCAATGGGGGTAAAGTCTTCTGTAGTCACACCGATTTTTCATCAAGAGCAACTTTGGGGGTTATTAGTATGTCACCATTCAGAATCCCGCTCGATTTCGGAACAAGAATTAAACATAATGCAAATGGTTGTAGATCAATTATCCATAGCCATTGCTCAAAATATTCTTCTCACTCAAGCCCGCCAACAAGCCCGACGAGAAGCGATTATTAGTAGTATAGTCACTTTGCTGCATTCATTGAAAGATATCCCCTTACAGCCAGCTTTAGAGCAAGCTGTTGCGGCTTTTGAGGGTTGCGGAGGTAGACTTTGTATCAGAAATCAAGTCGATAAAAATTTCACGGAATGCTTAGAAACTGACAGTGAATTTATAAGTGAATTAATAAAAGTTTATACTGACGGTCTTCAACCAATAATGCCAGAATTAGCAAAATATTCCTTGATGGAACAGTATAGCATTTGGAAAGAATACTACAAATCTAGTAACTATCATGTTTGGGGAATTTCCGATATCCATCAAATATCTGGCTTGCGAAATCTGCAAGTTGCTTTTCAACCGAATAAAATTCGCAGCATTTTGATGATTCCGCTGATTTATCATCAGCAATTGCTCGGTTATTTAACTATTTTTCGTAAAGAAATAAATACAGAAACTCTTTGGGCTGGACAAATTGATGCCGATAACAGGCAAACTTATCCACGAAAATCATTTGAAGTATGGCGAGAATTTAAAACATCACAAGCTCGTCAATGGACTAAAGAAGAAATAGAATTAGCTGAAAAATTGGCTGAAAAATTTGCTGTTGCAATTCATCAATACGAATTATATCAACAACTGCAAGCTTTTAATAACAACTTAGAAAACCAAGTCAAACAGCGTACACACGCATTACAACAAGCAACTGAACAACAACAAATCTTGTTTGAAGTAGTTACCAAAATTCGCGAATCTTTAGATTTAGACATTATTTTTCAAACTACAACTCAACAAGTATGTCAATGGTTGCAAGCAGATAGAGTTGCAGTATACCGTTTTAATGGGGATTGGAGTGGTGAATTTATTGCCGAGTATGTCGGTGAAGGCTGGGTAAAACTGCTAGATTCAGATACTAATAAGTTTTGGAAAGATACTTATTTACAAGAAACCCAAGGTGGAAGATGTCGATTCAATGAAAGTATTGTAATAGATGATATTTATCAAAGTGGTTATGCTGATTGTCATCTAGAATTTTTAGAGCAAATTCAAGCAAAAGCATATGCTGTTGCACCGATTTTTAGAGGGGAAAAACTTTGGGGTTTACTTGCAGCTTATCAAAACTCTGCACCTCGTCACTGGGAATCATCCGAGATAAAATTCTTATGTCAAACTGCGGCACAATTTGGAGTAGCGCTTCAACAAGCAGAATTACTCGCTCAAAGTAGATTACAAACTAAACAAATAACAACAACACTGAGCAATTTAAAAAAAACCCAAACCCAATTAATTCAAAGTGAAAAAATGTCCTCTTTAGGACAATTAGTTGCAGGCATCGCCCACGAAATTAATAATCCTGTTAACTTTATTTACGGAAATATTGATTACATTCATCAATATATAGAAGATTTGCTCGGTATCTTAGAACTTTATCAACAAAACTGTGAACAAACTAATTCTGAAATTAACGAGCGAGCCGAAGAAATTGATTTAGACTTTTTAATTGATGATTTACCGAAGATGCTATGTTCGATAAAAATAGGAGCATCACGAATTCGCGAAATTGTTTTATCTTTACGTAATTTTTCCCGACTCGACGAAGCCGATTTAAAAGTTGTTGATATTCACGAAGGAATTGATAGTACATTATTAATTTTGCAATACCGTTTAAAAGCACAATCAGATTTTTCTGGTATCCAATTAATTAAACAATACGGTAATTTGCCTAAAATTGAATGTTATCCCGGACAATTAAATCAAGTATTTATGAATCTTTTTAGTAACGCAATTGATGCATTAGAAGAAGGAGCTAGTAAAAGCTTTTGGGAAGAAGAAACTGATAATAATCAATCTTTGATTGCTAAAATCAGGATTTGTACCCAGATGAGTAAAGATGAAAATCAAGTCTTAATTCGTATTGCCGACAACGGCTTAGGTATGACTGAAGAAATTATTAAACGAATGTTTAACCCATTTTTTACAACTAAACCAGTAGGAAAAGGAACTGGTTTAGGATTATCAATTAGTTATCAGATAATAGTTGATAAACATCGTGGTGTTTTCCAATGCAATTCTGTAGCCGGTAAAGGCACAGAATTTTTAATCAAAATACCAATTAAGCAAAGTAAATTAGGGAATAGGGAATAGGGAATAGGGAATAGGGAATTGGGAATAGTTAATTAAAATCCGTGTAATCGGTGTAATCCTTTTTAATCCGTGATTAGAATTGGGGGGTATTTAGTTTTCAACTCCTAACTCCTAACTCCTAACTCCTAACTCCTAACTCCTAACTCCTAACTCCTAACTCCTAACTTCTTAATTGTACTGGCATTGCTAAATAAATCATCTTCACTCCTCCAATAGGAGAAAAATCACGGGAGCTAAATTGTTGTTTAATTGCATTTGAATTTCTGCCGAAGGTAATGCTTTTAAACCTTCCATCAAATATTTAATATTAAAAGCAATATCAATATCTTCTCCTAATATCTGTGCCGACATAGATTCCATTCCACTACCAATTTCTTGAGTTTCTACTGACAAGGTAATTTCTTGAGATTCACTATCAATACTAACTTTAGCAATATTATTTTTTTGGTCTGCAAATACCGCAATTCTTTCTAATCCACTAATAAGTTGTTTTCTATCTAAAGTTAATTCTCGTTCAAATTGATTGGGTATAAGTTGACGATATGCTGGATATTGCCCTTCTAAAGTTCTGCTGGTTAAACGCTGATTTTGCCATTCAAAAATTACTTGTCCTTGATCAAAATACATAGCTACAGGTTCATCTTCTTTAGAACTATGAGCTAGCATTCTTTCTAATTCTCGTAAAGCTTTATTTGGTAATGTTACCTCTAAAGAATCTAACTGTTCATCATCAGCATCTAAATTGTCGTTGCTAGTTTCTACTACCGCTAAACGATGCCCGTCAGTGGCTGCAAATTCCAAACTGTCTTTTTTAACCGTCAAATGTACTCCTGTAAGTACTTGTTTGCTTTCATCTGCACTTGTCGCAAATAGCGAACCCTCTAAACCTTCAATTAAGGCACTCACAGTCAAATGAATGGCTTTATCGTTTTCAGTTACAGGTAATTCCGGAAATTCCTCTGCACTCATTGCTCGTACTTGATATCGTCCGCTTTGTGGCTTAAGAGTGACGGTTAAACCTTCTCCCGAATGATTTTCTGTATCCGATGATTCGTCGATGTAGAGCGTGATTTCTCCCGCTGGTAAACGAGAAACTATATCATTAAGTAGCTTAGCTGGAAGAGTAATTGTTCCGGATTCTAAAACCTCGGCTTTGAATGTGGTACGAATTCCCAAACTTAGATCGAAAGCTGTCAAACTTACTTGACCACTAGCAACATCTGCTTGTAATAGTACATTAGCAAGTATCGGATGAGTCGGACGTGAAGGAACAGCACGAGAAGTTAAAGAAAGGTGAGTATTTAAATCGCTTTGGTTGCAAACTAGTTTCATGGTGTATTTTACGGATGCTGCATATGGCTTATACCATTAAACATAAAATTGGTTAGCATTGATGCCAAACTAATCCAGTTTATTTTTGAAGATTTATCTATCGAGGAAAGCACAAGAAGTTGAGAAAGCGAGGAAGCAAAGTAAGAAAAAGAGTTTTCGAGTTGATAAAAGTCTAATTTTTCTTAAATGGAGCCATGTGGAAATCGATACTTTATGCTTAAAATAATTTGCTTATGCAGTATTTTTTACCACACTATATATTTATCCAGATTATTTAGTGAAAATCTCAGCACAAATTCCGAAATCGTACATTTGTCGTTAAATAAACATTAGGGCAATATTCACCCCTATATTTTTTCAAGTTGTGGAAAACTTACCACAGTCTTCCTCAAAGACACTTTTACTAAAAGCTAATTGTGGAAAAAGCTGTGGAAAAACTAACTTTTTTTCCACAGAGTATTTATACTTAAATGATTTTTCCACAGTTTTGCTGCTAGTTTTCCACAAACATATTTGTTTATAATTTGTTTTTATACTTATGTTAACTATTAAATAAAGAACTAGCCGAATAGAGAACTTATTATATCCAAAAAATCAAAAATTTTAGATTTTAGTTTAGATTTTAGATTTTCATCTAGTACAGATTGACGCAAGTAAGATACCGATCTGAAAATCTAATCATGAGTATTAATCTAAGTTTAAAAAATGGGTACTTTATTTACGGCGTGAGGTACTAGAACCATTTATATTAATGCGATCGCCAAGTTGACGTAAGGTTTGGACTAAATTGTGATCAGTTTCTTTTAATTGAGTAATTTTGTCACAACTGTACATCACCGTGGTATGGTCTTTACCGCCAAATTCTTCGCCGATTCGAGGTAAACTTAAATCTGTATATTGACGCATTAAATACATTCCGATTTGTCGCGCCCAACTAATTTCTCTGCGTCGCGAATTACTTTTGAGGTCTTCAATAGAAATATTAAAGGTATCGGCGACTATACTTAAAATTGCGACGGGAGTTGCTTCTACTTTCTCAGTTTGTGGCTCTAAAACCGAGCTAATATTTTCTACAGTCATAGGTAAACCCCAAATCGAAACATAAGCCATGGCTCGAATTAATGCACCTTCCAATTCTCGAATATTATTTATGTAATTGGAAGCAATATATTCTATAACATCTCTGGGTAAACGTAAATTTTCATCTTCGGCTTTTTTTTGTAAAATAGCCATTCTAGTTTCTAAATCTGGTGCTTGAATATCAGCGATTAATCCCATAGAGAAGCGGGAAGATAATCTTTCTTGGAGACGGGGGATTTGATTGGGGGGACGATCAGAAGCAATAACAACTTGTTTACCCGCTTCATATAAAGTATTAAAAGTATGAAAAAATTCTTCTTGAGTTGATTCTTTACCTTCAATAAACTGTATATCATCAACTAAAAGTAGATCAGTAGCCCTGTAACGTTCTCGGAGGCTTTGTCTGCTGTCATTACGAATAGCGCTGATCACATCATTAGTAAACTGTTCAGTAGAAACATAAAATATTTTAGCTGAAGGAAAGATTTCCAAGCGATAATTACCGATAGCCTGCATCAGATGAGTTTTCCCCAATCCCACACCACCATATAAAAACAAAGGATTAAATTCCTTACCGGGAGATTCTGCAACCGCTAAAGATGCAGCATGAGCTAAACGATTATTTGCACCAACTACAAAACGGGAAAATACATATTTTAGATTTAAAATAGATGTTTTCTGCTCATTTTTACCGATATTTCCCGGAATATTTGTAGATAGAGGTAATTCATTCCTTAGTTCGCGTTCCTTGATTTCGGAAGCTGAATCACCGCTTGTAACTGTAAAATAAATATCTACCGGATGACCGAGAATATCCTGAACTACTGAAGCAATCGTTTTTATGTAATACTTTTGTAACCAATTGCGAGCAAAAGGATTGGGAGTACGAATTACCAAACAGTTATTTTCTAACTTTTCGGCGATCGCGGTTTTAATCCAAGTTTCAAAGGTGGGACGCGAAAGTTCTAGCTGCAAGCGTTCCAAGACTTGAGACCATAAATTTTCGATTTTTTCAGACATTTCAACCACCGATTGTGAGGTAATCGTTAAAAACAACAAAATATTAAATAAGTAGCCTTGCCAAAAACATGATTTTCAGGCAATCTAAACCCAAAACTAAATTTTAATTTGTAGTCCCGTCTTATATTTATTCAGTAAGCAATATCCGATCATTCACGCACTCACACGGAGAAGTAAAATCACATGAATAAAAAAGAGCATCCATCTCAATTAAGTAAAATTTATACTAAAAATCAGACACAGCCGTTTTGGGTAAAAAACTTTATCTTAACTTTTATTGTTGCGATTAGCACTACTTTGCTTAATGGTTGTTCTAACCTTGGTAATATTATAGGCCGCAACACTCCGGATACTCAGGCGCAGGCTGGCAATCAAAACAATCCAAATAATCAAAATAATAATGTACCTAAAATTGCTCCTCCTGCAATCTTCAAAGAGTCAAGAGACCCTAACTTTGTGGTTTCGGTGGTACAGGAAGTTGGTCCGGCTGTAGTGCGGATTGATACTTCTAGAGCAGTAAGTTCCGGTCTTTCAGATGAACTTGACGATCCGTTTTTACGGAGATTTTTTGGTAATGGCTCACCCATACAACCGAGAGAAAGAGAACAAAGGGGTAATGGTTCTGGATTTATTATCAACTCCAACGGTGAAATTTTAACTAATGCTCACGTAGTAGACGGAGCCGATCGAGTAACCGTTGAATTGAAAGATGGTCGCAAATTTGACGGACAAGTATTAGGTGAAGACCCGGTAACAGATGTTGCTGTAATTAAAATAGATGCAGATAATTTACCTACTGTTGGTTTGGGAGACTCAGAAACGCTACAACCAGGAGAAGCGGTAATTGCTATTGGTAATCCTTTAGGTTTAAACTACACAGTAACTTCCGGAATTATCAGCGCTACAGGACGTTCTAGCCGTGATATTGGTGCTGCTGCTGATAAGCGAGTTGATTATATTCAAACAGATGCTGCAATTAATCCTGGTAATTCGGGCGGCCCTTTATTAAATGCTAGCGGACAGGTAATAGGGATGAATACTGCTATTATTAGAGGCGCTCAAGGTTTAGGATTTGCGATTCCAGTAAATACAGTTAAAAGAATTTCTCAAGAATTAATTGCTAAAGGTAGAGTAGATCATCCCTATTTAGGAATTCAGATGGTGACGCTGACACCAGAAATCAAAGAAAAACTCAACAGCGAATTAGGAAGTCCGAGTATTTCAGCAGATAAAGGTGTTTTATTAATGCGGATTATGCGCGGTTCTCCAGCATCTCAAGGGGGATTAAAAGCCGGAGATGTTATCGTTAGCATTAATAAGCAAGCTGTAAATAATAATGAAGATGTGCAAAGAATAGTTGAAAATAGTAAAATTGGTCAAGCTTTAAATATAGAAGTACAGCGGAACGGTAGAACTATAAATTTAGCAGTTAGACCTGCTCCTTTACCTACAAATGGACAGCGTGGTTAGGGTGACAGTTGACAGTTGACAGTTGACAGTTGACAGTGTAGCGCAGCGTGGCACGTAGTGACATACAGTGAACAATAATCTATTAATATGGTTCCTACCTTATCTCCGATTATCACCGTCGCAACTCCTAACTCCTAACTCCTAACTCCTAACTCCTAACTCCTAACTCCTAACTCCTAACTCCTAACTCCTAACTCCTAACTTTTATATAATGTCTGAAAAACTTTCTATTATTCAATTAGGTAATCCGATTTTGCGGCAAAAAGCCGAATTTGTTAACAATATTCAAGACAAAACTATTCAAAAACTAATTGATGATTTATTGATAACAATGAGTGAAGCTAATGGTGTTGGGATTGCAGCACCACAAGTTGCCGTCGGTTATCGTATCTTTATCGTTGCTTCTCGTCCTAATTTGAGATATCCTCATGCTCCTTTGATGGAGCCGACAGCAATGATTAATCCTCGAATTGTTAATTATTCTGATGAAATTGTCAAAGATTGGGAAGGTTGCTTGAGTATTCCGGGAATTAGAGGTTTAGTTCCGAGATACAAGACTATTGAAGTTGAATATACTGATAGATACGGTAAATTAGAAAAACAACAACTAACGGACTTTGTGGCTCGTATTTTTCAACATGAATACGACCATATGAGCGGATT
This sequence comes from Richelia sp. SL_2_1, assembly GCA_012033205.1. Lineage (GTDB taxonomy): Bacteria > Cyanobacteriota > Cyanobacteriia > Cyanobacteriales > Nostocaceae > Rivularia. The sequence continues at coordinate 47,131 of JAAUSO010000003.1, read as the reverse complement.
AGTATTCTTAGATAGAGTTGAAAGCACCTTTGATATTGTTACCGAACAAGAATATCAAAATTTGGTTTTTGATCGGCTTTGATCAAACTAGTACTGCTGCGAGTCCGTAAAAAGTAAAAAGTAAGAAGTCTACTATTAACCATCAACTGTCCACTGTCCACTGTCAACTGTCAACTGTTAAAAACCCGACTTTTAAAAATCAAAAGCCGGGTTTTTCTAAGGTGTGTAAGAAACAGAATCACTTATTCTTGAGGATCGCGATATCGCTTATAAACATTCATCGCAGCCAGATAACATTCGTCAGCTTTTCGCAAATTTTCGTTTTTATCCCCACGAATACGCTGTTTATAAGCATTACCCAAATTATATTGAGTCATAGCCCATTGCTGGGGAACTAGATTCGGTTGATACACCTCTAAAGCTGCATTGTAGGATAATATGGCAATTTCCATATTCTCTGCTTTCTCGCCAGCAACGCGATCGCAATAGACATTACCCAAATTATACTGAATTGCCGCCCATTGATAGGGAAATACGGAACGTTGATATATGTCTAATGCGGCGAAATAGTATTGAATAGCGACTTCAAGGTTTTCTGCTTTATCCCCATTTTCCCGACCTTTATAAGCCGTACCCAAGTTATTTTGAGTCATAGCCCAATCTTCAGGAAATATATCGCGCTGGTAGACTTCTAATGCACGCTTATAACATTTAATGCCTTTGTCTAGGTTGTCCGCATTGTCGCCATTAATACGTTCAACAAGAGCATTACCAAGATTGTTTTGAGTTCCAGCCCATTCATCGGGGTACTTCTCGCGATTAAAATAAGCTAACGCGACTTGATAACCAGTAATCGCAATTTCTAAGTTCTCAGATTTATTACCTAAAGAGAACTGTTGAATTAATACACTAAAATTTACAATATCGACGACGACGTTATGGGCTATTGATGGTTGTACTTTCTCTATAGTCTCTTTTACCCAGTTTTCCATCACTTGAGCAAAATGCGTATTTAGTTTATCTAAATTCGCAGCCAATAGAGGATACACCACTTTTGCATTACCATTACTGTTAGAAGTAGTTCGTAATACTTCTCCCAGAAAATCCAAATAATTTTGAGCAGGTTTGAGAGCAGGTAAAGAACCTTTCATTCCCTCAGCTAAAGGTGTCGCAATTCCTTGCAAAAACTGCGAGGCTTTTTGCTCACCGATTTCTGCCATTATTCCTGCCACTTGTGCTAAAGTTAAAACGAATTGCGTATCAACTAAATCTTGATTTTTACGCAGTATTTCCGCTTCGCTGCCACTAGGGCAACTCATTAACGTTTCAATCAATTTTAAATAAGCAGATGGACGTTCATCATCTTCAGAATTAAACGTCTTCGTTGCTTGTGTTAACATAACTTTTAGCTCTTGAGCTAAATTGCGTAAGAACTCAGCAGTTCCCGTTGCACCTTGCGCTTCCGCTTTGATGGCTATTTGTTCCATCACCATAATTAAATCTTCATCAACCAATTCTGTATTGGCTTTTAAGACTACAAACTCCTCTCCATGAGGACAATTTAACAGTTCCTTAATCAGAGCAACATATTCCCGCAGACGGCGTTCATCCATTAGGGTGAATCTCCGTAGTTTTTAAGCTAATTTTTACACCTCAAACTGCTCAAGGTAATCGACATAAATACCTTTCTCAGCCTGTTGATACATTTATTGCTACTTTGAGTAGATGACGAAGGGGACAAGGGGATGGGGGGATGGGGAGATGGGGAGATGGGGAGATGGGGAGAAAATAAATATTAACTGTCAACTGTCAACTGTCAACTGTCAACTAACTCCAAACTGTCGCTTCACTTCTACAATAAAGATATAATTTGTTGCGATTTGTATATTAAAAGAGTTAATGTCAATGGCTGCTGCCGTTCTAGTCGAAAATTTAAAGAAGCACTACGGTACAACCCAAGCCGTTAAAAATATTTCCTTTCAGGTAGAGCGAGGGGAAATTTTCGGTTTACTCGGTCCGAATGGTGCTGGAAAAACTACTACTCTGCGTGCTTTGTGTACTTTAACTACTCCAGATGCGGGCAAAATTGAAGTGTCTGGTATTTCTGTCACCGATAATCCCAAAGATGTGAGAAAACGCCTCGGCTATGTAGCTCAAGAGGTGGCTCCAGATAAGGTGCTGACTGGAAGAGAATTATTACAACTCCAAGCAGCGATTTACCACATCCCGGCAAAAGTCGCAAAACAGCGGATTGATACAGTTTTAGATTTACTAAATTTACAGGAATACGCGAATAAAAAAACCGGAACCTATTCAGGTGGTTTACTTAAACGGTTGGATTTAGCGGCTGGATTGCTCCACGCACCTGATGTATTGGTATTAGATGAGCCAACAGCAGGCTTGGATATAGAAAGCCGTTTTGTAGTCTGGGAATTTTTGCGGAAGTTGCGAGAAGCAGGAACGACGGTATTAATTACCAGCCATTATTTAGAAGAAATAGATGCTTTAGCCGATCGAGTGGCAATAATTGATCGCGGTGAGGTAATTGCCACTGGAACACCATCCCAATTAAAAGATAAATTAGGGGGAGATCGAGTTACTCTCCGGATTCGTGAGTTTACCTCGGATGAGGAAGCAGAAAAAGCCAAAAGTTTGCTGATTTCCCTACCTTTTGTCAAAGAAGTAATCATTAATAGCGCTCAAGGTAATTCGTTAAACTTGGTCGTAACTCAGCAAAATGATGCTTTGATTACCATACAACAAACTTTAAATAATGTTGGTTTACCCACCTTTGGAATTGCTCAATCTCGTCCAAGTTTAGATGATGTTTACCTAGCAGCAACAGGACGTACTTTAATGGATGCCGAACTTGCTGCGGTAGCAACTCGCGATATGAAAGCAGAAAAGAAACAAAGTATGAAGTAGGGAATAGGTCAAAGGTTATAGGTCAAAGGGAATAGGTCAAAGGGAATAGGTCAAAGGGAATAGGTCAAAGGGAATAGGTCAAAGGTTATAGGTCAACTGTTTCAATCCAAAATCCAAAATCTAAAATCTAAAATCTAAAATCGTTATGAGTGGCACAGTTTTAACTTCCAAATCAGCAGATATTAATTTGCAAGAAATTGCATCACCACAACTGTACAGTGATGCGAATCAAAGTGTTTTCGGCGAGTTGGTTCAAGAAACTTTGGCTTTAACTCGTCGTCTATTTATTCAGTTACAGCGTCGTCCTTCAACTTTAGTAGCTAGTATTATTCAACCTGTAATGTGGTTGGTGTTATTTGGCGCACTTTTCCAAAATGCACCAAAAGGACTTTTTGGCAATACGACAAATTATGCTGAATTTTTAGCTGCTGGGATAATAGTATTCACAGCTTTTGGTGGAGCGCTGAATGCTGGTTTACCGATTATGTTTGACAGAGAATTTGGCTTTTTAAATCGGTTACTGGTTGCTCCTTTAGCATCGCGTTTTTCAATTGTCTTTGCTTCGGCAATCTTTATTATCAGTCAAACTTTGCTGCAAGCAGCGGTAATTGTAGGGGCTGCGGCATTTTTGGGAGCAGGTATCCCCGATGCAGTAGGTTTGGGTACCATTGCTTTAATCGTGTTTCTACTGGCTTTGGGTGTAACGGCTCTTTCCTTGGGTTTAGCTTTTGCACTACCGGGACACATTGAGTTAATAGCGGTAATTTTTGTTACGAACCTACCGTTATTATTTGCCAGTACGGCTTTAGCTCCTTTGTCATTTATGCCTCAATGGTTACAGGTTATCGCCACAATCAATCCTCTGAGCTATGCAATTGAGCCAATTCGCTATCTTTACCAACATGAAAGTTGGGGATTAAATAGTATAGTAATGCACGCTTTCTGGGGTGATGTTACTTTTGGCGGTGCAATACTAGTATTGTTAGGCTTTGCGGTTGTAGCATTATTAAGCATTCAACCCCGCCTACGTCGTACTCTTGCCTAAAATAGAAGTATTAATTAGAGTCATAAAAGGGGAAAATTTGATGAAAATATCGATTTCACAGCTTAATAAATTAGTTGCTGCAACTGTTACCGGATTTGGCATTGCTTGTATAATTGCACCAGGGGCAAGTTTGGCTCAAAGTAGTCAAGACCTTTCCATACCATCTAGCTATCAAAACAATACATTTGATACAAAACAAGGTGATGGAGATTCGATTTACGGACCTCAAGATGGTAATTTTAATCCAATGAGTTTGATTCACCGGGCAAATTTTGGCACATTAGACTGGCAAGGTTTTTCTTCTCAAAATCGGCAGCAAATTAATTCTGAAGCAGACTCCTTCCGTGCAAAGCAAGAGCGTTTGTTACAACAACGTCAACAGCAATCAACAAACGGACAACCAAGTAATTTTGACTTTGCATTCCCAGTTTATACACCAGGGCAAACCCCGGCTTCTGGGAATTAAAATTAACTTTTCGTAGGTTAACTGATCGTAGAAGTCGGGTTTTTAACTTAAATATCTGTGATTTAAGAGAATTATTCTAAAAACCTGACTTCTCACCCTACGTAATAGTTTCAGGCTCAACGTCGAAATTACAAACCCAAAGATTTCAGTACATCTTCAGCGTGGGTACTTGTATTAACGCTAGAGTCAACATTAATGATTTTACCTTCACCGTCAATCACGTAGGTAACGCGCTTTGCGTAACCACCACCATCAACGTCATAAGCTTGGATTAAGTTTTTTTCGGTATCAACTAGTAAGGGAAAATTGAGATTGTATTTTTGAGTAAAAGCTTGGTGAGAAGCTTCATCATCTGCACTTACACCTAAAACTACAATATCCTTACTTTGATATTGGGATTGAGCATCACGGAAGCTACAAGCTTGTTTGGTACATCCGGAAGTATCATCTTTAGGGTAGAAGTACAAAACTACTGTCTTTCCTTGAAAATCTGACAAAGAAACGGTGTTACCCTTGGTATCTTTGGTAGTGAAATTAGGTGCTTGGGTTCCAACTGATAAAGGCATAGATTTAATTTAATTAATGCGATTGCAATGAGTATTTTATCTTAAATGGCTACCAATCTATAAATTGTTAATCGGTCTCAACCATTTTTAATCCCAAAGGAATAGAAAATAGGGAATAGAAAATAGGGAACTCAGATCAGAAAAGCTACTGATTCCGAACAATCTACGGAGTTTTCTTATGGGTACTAAAATTTACTTAATTTAAATAGATATGTTATTTAAACAACTTACTTGACATTTTTCCGAAAGTAACATTAAAAACAATCACTATCTCTATAGATTAAATATATCAATGCTATCAACAGAAACACGCAATAGTAAATACGCGAAAATCTTTTTAGTTGCTATTTGCATACTATATTTCATCGTATTTTTATATTTAAATCAGCTGCAATTTTCTCCAATCTGGGATGAACCCAATTTTTGGCAAACAAGTTTAATCTTTAGTCGTAGCTTAATTCCTCCTCAAACTTGGTTACAAGATTACAAAGAATTAAATACACCCTTGCCATTTATCATCTTTGGATTTTTAGAATTTTTATTCAAAGGTGGAATTTTTGTTGGACGGCTATTCAACTTTTTTGTTTCTTTTTTAATTACTTGTATTATTGGACTACCTATTAATAAAACAAGAATAAATTCATTTTTGGCTTTATGCGGCTTAATATCATTTCCTTACTATTTATGGTTAAGCGGACATCTTTATACGGATATTATTGCCAGCTTTTTCGTATTAATAGGATTTGTGTTCTATATCCGTTGTCAACATATTTTTAGTGGAATTAGCTTTGTATTAGCAATTGCATCACGCCAATATATGTTAGTGTTCCCTGTCGCAATCACAGCTTATGAAGTTTTCAACTATTTAAAAATTAAATTTATCAATAATCAAAAAAAGCAATCCAAACAGCAACTGATTCGTATTCTTGCACCACTAATTGCTTCTTTTTCTATTTTTGGTTGGTTTTTACTTTTCAAAGGAATAGCTCCTCAAGCTGCAATTACAGAACGTTCTACACCAGAAGTTCAGCTGAATTGGTGGTCAGTTGAGCTAAATAATAGTCTGTATTTTTTAGCTTGTCTTGGGTTATATTTTGTAATTCCAGAATTAATTTTATTTCGTCCCAAGTTGAGAATCAAAAATCTATTGACACGCCAAAATATATTTTTAGCTGCCGTTTTATTGTTCTTATTTATCATTTTTCCACCTTTAGAAGCGCACGGAATTTTAATTAAGGTTGCAAAATTACTTCCAAACGACTTTTTAAGATTAACACTATTTTATTTTTTAGCATTAATTACTTGTTGGAGATTTTTTGCTCGTCCCAATCTTGCTTTTTGGATTCTATTAGTAAATAGCGGATTAATGATAAAAGCATATCCTTGGGATAAATATGTGCTTCCTCTGTTAATCGTTTTCTGGTATTTAAAATCTATCGGAATCTTAGATAAAAACATTATTCATCAAAGAAAAATCTCTCAATTTTTATAATTATCTAATTTTGCCTTCATTACTGAGCTAACTATCCTGTATTTCAGGCGGTATACTCTATTGTGTTTTACTTCAGGTAGTTCATATCGTAATGTGATTTTTTCTGACCGCATCTTGCATAAATACGCTGTTGCGTATAATCTATAAAACTAGGTATAAATATAAAAATATATTTATTTTCTTGTTCAAAACTTCAAAAGTACATACACCAGTTTGCAAGTAAATGAAGTACAGTACACCCCTCCCAACCCTCCTCTTGTCAAGGCGGGTGGGGTATTTCTCTACCTCACCCGCGCTGAAATCTTCTGTATTTATATTTGATTTATTTATATCTATGTAAGTAAAAAATTTACTTAAGTCAATTGCCATGAAAATAAATAATAATTTTAGAAATTTTAGACATAAAATCAAAAAAACATACTTATTTAGAATATATTTTTTAATTTCTGTAGGTGTTATTTACTTATTATTGTTTCTTGCTCTAGATAAACTTCAATATCCCGCAACGACTGACGAACCACATTACTGGGAAACAAGTTTAAGATTTAGCTATAGTTTGATTCCTAGTTTAGAATTGCTCGGAAATTACGGTGAACTTAATACTCCATTGCCATTTATGATGTTTGGAGGATTGGAATATCTGTTTCAAGGTGGAATTTTTGCTGGAAGATTTTTAAATTTGATCATTTCTTTTTTGATGACTTGTTTTATCGGCTTACCAAAAGGCAAAGTGACGAAAAAATCAGTTTTAAGTGTATGCGGTTTATTATTATTCCCTTATTATTTGATTTTAAGTGGTCGTCTTTATACTGATATTATCGCTGCGTTTTTTGTCTTACTAGGATTTTGGTTTTATCTTCGTTCTCAACATATACTTAGTAGCTTTGCATTTATTTTAGCAGTTGCATCTCGTCAATTTATGCTAGCTTTCCCTTTCGTGATCGCTATTTTTGAATTGATTAATTACTTAATAATTAAAATCCGAATATATGGTTTAAAAGATGATTTAAAACAACTTGCTAATTCATACTCAGAAAATAGTGAACAAGAACAGGGAATTATCGAAACAGATTATTTAAATATAACTAAAACCCGAATAAATTCTCTTCGTTGGTTAATGCCATTAATTGCTTCATTATCAATAGTAGGATGGTTATTATTTTTTCAAGGTATAGCTCCTGAAGCAGGTATGGCAGCACGTACAGTACCAAAGGTACAACAAAACTTATGGTCAATAGACCTTAGCGGTTGTTATTTTGCTCTCAGTTCTGTTGGCTTATATTTTGTAATCCCAGAATTAATTTTGTTCCGTCCTAAATTGAGAATAAAAAAAATATTGACACGCAATAATATATTTTTAGCTGCTGTTTTGTTGTTATTATTTATCATTTTTCCACTTTTAGAAGCTCACGGAATTTTATTTAAAGCCGCCACAAGATTAGTTCCAAACGACTTTTTGAGATTGGCTCTATTTTATTTTTTAGCATTAATTACTTGTTTGAGATTTTTTACTCGTCTCAATCTTACTTTTTGGCTTTTATTAATAAACTGTGGATTAATGATGAAGGCATATCCTTGGGATAAATATGTGCTTCCATTATTAATCATATTCTGGTATTTAAAATCAAGAAATATTCTAGATAAAAAAAGCTTAATCAAATTCCCATCCACTGAAATTTAGAAATAAATCTTTTTCGTTATTACACTTAAATTTAGAAGCAAATTATTTTACTATTACCAAAAAATATATGCTTTTTCAAATACTCCTCCATAGTTACATTTATCTTGTTCATCAAAACTTTATATTTGTAAAGTTAAAGCAAAATTTTGTTTAATGTGTTTTAAATAGCCCTTTATTGCTTTCTAATGATTAAAGTAAGTAATAAAGGGCATAAAAAAGTCATCTACAAAATAAGCATTTTCCTGTATACTCATTCAAAAAGAAGCTGAATAAATACACAATTGAATTGTTTATGGAGTGATAAGGAATTAACTTACAATGCATACTCCTACTCAGGTAAGTATTTCAGTAATTATCCCAGTACACAATGGAGGTGATAGCTTTCGTCTATGCTTGTCTAGCCTGAAAGAATCAACAATTTATCCAGATGAAGTCATAGTTGTCTCCGATGCAGATACAGACGGCTCTTGGTTGGTAGCGGAAGAATTCGGTGCTAAGGTAATCAGGATGGCTGTAAATGCAGGTCCTGCGAAAGCCCGTAATATTGGTGCGAGTGCTGCCACGGGGGATATACTCTACTTCGTGGATGCTGATGTAGTCATTTCTCAAGATGCAATTAGTCAAGTCAAAAAAGCTTTTGAAAATGAATCCGATTTAGCTGCCTTGATTGGCTCCTATGATGATCAACCAGGAGCAAGTAACTTTTTGTCACAGTATAAAAATTTATTTCACCATTACACTCATCAAATAGCGAGTCAAGAAGCCTTCACATTTTGGGGTGCTTGTGGTGCAATCCGTCGCGAAACATTTCTTTCTTTAAGTGGATTTAACGAGAGCTATCGACGACCTAGTATAGAAGATATCGAACTAGGCTACCGTATTAGACGCGGTGGTTATAAAATTAAGCTTGTGAAAGATTTACAGGTAAAGCATCTGAAACGATGGGGCATTGTTTCTTTATTAAAAGCAGAAATCTTCTACCGTGCTTTGCCTTGGACAGAATTGATTTTGCGTCAACGTCAATTAGATAATGACTTGAACTTAGGGGTATCTAGTCGTTTAAGCGTAGTTTTGATTTATGCAATTTTAGGTACTTTAGTTGCAGCTTGGTGGTGGTCTGGATTTTTGGCTGTGACTGCGGTACTAAGTCTAATCATGCTATGGCTAAATTTTGCAGTTTATCGTTTCTTTCATGATAAACGTGGCTTAGGGTTCGCATTGCGCGTCATTCCTTGGCATTGGTTTTATTACATTTACGGTGGTTTAGCCTTTGCTGTTGGTACAACTAACTATTTATGGCATCAGTGGTTCTTATCAAAGTTAGATATCTCCACTGCATGAAATTCATCCCACAGAAACTAATACACCCTTACTTGAAGTTATGAACAATCATCCAGTTGTCGTTATCGGAGCCGGTCCAGCAGGTTTAACTGCTGCTTATCATTTAGTTAAGAACGGGATTAAACCTATTGTCTTGGAGCAATCAGACACAGTAGGTGGAATCTCTCGGACAGAGAAGTATAAAGGGTATCATTTTGATATTGGTGGTCATCGTTTTTTCACCAAAGTTCAAGAAGTACAAGACCTGTGGTATGAAGTTCTTGAAGATGATTTCATCAAAACTCCACGTATGTCGCGCATCTATTATCAAGGCAAATTTTTTCAATATCCTTTAAGTGCTTTTGATACCCTGCAAAAATTGGGAATTTCCGAAAGCTTCTTGATTATGTGGTCTTACTTAGAAGCCAAACGCAGACCGCTGCCGGTAGAAGAGAATTTAGAACAATGGGTGACAAACCGCTTTGGTGAACGTCTTTATAGAACTTTTTTTAAAACTTATACTGAGAAGGTTTGGGGTATTCCCTGTACTCAGATTCAAGCAGAATGGGCAGCGCAGCGCATCAAAGGCTTGTCTGTAAAAACCGCAGTTATCAATGCATTTTTTGGTAAAAATGATACTAAAACCCTAATTAAAGAATTTGATTACCCCAGATTAGGGCCGGGAATGATGTGGGAACGCTTTGCCGAAAAGATAGAAGAAGCTGGCGGTGAAGTGCATTTGAATACAAAAGTACTGGGAATGGAGCGTGAAGGAAAGCGCATCACTAAAGTGATTGCTCAGCGCGATGATAATCTGATTCAAATTGAGGGAGAGAATTTTATCTCTAGTATGCCTTTGAATCTGTTAGTTCAGAAAATGAATCCAAGTCTACCAGATGAAGTAGTAAAAGCTGCAAACGGTTTGAAATACCGGGATTTTCTGATTGTGTCCTTGATTATAGATGCACCAGATTTATTCCCCGACAATTGGATTTATATTCATGCTTCAGAAGTGAAAGTCGGACGGATTCAGAACTTCAAAAATTGGAGTGCTGCTATGGTTCCTGATGCTAGTAAAACTTGTTTGGGTATGGAATATTTTTGTAACATTGGTGACCCTTTGTGGTCGAAAACCGATGCAGAATTAATTGAATTAGCCAAGCAAGAATTGGGAGTGTTGGGATTAGCTAAAGGTGCGAAAGTAGAAGACGGAGTTGTGATTCGTCAACCGAAAGCTTATCCAGTTTACGATGGCGATTATCGCCAGCATTTAGATGTAATTCAAAATTATTTGCAAGGGTTTGAAAATTTGCAAACTACTGGTAGAAATGGAATGCATCGTTATAATAATCAAGACCATTCCATGCTGACAGCGTTATTAGCAGCGAAAAATCTCTTAGGAGAGCAACACGATTTGTGGGAGGTTAATACCGAGCGTTCTTATCATGAAGACTTTACTAAAGAAGAGTGGAAGCAAGTGACTTCATCGGAAGATGATAATAATTTAACTGTTGTAGCTGCAAATAAATAGTAAATTGACATAAATGTGGCTTGGTGTAAATAAAAGTAGTTAAAAAGTTAAATAACCTTTATTTACATCAATCTGCTCAAAATTCATCGAGAAAAACAGTAGTAATTAGCAGTTAAAATTGAGCGAGCAAACATTAGATGGTTCATTCCAGTAGTCCTTTTGTTTCCGTGATTATTCCAGTTTTCAATGATGCCGAGCGGCTAAAAATCTGCTTAGAAGCAATAGATGTTCAAACCTATCCAAAAAGCCTTTATGAAGTGATTGTTGTTGATAATGGTTCAGATGAAGGACAAAATATTAAAGGTGTCGTCGAGCAATTTACAAGTGCGATCGCAACTTACGAAAGTACTCCTGGTTCTTATGCAGCAAGGAATCGAGGTATTTCTCTAGCCAAAGGTAAAGTGATTGCTTTTACGGATGCAGATTGTATTCCCGCATTGGATTGGCTGGAAAAAGGTGTGAAAAATTTATTAGCAATGGATAACTGTGGTTTAGTTGCGGGGAAAGTGAACCTATTTTTTAAAAATCCCCAGCAACCTACTCCTGTAGAACTGTATGAAAGTATCACTGCTTTTCCTCAAGAACGATTGCTTAACAATCGCAAAGCAGGTGCGACTGCCAATGTATTCACTTTCAAAGCAGTATTTGATCGCGTCGGATTATTTAATGCTAATTTGAAATCTAACGGTGATATGGAATGGGGTAAACGGGTGTACGAAGCTGGCTATCAGCAAATCTATGCCGAGGATACTTGTGTTGCTCACCCGACTCGTTATTCTTGGGCAGATTTATATAAGCGAACCGTGCGTTTAGCAGGTGGAGTTTATAACTTATATATTAAACCTGACGACCACTTTATACAGCGCCAAAAAATGTTTGCACGTCTGCTTTTTGACTCTATAGTACCTCCCGTCAACTTTGCAATTAATGCCTTTCAAGATTCGCGTTTGCAAAGTTTTGAGCAAAAAATCAAAGTTTCTCTAACAATGTGTTTTGTGAGGTATGTAAGTGCGTGGGAATTGACGCGCTTGAAGTTAGGAGGAACAGCAAATCGCGGTTAATTTAAGAAGCTATTGAGTGAAAAAAATTATGAAAATTGCTTTTATAGTCAGTCATTTTCCCGTTTTATCAGAAACTTTTATTGTTAATCAAATAGTAGGTTTGATGGAGCGAGGACATGAAGTTGATATTTATGCCGATTACAAGGGTGATTTAGATAAAGTACATCCTGATGTCGAAAAATATGCTTTATTAAAACCCACTTATTATTTACCTGAAATTAGTGAAAACTTTTTAGCAAGAATCTTTAATGGGTTATTTATCTTTTTAAAAAATATTTTGCAAAATCCTTTTTTAACATTGCGATCGCTAAATTTTTTCAAATACGGTAAATCAGCAATTTATTTGTATTTATTATATAGTACAATCCCTAATTTATCTAAAACTTACGATATAATTCATTGCCAATTTGGCACTTTAAGTTTTCGAGGAATGGCTTTTCGGATTATGCATTCTCCTGATGCCAAATTAATTACAACTTTTCGTGGTTATGATATCAGCAGTTTTGTGGAAACAAAAGGAAGAGATATATACAGTGAATTATTTCAAACCGGAGACTTTTTTTTAGCTAACTGTGATTTTTTTAAACAGCGAGTAATAGCATTAGGCTGCAACCCAAAAAACATCGTTGTGCATCGTTCCGGTCTAGATTGCAACAAATTCCCTTTTGCTTTTCGTTACCCTTCTGCTGATGGAAAAATACGCATTGCGACAACAGGTCGTCTGGTTGAAAAAAAGGTATTGAATATGCAATTCGTGCCGTAGCACAACAAGCTAAAACTCACTCAAATCTTGAATATAACATTATTGGTGACGGAGAATTAAAGTTTGAATTGCAGCAATTGATTGATGAATTAAATGTAGGTAATATTGTTAATTTAGTCGGTTGGAAAAACGAACAAGAAATTAGAGAAATTCTCGATATATCGCATTTATTTATCGCTCCTAGCGTTACCGCTGCCGATGGCAATCAAGATGCACCAATCAATGTTTTAAAAGAAGCAATGGCAATGGGCTTACCTGTTATTAGTACCTACCATGGTGGTATTCCCGAATTAGTAGAAGACGGGATATCTGGATATCTAGTACCCGAACGAAACGCTGATGCTTTAGCCCAAAAATTAGGTTATTTGCTTGACCATCCAGAAATTTGGACAGAAATGGGGCAAGCAGGTCGTAATTATGTAGAAAAACACTATGACCTACACAAACTTAATGACCAGTTAGTCAAGATTTATCAGCAGCTACTTAATGATGTTGCTTTGTCAGAAGCTTGTCAAAAACAGATTAGTTCTGGCTACATTTAAAAATTTATTGATTACTTATATAAAGGATACTAAAATGGAAAATTCATTACAACCACAGGTGACAATCGTTGTTGTTCCTCGCGAGCGCTTTAGCTATACTAAGGAGTCTTTAGAAAGCGTTTACAATTACACAACAATCCCTTTCAAATTAATTTATATAGACGGGAACTCACCCAAGGAAGTTTGCCAATATCTCCAAAAAAAAGCTGAAGAAAAGCAATTTCAACTTATTCGTACAGATTATTATCTTAGCCCAAATCATGCTCGCAATCTGGGATTAGCCCAAGTAGATACCGAATACGTTGTTTTTTTAGATAACGATGTAGTAGTGTCATCTGGATGGTTAAACCATTTAGTCAAATGTGCAGAAGAAACCGCTGCGGCAGTAGTCGGACCATTAATGTGTCAAAATGAACCATTGCACGAAATCGTCCATTTTGCCGGAGGTGAATCTCATGTTTGGACTGATCAAACTGGTAGAAGAAGATTACGGGAGAAAATGTACAGACAAGGACAACGAGTTGTAGATGTTCGTCCTCAGCTTCAGCGTCAACAAACTGAATTAGCCGAATTTCACTGCGTACTTGTTCGCACCAAAATTTTTGAACGTATTGGTTATCTTGATGAAGCTTTCTTTAATACCAAAGAACATTTAGATTTCTGCATGATTGTTAGAGAAGTAGGAGAAACCGTCTATTTTGAGCCAGATTCCCTTGTGACTTATGTCCCTGGACCTCCTTTAAAATTATCAGATTTACATTACTATATGCTGCGCTGGAGTAACGGGTGGACTGTTGCTAGCTTGCAAAGAATGCAGGAAAAATGGAATGTAGTTGAAGATGGGTATTTCCAAAATAAGTACAAGAAACTGGGCTGGAGAAGGCATATGACCATTATTGAGCCTGTGGTTCGTCGTCTTACTTTGGGATTAAATAGCAAACTGCTGTGCAGAATTTTGGCTTGGATAGAACATCCAGTTAATAATTATCTCACTACCCGGTATGCTCAAAAACAGCAACAAAGACAACATTTGCACTCGTCAAAACTTACTGCTTCACTTAACAGTAACAGTATCTCCTTATAGTTGATTAAATAGTTTATTAATATGTCATCTTTTTCAATTATCATCCCGACTTATAACCGTCCCGAAAGACTTACTCAGTGTCTGGAATCTTTAGCTAAATTAGAATATCCCCGCGAATGTTTTGAAGTTGTCGTGGTTGATGATGGGAGTAAAATGTCGCTCGAACCAGTAGTAGAGCGTTTCCAGAATCAGTTAAAAATCACGCTGTTCAAACAAAAAAATGCCGGTCCCGCCAGCGCTCGGAATACTGGTGCTAAAATTGCTAAGGGAGATTTTCTGGCTTTTACCGACGATGACTGTAAACCCCTTCCGGATTGGTTAAATAAATTAGCTGCACGTTTTATTACAGAACCAGATAGCATGATCGGTGGTAAAACTTTAAATGCTCTTCCCGATAATCTTTATTCAACTACCAGCCAAGTACTAATTGATTATTTATATAATTACTACAATTTAGGTACCAAACGTTCAAACTTTTTCGCGTCTAACAATTTTGCTTTACCATCAAAGCGCTTTCAAGCCCTTGGCGGTTTTGATACAACTTTTCCCTTAGCAGCAGGAGAAGACCGGGAATTTTGCGATCGCTGGCTGCAATTTGGCAATAAAATGGTTTATGCGCCAGAAGTCCAAGTTTACCACGCTCATAATTTAACATTATCCAGTTACTGGCGACAGCATTTTCATTATGGACGCGGTGCTTTTTGTTTTCATCAAATCCGAGCTAAACGCGCTGATACACAAATTAAAGTTGAGCCAATTTCATTTTATTGGCACCTATTAACCTATCCTTTATCACAACCTACACCTCAACCAAAATTGTTACTCTCTGCATTATTATTTGTTTCACAACTTGCTGGTGTCGCAGGCTTTTTCTGGGAAAAGAATTATCAAGCTAATAATTAATTAACTAATTAATTGGATTTGATATCTTGTAGTATTTTTATCTAATTAAAATTAAAATTAAAATTAAAATTTCGATTCAAATTAAATCAGGGAAAATCACCAATGATCATGGCTCGTAAAAGACTCACTAAAAATATTGGCTTTTTATCAACATATATTACTTATTCTAATTGTCTGATATTAGTATTTTTTATTTTGAGCTTTATCGGCATTCTCAATCATGAATTGTGGCGCGATGAAACTCAAGCATGGTTAATTGCCAGAGATTCTTCAAGCTTAACTGATTTATATGAAAATTTAAAATACGAAGGACATCCAGGACTATGGCATTTATGTTTATTTTTGATTACTAAAATTACTCGTAATCCCTTTGCAATGCAGTTTTTTCATATTCTGATTTCTACTGCTATTGTCTACATATTCGCGAAAAAATCGCCTTTTAATCTAGTACAAAAAACCCTTTTTACTTTTAGCTATTTTTCTTTATTTGAATATAATTTGATTAGTAGAAATTATAGTTTAGGGATATTAGTAGTTTTTCTTGTTTGTTATTTATTTACTCGTAGAAATATAAATTATATCCCTACATTTTTCACTTTAGCACTTCTAGCAAATACTAATGCATACGGTTTCATTATTTGTTTATCCTTAAGTGCGGCTCTAATTATCGATACTATTGTAAAACATAGAATCAATCAAAATAAATTAAATCGCAGACAGATAAAACATCTAATTATCGGTTTATTAATTTTATGTTTAGGTATAGGTTTATCAATTTTACAAATCCTTCCCGCAGCGATACAAGATACAACCAACGATATACAACAAAATATAGGAGAAACCGCAACAGTATCTAAATTTGAATTAATATTAAACTTGCTACAACGTTTGGGATATACTGTGAGGACAATTTGGTATAGTTACGTGCCAATACCTAACTTTTTTGAATACCATTTTTGGAGTAAAGATATCACATCTATTTCTCCTGATCTCACATTATTCGCTTTCTTTTTCTCTTTATTTTTACTATCATTTTCAGTATTAATATTTATCGATAAACCAATAGTTCTATTTCTGTATATATCAGGAACTTTAGGAATGTTCTTGTTTTCGTGGCTAAAATGGCAAGGAACATTAAGACATCATGGTCATTTATTTTTTCTCTTCTTAGCTTGTATATGGATTAGTCGATATTTCCATCCATCATATAACATTCCTAAACGTTGGCAAAAAATTACAAATTTGACTAATTTTTGTCGAAAATATCAGAACCAAGTTATCACAATTATTTTAACAATTCAGATGTTTTCAGGGTTCTATGCTTATACCATGGATTTAACTTATCCATTTTCTAGAAGTAAGGTTGCAGCAGAATTTATTCAAAAACAAGGATTAAGCAAAGAATTTATTCTCGGTAGTAAGGATACTATAGTATCGCCAATTTCTGCTTATATCGATAAAAAAATATTTTACATAGAATATAATCAGTTAGGTAGTTTTTTTAATAATAAACAAAGAATATATTTAAAAAAACAATCAGAATTAATTAATAAAATCGATTCTGCAATAAAAGATAATTTGAAAAAAAATGTTTTAATCTTGAGTGAGCCACTTGAAGTCACAAACACTCAGTTAAAAATTATCAAAATTAAAGAATTTAGAGACAGTATTCTTGCTGAAGAAAGATACTACATTTATCTTGTCGAAAAAAATAATTAGCTACTTGATTAATTCATTTAAAATTTAGCGATCGCGACAATTTATATTGTTCAATTTATAACCGAAGTGTCGCTGTATTTATTCCCAAATATAGCTCTGTATCTTAGAAAACATGCATCTTTAAGTGAGCGTAAATCAGATAAATCAAGTAAATTATAAATTTATGTTTAAATTAAATCAATATTACTATTAATATAGTATGTAAAAACAATATCAATATATTTAAAATGCCTGCTGTGGATTCGCAAACCCAAAAAAGAGCTTCCCTAGCCCTCAGATGTTCTCCTTTTAATTTAAGCTTATTTCAGCAAATGCTCGCCGGACGAATCGCCATGGGTGAAATAGCTGGTATAAATGGTGTAAAAAACAACTATACAAAACGTCCCTTGTCGGAATTAGCGGCAGATAACGCTTTGGTATGGTTGATTGAAGTAGGTTTATTGCGTCGCGAAGTTGACGGACAAGGAATTACAGATAGTTTTCGTCTGACTCCTTTAGGTCGTCAAATGGTAGAAAGCCCATCAGAACAGGGCTGGACAGTTCCCACATTTGGCGATCGCCTAAAAATGCATCAACACGTATATTTAGATTACCTTTGTGAAGTACCCCAGCGTATAGACGAATGGGGCTTCGCGTCTCGCTCGCTGTTGCCTCCTTGTACGAATACAAATTGGTCTTATGCAGCGTCTCTCGGTTTACACCGTTTATCTCCTCACATGGGAGAACCCGCGCAGCCGCCCTGCTTCCCAAGGCACTTTGATTATTGTAACATATCTGTATTTTATTTACTGCCTGCTATCCATCCCCACCTCTGTGGGTAGAATGGGGAATTTCGCAGAATTAGTTAAATTAATTGGGTAATTTAGGTGAAGAAAAGTTAGGAGTAAGGTTAAGAGGGGAACAATAAATAGGTCAGCCCCTACTCCCTTTATGAAGTGTTTATAAATCGGAATAGAAACCCGCTTTAATTCATTAGAGATTTGATGTTGAGATTAGGTGTAATCGATTACCCAGTCATCAATCTGATATTTCTTGGCTTCATCCTTTTATTCCATAAGTCCGATAAACAAAAGATAATAGTTAATTATGAAAGCAATTATGGTAGTGGGAACAACATCCCACGCAGGGAAATCACTTTTATGCGCCGCAATTTGTCGTATTTTATCGCGACGCGGCTGGCGAGTGGCTCCCTTTAAAGGTCAAAATATGGCGAATAATGCTTATGTTACAGCCAATGGTGGAGAAATTGGTTATGCACAAGCGGTACAAGCTTGGGCTGCGGGGGTAGTTCCTTTGGTAGAAATGAACCCAATTTTACTAAAACCCCAAGGAGATATGACTTCTCAGGTGATTATCAAGGGTAAGGCTGTAGGGAAAGTCAGCGCTACAGACTACTACGAGCAGTATTTTGATATCGGATGGAAAGCAATTGAAGAATCTTTAACTAACTTGGGAACCGAATTTGATTTATTAGTTTGTGAAGGTGCTGGTAGCCCTGCGGAAATCAACCTCAAACACCGCGATTTAACGAATATGCGGGTTGCTAAGCATTTAAATGCAATGACTCTATTAGTAGTTGATATCGAGCGTGGTGGAGCTTTTGCTCACGTTGTTGGCACTTTGGAGTTATTGGAGCCAGAAGAACGCGCTTTAATTAAAGGTATTGTGATCAATAAGTTCCGGGGACAGCGTTCGATTTTGGAACCGGGAATTAAATGGTTGGAAGAACGGACTGGTATTCCAGTTGTGGGAGTTATCCCTTACTTGGAACAGGTATTTCCTGCTGAAGATTCCCTTGATTTACTCGAAAGAAAACCCCGCCAATTTAATGGGGAACTAAATATTACTGTGATTAAGCTACCAAGAATCGCCAATTTTACAGATTTTGACCCCCTAGAATCAGAACCTAGCGTTGGCATAAAATACTTGAGTCCAAAGCATGAGTTAGGACATCCCGATGCGGTAATTCTTCCAGGTACGAAAACTACAATACCTGATTTATTGCTACTGCAAAGAACTGGAATGGCTGAGCAAATTCAAAATTATGCAGCAGCGGGTGGTACGGTATTAGGAATTTGCGGTGGTTTCCAGATTTTAGGTCAAATGATCGCCGATCCCGAAGGTATAGAAGGACAAGCTGGTAGATTTGGAGGTTTGGGATTATTACCAATTAAAAGCGTAATTACCGGACAAAAAATTGCCCGTCAGCGTCAAGTTACCTCTAATTTTCCTCAAGCTGGTTTACCTGTTCACGGCTTTGAAATTCATCAAGGACGTTCCCGTATCGAAACACAAACTCCGAATCCTCAAGGTTTCGAGGCTTTATTTGACGATGTTAATTTAGGCTTAGTTGATAAATGTCAATCCGTTTGGGGTACTTATCTTCACGGTATGTTTGATAACGGTCCTTGGAGACGCGCTTGGTTAAATCGCTTACGTCAGCAACGGGGTTTAAAATCTTTACCTACTGGTGTTCCCAACTACCGCGAACAAAGAGAAAAACTTTTAGATTCTCTCGCTGTAAATGTAGAACGCTATTTAGACTTAAGTGTTTTATTATCGTAAACAGTGGTTAGTTGATAGTCGTTAGTGGATAGTGGTTATTAGAAAAACCAACAACCAACTGTCAACTATCAACTGTCAACTATCAACTGTCAACTGTCAACTGTCAACTAATTAAAACATGAGCATTCAAGTACACTTTTTGCCAGACGATGTTAAAGTTGATGCCGAAATCGGAGAACCTTTACTCGATGTAGCTGATAGAGCGGGGGTATTTATTCCTACTGGTTGTTTAATGGGGTCTTGTCACGCTTGCACAGTAGAGGTAAAAGATGGAGATATCATCCGTGCTTGCATCAGTTCGGTACCAGCAGGACGAGAAAAATTGACCATTAATATATTCAGCGACCCCACTTGGTAATCGCCTTTGAGTAACTAAAAATTAGCTTAAATTTACAATGTATTACTCAAATATTCTTGAGAATTAACATAGTTGTGAGCGTATTCCTTAAACCTTTCTAAATTCTCTTGTAGGGTTGATTCTACGACTCGTCCTAAAAACAAGTTATCCATAATTTTGCCAATGATACCGGGTATTCCATAACCAACGGTCAGTTTGACAATGCTGGTATTTTGACGGTCGTAAAACCTTACCGCTCCTTGATTCGGTAAACCATCAACCGATTCCCATTGGATTATTTGATTAGGAACCAACTTCAGGATACGCGATCGCCAAGTAAATTGAAATCCACCAGCATCTAATTTCCACAGGGATAGTTCCGGATTGTCTTCGAGAACTTTGACTGAATCAATCCACTTCATCCAGCGAGGCATCTGCTCTAAATCCGACCACATACCCCATACTACGTGTATAGGAGCGTCTACCTCTACTTGTACAGTATGCTCCAACCAGTTAGCCATTATTTATTCTTGTCCTATTTTTTTGCTTTACATTTTCCAAAACGACCTTCGCCGCACGCCTTCCTGAAATTGTCGCACCTTCCATACTATCGATATAATCTTGCTGAGTGTAACTACCCGCAAGGAAGAAATTTTCCAAGGGTGTTTTTTGCGAAGGACGATAAACATCCATTCCGGGTGCTTCCCGATATAGTGACTGAGCAAGCTTAACGACACTATACCAGGTCATGTTTAATTCTCGTGAGGAAGGAAATAACTCATGCACCTGGGCTAAGACGTGTTTGGCTATTTCTTCGTTACTTTTCTTGATAAAAGGGTCTCCTGGAGTCAGTACCAGTTGCATTAAAGAACCGCTACCTTGGCGGTAATAATCAGCAGGGCTGGTTAAAGCCAAATCGGCAAAGCAAGAAAAATCAGCATCGGGGGTATATAGTAAATTATCTATACCCGCAGCTTGCTGCAATGAACGGCGTTTCTCGGCATCCTGCATTTCTGTCACCCAACCATCAAAGCGTAATTGTACGGTTGCGACAGGTACCGCATCTAACTTGTAAATATTGTCAAATTCCAACCATTTACGCCATTCTGAAGGTAGTAGACGAGTAATTCCAGGTAAATCACAAGCTGCAATATAAGCATCGGCAGTTATATCCTCTTGTGTATCACCGTTTGCAACTACTAATCCATCTACCCGCGTTTTACCTTCAACTTCGCTAAATTTAATTTCTCGGACTTGACGACGAGTATAAATTTTGGTTCCTCTCGCTTGTAAGTAATCCAAAATTGGCTTGTGTAGGTATTCTTGGGGAGAACCTTCAAGCATCCGTAGTTTTGAAGCTTCGGTTCTGGTTGCAAATAATTGGAATATTGTCAACATACAGCGGGCGGACATATTTTCACAATCGATGAAGCCCAAAGCGTAAGCAATGGGGTTCCACATCCGTTCGATGCTGCCGTTGTTACCACCGTGACTACGAAACCAGTCTGCGAAGCTAATTTTATCTAAATCGCGAATGGTTTTCATCGCACCATCAAAGTCAACTAGACCTCGCACAACTGGACTTGTCCCCAGAGCTAAAGAATTTTGGATCTTATCCTGTAACGATAGTTGAGAAGTAGTAAAGAAAGCTTTCAATCCATTGAAGGGCGCACCAGTCAGGAAGCGAAAATCTAAAGCACCAGTTCGTCCTCCTCGATTTATAAACTGATGACTATGTTCTTTTGAACGTAAGTTTTCAAATGCACCCACCTTTTTCATCAAATCAAATAACTGATAGTAGCACCCAAAAAATACGTGTAATCCCATTTCCACGTGATTACCATCGTTATCAATCCAACTACCGACTTTCCCACCAACAAATGGGCGAGACTCGAAAATCTGGATTTCACAACCGGCATCGGCTAAATCAACAGCACATGATAAACCAGCTAGTCCCGCACCTACGATTGCAACTCGCATTCCGTTTTTAATAATTCAGTATCTTTACAGATTGTAACTGAATTGGTATCGGAATTTGCTATTATTTTACCCTCGACTTAGAAACTAGTCCGGGTGCAAGGAGAATTAACTAGTTATCCTCCTAGAGCAAATTTGCCGGATCAAGAAATTTTCTGGTTTTAGTTATTTCTTCACCCCGCAACATCTTTGTTTTCTTCCAACACGGATAATCCTCGAATTAATTCTCGAATCACATCTGTCGCTGGTCTACCAGTTTGCTGGCAATATTTTTCCAGCTTTTCCGCTTCTTGTGCTGCCAGATTTACTGTAATACGTTTTACAGCCCATTTCTTATTGGTCATTTTGTGATGTTATCTGCTGTATATTGACATCATTGAGGTAATCAAAAAATAAATAATGAGAGCGACAATCGTATCAGAGTTGCCAAAAGTAAACAAGGATTAGTATTAATACAGAAGGTAAAGTTTAGTTTCCTTGTATCATTCATTAAGGCAGCGAGATATCGATATCATCATTATGAATTAGTTTGGTGACGGTGGAGCATGGTAGATTATTTGCAGTTTTTAAAGTAAACTCAACACTATTTTCATATCAAGTAGAATAGAAATAAATTCTATAAATTTAGTTGAGAGATTTACTGTTAAGCTAATAACCATTTACAGTTTTTTCTTGCTTGATCAGGTTTTAATTACATATCACAATTACTGTTACCAAATACTTCAACAGAACACATATGCCTTGATTGGGAATAGATGCGGTTCGGACATCAAAGCTACAGAATAGCAATCAAGTTTAACTGCTGCGGTATAAGCGTGTTGCAACAGTATATACAAATGGTCAATTGCAATCTTAAAGATTCAATAGTCCCGCGATTTACTGGCTTTTTATCTGAGTTTGAATTATTTACTAAATACTTGTACATAAAAATAAAACTTTCATCAAAATATTTTCTATAAAACAGTCAATATACTGATTACTAGATTGTATATCTATTTTTTTAAAATGATTTTTTCTTTACTTAATCTTTATTAAAAGAAAAAAGATTCTATTAGTTTTTAGCTTTATGAATTGATTACATTAATTATGTAAAATCTTTATAAAAATCATGGGTATCGTCAAAATATAATTTTGGTAATTGGTAATTGGTAATTGGTGACTGTTCCCGAGCCAACTTGATTAGAAGTGTTTAACCGGAAATGATATAATCTGTCAATTAGTTTTATGGATAAATGAGATTAGTCTTGTACTGATAAATAAATAAATAAATATTTTCCTAAAAAAATATGTGATACTCCCTACTACCTGTTACCTACTACCTACTACCTATTACCTCTTCCCTCTTCCCTATTCCCTCTTCCCTATTCCCTCTTCCCTATTCCCTATTCCCTATCTAAACCAAATGCCTTCGTTATAATTGAGGCATTAATTTAAAAGTACCAATACCTAATTCTTTGGGTGATAAATAACGCGCTTCAAATAAAGCCATCATATCTGGTAGTTGAGGATTGCCGCGAGAAGCTCCGGTTAATCCCTTGGCAATAATCAAACCACAATATCCTTGAGTATTTTGACAGCGCTGATTCCACTTTCGTCTGGCTTCTACATGAGATGGATCATCATCTTCAAATTCACCGAAAAGAAACAGGTCTTTGTTTTGAGTTTGTAATAAACCAAGGTCATAATGTCGATCGCTAAAAGGATCTGTACCAGGATTAAAGCAAATTGCCTTCAATCCACCATGGTTTTCGATAGATTCAATTACAGTTTTTGCCTTGGGACGGGATGTTTGAATTACAATAACTGGTAAGCCATCACCAGCTTGTGTAACTTCACCAACTTGATAATACTTAGAAGCATTCTGTAGATGTGCCAACATTTCCCAGGGAATTACACTCAAGCTGAGAAAAGAATTTTGGGGAATTAAATCATCTCGTAATGATCTGAAGCCAGGCGCGTTCGGTACTATAGTTTCCTCATCATCATCATCGTCGAAATTTGACATTTCCTCCAATTCATTTGTTAACTGTGTTTGAGTAGCAACAGTAACTGATATTGATTTAGTCAATTCGGTATTTTCTGGTAAAGATATACGATAGCGATGGCTCAACGACGGAAACAAACCATTACTTAAGCTGCTACGCTGGTCGCGAATAAAACGATATAAAGCTTCTAAAGCAACCAAGGCAACTTTGGCTTCTTCTTCATATAAAATAGACCGGACTCCTTCTAAAGGATGAATGTTACCAAAGGTGGGACTAATTTCTGATAAGGGAAAATCTCCTAAATCCATAAACATATCTTCCCTTTCATCAGTTTCTGAAGCGTGTTCAAATGTGAGAAACAAGCAATCTTGTTTGAGAAAAGCTTCTTCTAAATACTCTTGGGAAGAGTCTTCTTTTAAAACGGTGGCACGAAAATATTTTAGAGATTCTTCTGAACGATAAAGTAAAACTCCATACTCCATACCTAGCATTCCCATTACTGAAGCGTGAAGAGTGCCGATATCCCACTGATTAATTTCTATCGATACAATTTGCTGTTCTTCTAAAAATTCCCAAGGTGCTAATTTCCAAATTGCAAAAGCTTTATTTATGAGTAAGTCCGCATATTGTGGAGGTAAATCTGGGATTTGATTCTCAATAACTTCTGAAAACCCGCGAAATAGTTCATCAATTAACGGTAATTCCGGTAAGCGGTCGATGACAATATCTATATCTTGCAATACTCCTCGTAAATAAAATTGAATTTCTCTGTCTTGGACTACAATTCGCTGAGGTCTGGCTGGTTTGGCTGGACTATGGGGACTTTCTATGGCTCGCATCAAAGTACGAACAATCGCTTCGGGACCTGCTTGATAATTTACAACGTCCATCCCCCGCACAATTCCCTCTTGAGCGTCAACCCAAATAATACATTCGTTTGGTTGTGATGAATCTTCCCCCCTCACTGATGATGAAAATGGACGGCGATCGCCTTCCCATACAGAATGAGTTTGGGGTATTTTCTTCAAACGACGGATGGTAGAGCGACTAAAACTTGTCATAGAGTAGGTTTATTTTTTTTTAGCATTCCGTACAAATTTGATTTTTGAGGAGAAGGACGATTGGATTGTGATTTATGATTATCCTTTTCCTCTATTCAAAACCTTGAACACTTTGCCTTTGTAAATGGGAACGGCACTAAATAACTTTTTGATCAATATTACGAGTTTTTCAATTTTAGGATAAAAATATTCGCTATGCTGCAATTAGATGGACTGATGCTGAATCTAGATTTCCCAACTAAAACCATGGAAATCAATCTATTGCGGTAGTTTTAAACTTTTTTTAATTAAAATTAAAACTTTCATTCCCTCGATCAATATCGCTAAAATGAATACAACAACCAAAATGGGAACCAATAACCAACTATGGAACCGTCTATAATTCCCATAATTAGCCGCACCCGTGATAGTTAAACTATATTATTGGAGTCTAAACAAAAAATGACACAAGCAACTGAGTCTAAACAGCGAGGAATTCAACTGAGCCAAACCGCACTCAGACAAGTTAAATTATTACAAGAAAAACAAGCAAAAGACCTCTGCTTACGGGTAGGAGTACGTCAAGGTGGCTGTTCTGGTATGTCTTACACGATGGATTTTGAAGACCCCAGTCAAATTGGAGACCACGATGACATCTTTGATTACGATGGATTTAAAATTGTTTGCGATCGCAAGAGTTTATTATATCTTTATGGCTTGATGCTTGATTATAGCGATTCTTTGATTGGTGGAGGTTTCCAGTTTACTAATCCCAACGCTAACGCTACTTGTGGTTGTGGTAAATCATTTGGTGTTTAAAATCTATTTTTCCCCAGCCCTTTGTCTTTTTTGGTAAATAGTTATTTAATGACAAAGGACTTTGGACAATAGCAGTGATAATTGTTTTACTATGACTCAAACAGTTGAATCCCTGTTTGATACAGGTTTAGAAAGTTATAAAGCTGGAACTGACCCAGCCGAGTTGATTCCCGTTTTTAAAGAAGTTTGCGATCGCGCACCTCAAAATAGTGCTGCGTGGACTTGTTTATCTTGGCTTTATATGCTAGCCGATAAACCAAAGCTTGCTTGTAAAGCGGCTCAAAAGGCTGTAAAGTTAAATCCCCAAGACCCCCAAGCAAGGGTTAATCTGGCTACAGCTATGCTGGAAACTGGTCAAAAAGGTTTACGAGACCATGTAGAGGTGGTTTCACAGCTAATTTTGGTTAACCAGGAATTCTACGATGAAATCAAAAGTAGTATTGAAGACGGTTTAACCAGAAAGCCTGACTGGAAAAGTTTGGCGAAAATCAAAAACTGGCTATTCGAGCAATCGAATTAAAATCAATCTTAGCTTTGATCTGTGGTGTTTAATCCACAGATTTTTTCTACTTTTTTATTCATCAAAAATAGTCGCGGGGTGAGAAGTCGGGTTTTTATCTGAAATATTTGTCACACAACACAATTATTGTAAAAACCCGACTTCTGATTGTAAATTGGGTGGAAGAAAGTTTTTTTATTCTCTATTTCCAATTAAACATATGAAAGATAAATTATTAAATTTACTTAACATCGTTTTAGTAGCTGATGTTTTTCTGGTTTTAATTAGCTTTGCTTGGTTCGCTGTAGCGGTAATCGGTAGAAGCACTGGAGTACCTCTGGGTTTGGATTTATGGTACAAGTTGTGGCAACCCCTGTTTACTCCAGCAATTGGTATTTTAATGGCTGGTGCGATTCTCAGCGGTATAATCAGTTGGATTTCTCGTAAGTTAGCAATGGGTAATAGGTAATGGGTAATGGGTAATAAGCTTACTTCTTACTTTTTACTTTCTTATTTGAGAATTTCTTCTAAAGCTGGCTTTAAGTCGGGATATTCGTATTTAAAACCGCTTTGCAAAGTGCGTTGAGGTAAAACTTTTTGACCTTCCAATACTACTACCGCACCATCACCTAACATAGCTTCGATTGCAAATTCTGGAACTGGTAGCCAAGAAGGACGATTCATCACTTCCCCCATAGTTGTAGATAATTCTGCCATGCGGACGGGATGGGGAGCGGTGGCATTATATACACCAGACATTTGTGAATCAGTTAAAGATTGTAGTATCAAATTCACTATATCATCTATGTGAATCCACGAGAACCACTGCTCACCGCTACCGATAGGACCTCCCGCAAACAGTTTAAATGGGGTAATCATTTTACCAAGCGCACCACCCATTCCCAGTACAATACCAAATCGTAAAATTACCAGTCGCACACCGTTATCGGTAACTTTCTGGGCTTCTGCTTCCCAATCCTGACAAACTTGAGCGAGAAAATCGCTGCCATTGGTGCTATTTTCATCAAATGTAGTATTTTCACTAGTACCGTAGTAACCAACAGCAGAAGCATTTATTAATACTTTTGGCTTAGTGGTACTATTCGCGATAGCTTCAACAATTTTTTGGGTAGTTAACTTACGACTGTTAAGAATCGACTGTTTGCGATCGCTTGTCCAACGTCCTTCGCTAATAGGTGAGCCTGCAAGATTTACTATACCTTCACAACTAGCGATTTGATTTTGCCAGGAACCAGATTTATTTGGTGTATAAGCGGCAATTTCGACATTAGGATAAGCACTAAAGGGGAAGAGTCTTTGAGCGCGGTTGGTATCGCGAGTAAAAACCAGTACTTTTATATCCTCATCAAGCAATCGTTCTACCAAACGACTGCCAACAAATCCTGTTGCTCCAGTAATTGCGACTTTCATTGTGTTTACCTGCACCAAAACATTATTTTACTCGGTTTGAGAACCTGTAACCCACAGAACTGGGAAAAATCTTACGCCGGTGAAAACCAGGAATAGCCGCAAGTGTCACAAGACTCGGATGGTGCGTGACACAGAAGAAGCTTATCCTAGCCGTTGCGGCATTTCTCTAAACTACACACCCTACAATAAAAAATGTGCCAGTTGCGTAAATCCTGAAAACAAAAAAATCTTGTTGTTACAAATTCTACATCCCTTACCCTGACTGGAATATTCGTAATATTGCCCTTCTAATCAGCATTTTATTCCTTAATCAATCTGTAATTGTTTAGCTTTTATAGGGCTAGGTATTATAGGATGGACGGAGTGTTATAAGTATAAGGCTTGGGGCTAGTATGGCTCGCTATACCTGTTCATATATTGTTTCTCTTCCCATAGATCATCTCCAACCCCTAGTTGTGGAACTTCTACAACAATGTAATTTGGATGTGCAGTACTATACATCTGATTATATTCTGGCACGGGAGATACCTGGTAGCGTTCCTTTTTCCAAATTTGTGACGATAGAAGTACTTATCGATAAAAGTACGGCTACTCAAACAGAAACCAAGATGAGTTTAGTGTTTAAAAATGAAGAATTACCACTCCAAGTTGAAAATCATTGCCGACAAGTGTTTGAATATATGAAACAAGTTATTGAAGATTCCCGTTACTGGAATTTAGTTGAAACTTTTGCTACTTGAGGATGTGTTGATTCACACAAAAGCCAGTCAACATGAAAATTTTTTTTCATCGTCATGAATGTAAGCGTTTTTCTCACTACTCCCTACTCACTTACAAGTCAGGGGGCAGGGAGTAAGAAGTAAGGAGTAAGAAGTAAGAAGTAAGCTTATTACCCATTACCGATTACCCATTACCGATTAATTTTTTCCCTCCTGCCCCTGTTTGATTTGGTGAACCTGATTGCAGCAGCGTCCTCAAATTTTGGTATCTATTCTCTGTATAAGTTTCTAATCCTCAGTATCTTCCGCATCTTCGGTCATACTGGGGTTTATTAACGTAATATCATATTCACTGGCATCCATTTGCCCAGTTTGAGTTGCATCCCGTTGAAGTAAATAATATATAGCACGTACTTGGGGACCAAATACCACTACATCTTCATTTTTTAGGTCGTGAGCGGGTACTTTGCTACGTCCATTAATCATCAAACCGTTAGAACTTGCCTTACCTTTGATGTCACCATCTACAATTCGGTAATAGTATCGCTTCTCATTATCATCTTCTCTTGGTAATTTCACTAAAGTTGCGTGACGACGGGAGACGAATTGCGATACTAAGTGAATATCGCAATCACGATCTCTACCAATAGAATAAAGGGGACTTTCTAAGGTAAATTCTTTACGTCCCTGGTCGTCTTCTATAATCAAGATATGATTTTCATTCGATTGTACTGCCATAGGTTTATTGTTGCTACAATCGGTTGAACTGTCAGCAATCAAGATTCGGTATTGTTTGTTTGTTGCCATTATCGAACCATTACTTAGTGGTTAACAGCTGCTATCTATCTCCAATCTTGATTTTGATTGCAAAAGTAGAACGGTAATGTTTTACTCTGGAAGATTGATTCAGCTCGAAGAAACGTTTCAATTTCAGTTATCAAGTATCAGTTATCAGTTGAGAGCCAGCCTGAATTATGATTTAGATGCCTTTTAGCTTAACTGTCCACTGTTAACTGATTTAACCATTGATTAATGTGAGAAACGTCACACAATACTACTGACCTAGTTTAACCTGAGATGAGTCAAACAGATATTTTGCTCATAAAGAATATCTCTAAAGGAGGATTTTAGGAATTATCAGGCAAATCTTCTTAACAAAAGGGAGTTAGTCACTACACTAACGGAGCTAAAAGCCATTAAAGCCGCAGCACCTCCGGGATTAAGAATAAAGCCGAGGTTCGGTAATAATACACCAGCAGCCAAAGGAATTCCTAATATATTGTATGCAAATGCCCAGAATAAATTTTGACGAATTTTGTTGAAGGTAGCTCGACTCAGGGCGATCGCTTGTACAACATCTTGTAATTGATCTCGCATTAGCACGATTTGAGCAGTTTCCATTGCGATATCAGTTCCGGAATGTAGGGAAATACCGACATCAGCTGTTGATAAAGCTGGTGCATCGTTGATTCCATCTCCAACCATTGCCACAAGGGATTGAGGATGAGAATTTTGCAGGGATTCAATGACTGCTGCTTTTTTGCGGGGGGAATACCTGCGATTGTATCATCAGCATCTAATCCTAATGCCAGGGCTGTAGCTAAGGCGGCTTCTTGAGTATCACCGCTGAGTAAGATGACTCGCAATCCCTGAGAACGAAGTTGCTCTACTGTGGAAATGGCATCTGCTCTTAAGGTATCTTGAACGGCAATCAATCCAGCAATTTCACCTCCAGTTGCCACTCCAATGACTGTTTTACCTGTTTTGGCTAAGGTTTGAATTTGCTTTTGGATGGTTTGGTTAATTTCAATCCCGTTCAAGTTCAGCCATTCCCAACTACCTAATAGTACTGTGCTGCCTTCGACTACAGCAGATACCCCAAATCCCGGTTCTGTATGAAAATCTGTCGCTGGGGGGATGGATAATTCTTGTTTTTTTGCTTTATCTAGAATTGCCTTTGCTAAAGGATGTTGACTACCGCTTTCTACAGCGGAAGCTAACTTGATTAAGGAATCAGCAGTACTTTGCTCGTCGATGGGAATGCAGTCGGTGACGGTAGGATTTCCAGTTGTTAAGGTACCAGTTTTATCAAAGACTATGGTGTTTAATTGATGAACCTTTTCTAAAACATCGCCACCTTTAATTAATAAACCTCGTTCCGCACCGATACCTGTTCCGACTAAAATTGCTGTAGGTGTAGCAAGTCCTAAAGCACAAGGACAAGCAACTACCATTACCGCGATCGCCAATTTTAAACTAATTAATATTGGGGAATAATGGATTGGGGTTGAGCTATGAATATAGCTGTGGATTGAATATGAAGGGGTAAGCACTGATGCGGCGATATCGTGCCAAATGTGAGTGCCGATGAAGTACCAAAATAGAAATGTTAGTAATGCAGTACTTAAAACACCGTAGGTAAAGTAACCGGCTACAGTATCAGCTAATCTTTGTACGGGTGCTTTACGCATTTGCGCTGTTTCTACCAAAGTCACGATTTGGGCTATGGTTGTATCGTCTCCGGTACGAGTTGTCTGAACAATAATAGTTCCCGACTGGTTGATGGTTCCCGCGCTTACTTTGTCTCCCACTTGTTTGGGGATTGGTGCTGATTCTCCGGTAAGCATGGACTGATCAATGGCTGTTTTTCCTTCGACTATTTCACCATCAACGGGAACTTTGTCTCCTGGAAGCACTTGTAACCATTCACCAATTCTGACTTGTTCGGCGGGAATTTCGATGATTTCCCTGGTTTGATTGTCTTTGGCTATTAATCGAGCAATTGAGGGTTTGAGTGATAATAATTGTTGAAATGCAGCGGAAGCGCGATTTCTAGCTTGTTTTTCTAAAGTACGCCCCAAAAGGATAAACCCTAATATCATTACGGGTTCGTCGAAGAAACATTCCCATCCCAGTTGAGGAAATAGTAAGGCGACGACACTGGCAATATATGCACTTAGAGTTCCTAATGCTACTAAGGTGTTCATATTGGGTGCATTGCGTCGCAAACCCAACCAACCATCGACTAAAATAGCACGACCTGGGATAAATATCGCGACTGTTGCTAATCCAAAGTGTAACCAGATATTATGTAGCGCTGGAATTTTTAAACCACCAAGATTACTTAAGTGTCCGATTCCGGAAAGCACTAGCAGCAATACAGAAATTATCAACTGTTTCCGAGCAGAGCGCATTTCTTGGCGCTTTTTTTCTTCAGCTTGTTTTAAAGCTTGAGCGCTATTTGTTTGTGTCGGTGATTTGCGGGGTTGACTGGGAAATCCAGCGGCTGTCAATTCCGAAGCTAATGCGTCGGCATCTATTGTCAATTCTTTTGAGTCTACCACTGCTACCCCAGTTGCTAGGTTCACAGAGGCATTGTTGACTCCTGGGAATTGAGTTAATTGCTTTTCTACGGCTCTTACACAACCAGCACATTTCATACCCTCGACATCAAGGGTAATTTTGTTGTTGGTTTGGAGCGTAGTTTGGGCTTGATTTTTTTCGGTGCAAGTTGCATGGACAATGTTCGGATTCGCTAAAACAAGGATGCCGTCTTTTGGGACATTACATTATGATTGCCCCTACTTCGAGGGTAAGCGAAATCCGGACTTATGACCGAATGTCTTTGGGATGAATTTTTGTAAAATTAGTGAAAACTCAATAAAAACTAACTAAAAACTAACTAAATTCTTTGTGACGATGCCAACGCAGATAAGTGAAGTAAATCACAACACTTATTTGGAAGGGAATTAAAGCTGCTTGGCTTTTAAGAAAGGGATTTATTGACAAACTAGACATTGCCAAAAAATAACCCATACCCAAGCAAGTAAGCATTACTAAGGTGAGATTTTTACGTTTAAACATCGGTAGCGAGCAGGGTAGAAATATTATGTTGTCTATTTAGATGTATTGAAGAAATAATCTCAAAGATAATTTTTCAATTGTCAGGAATAATATCCTCATTTTAACGACAAAATTTGGATATTTAAATCTCTAAGCATGGAAATTATTAATTTGTCATAATAACTTCTGTTCCTGATTAAATTTACCAGACAAATTAAAAAAAATAGCTTTATTTTTGATTTTTCAACTATCTAATTTATAGCTATTTAATAGAAAACAACTTGTGTAACTTAGTTGTAATTTCAGGGTAAACATTGCAGCTAATACAAAGTAAACATCAGAAATATTGATTACAAATAATTACAAATAAAACTATGAGGATAACTTTAGAGTTTTCCTAAAACCAGCCTTGCTTGTTCATGAAATAGGTACCAACAAAATCATCGTGAGATTTATTCAGATAAATCATTCCTTCAATTAAACCTACAAGCTGCATAATTAAAAAAGTCAATCCGTAGGTAAAATAACCGCCAATTACGGAAATAATTATGGTAATTAAGCCTTCGGGAGCGTATCCCAAAACAAATTTATGAATCCCAAAACCGCCAAAAATAATTCCGCAATAACCAGCCATTAATTGCTTGGTAGCGTGAGAGGGAGTGAGTTTTGCCATATCGCTTCTCCTTAAGAATAAAAATATAAAATTGCAGCCGCTAATTTTTACTGACAGTATCGATTTACAACCGATTACCGTCATCAAGTTGGGAATAAGTGAATAGTGCTTTACCACAAGCAAGCTCTAACTATGTTTTGACTTACTTGTATTGAAGATGTTCTTATTCTTATTTGTATATTTTTTTTGCAGCTTTTATACTGCTGCTTTCTGCCATTTTGCGACAGATGATTACTCGAAGACAATTGATTACAATAATTGTCACCCAGCAATGCCATATTCAGTTTTACAAGTCCTTCCTAAAACATTCCGGACTTTTTCAAACGCTGAAACTAGCCTGAGACTTGATTAAATCTACAAGTAGATTTCTATAGGAACAACTCAATATATCCTGCTTTCTCGTTCTGATATTCTATTGATTTATAAATCTAGAATATGCCAATTAAAAATAATCCACATCTCCACAAAGACTGAAATTAATCAATAAAAACTAATATGCTTACTTAGATACTCAGTTATATCTCTAACATAATCTTTTAGATTGCTATTGTGTTGAGCATTTATGCTCGCAATCAAAAATTCATCTAGATTCCCTATGGTGAATATCAATTGCAAATTTGTTACACATAATTAATGCAGTTTTCCCTCATCTTGACAACTGTATATCCCAAGTGTCAATTGGTACTATTACCCAGAAGAAATAAACTCAGTAGAGTGCCACTATTCCAAAGACTGTGGAGAAGCATGGGAGCAAGAAGATTTCGCGTGCGCGAATAGACTACCCCAAGGACGATTCCCAATGCTGTAAGTGGTAAAATTTCGGATAAACTCAGGTGAGCAGCAGCAAACAAGAAACTAGAAAGAAGTATTGATCCCCATACTGGTAAGTAGCGAGTTAGGGAGGGGAGCAAAAATCCGCGAAATAAAAATTCTTCAAATAAGGGTGCAGCAATGGCAGCTGTCGAAAAAAATAGCAATAATGCCAGATTATCTTGACTTTCTAAAACTATTTGTAGTAGGGGGTTACTACCACCTTGACCTTGCCAAAGTTGTTGATTAACTAAAGAAATGATTACAACTATGGGAGTTGCTGCACAATAACCACCGATTCCCCAGAGTAACCACCCATCCCAGAAACGAAAGCGAAACCAATCTTCGCCAAGGGGTAAATATTGTTTGACTGATAAATACAATACTAATAGGGAACCACTCGCAACCAGTGTATAGCTAAGCAACACGTATAAAGCTTGGAGTCGCACGTTACCGACGGGATGAGGTATGGGAAGAAGTTGTAAAGCTAAGGGTACGACTAGTTGTCCCATTAAGAAAAAGCCGACAACAAAAACCTGTAAAATGGTTTCACCATCCCAAGGAGTTGTCCATTTTTCCTCGGCATTTCTAGCTAATAATGCAGCCTTACCTTTGATTATCCATTGTCCAAAACTAAAAATCAGCAACGCTAAACCGATGAATCCTCCTAATAGGGGAAGGGTTGCGATGGCAGTTAATTTTAATAAGGCTTTTTCTGCGGCTTGTTGTTCTAAAAATTTAAGATTATTTAAAGATTTATCGTCTTGCTGAATTTGATATATTTTTTCTAAGGCACTATAACGAAACCAACCTTGAAAGTTATCTTTAATTAATAATTCAGCATCTTCTAAAACACGGGGGGAATTTTCCCACAATGCAATTAATACCAGACTGGTTTGACGAAATTGGGGATTGAGGCTGGGATTTTTTTGTACTTGCTGCCAAGTTTTAATAGCTGTATCGCTGTTATCTTGACTTGCTTGGATAATTCCAATTTGTAAATCCAATTCAGCGAGGGATTTTTGCAGATGATTGATAGTTTGCTGTAATTGTTTTTGCTGTACTAATGGGGAAGGATTAGTTACGGGAGAAACGGATGATTCAGGCTTTGGTGTCGCAAGGCTTTCGGTGGATGTCTCACGTAATTGTACTAATTGCTTTTGAGCTTTTGTTAAATTAGTTTCGGTTGAGGTGCGTGCTTGTTGATATTGTTTTAAGGCAGCATCAAGAGGCTTTGCACCTAGTATTGTAGTTTTTGCAGTTTGTAAATTTTCTTGATTTTCAGAGGGTTGCCATTCGGTTGCCAGCAATACAATATTGGTTTGATACAACTCTAACTTACTTTGAAATTGAGGTTGTTTCCAACTACCGATTAAAGAGGAGCCGGAAAACAAAATCGCGAGTAGTGTCAGTAAAAATAAAAATATTCGCTTAAGTGTCATTTATCTGTAGGAATTAACAAGCTTTATGTGGGAATTATCGCAATAAAACGCCACAACTGACATCTTTCTCAAGAAAAGCATAGGATAATTTAATTTTTGGATGAGGGGAAGTAAGATTGTAGGGTGTGTGACGCTTTCATAAATTTTCTACGTAGTTATAAAGTAAAGTAGCGTCACGCACCATCCGTAAATTGCGACTATCATTAGCTAACCTAGAAATAAAAACATGGCATTTTGCCTAGAAGCCGCATCGTGGCAGTAATTTAGAAGTTCTTTATATAGTTCAACAAAATCAGGATATTTTAAAAACTTTTCCAATAAATAGGAAGGAACTTGTTTGAAATATGCTCCGATTCCCATTACGAATTATCCCATCTTCTCTTTCACATAATTTCGGAATAACTTTAGTAAAGCAATTTCTCCCATGGTTTTACTTTGTTCGATAAATTTACTAATATCTTTTACCGACAGTAAAGGAAAAGCAATACTAAATTCACATTCCACATATTCATGTTCCAGCAAATGATAGAATTTTAAATTGTTACCGTCATATCTCCACAATTCATTTACACCTAAAGCCGAGTAAATATCCAATTTATCAACTGAGCTACTGGTAATATCAATTTCAATTGCTAAATCCGGTGCTGGAGAACTAGTTAAATCGAGTGTTTCTCTGCCTCTGACGGCTAATTCATTTTGAATATAATAACAGTTATCTGGTTCGATTCCTTTTCTGACAATTTTTCTTTTTAAAGTTGTCGAACCAGCACTTTTGATTTCTATATTCATTTCTTCAGCTAATGCAATAATCAGATTATGAAAATTGCATTTGGGATTTTCGTGTTCAAAAAGCGGAGTCATAATTTCTAAGATACTACCGTCATAAGCAAATTGAGAAGCTCTATCTTCACCAGTTTCTTTTAGCAAGGTTTCAAACGTTTCCCAGCTAATGTTATGCAGTACGGTTCGCTGTTCTGCGAGGGTATTAGTTACAACCATTTTTTTGATTTATAAAGCTGTTTTTTTAGAAATATGACACAAGATTCCAAATATTTTACTTACATTATTAATATAATATTCGTTAAGGTCAATCTCTACAATATTTTCCATAAGTTTTAAGAATTTCCAGTTAGTTCCAGTAGTGACTGTTCCGTAAATAATCGGAATATTATTTCCTTCTTTTTCATTAAATATTTTAGCTGCAAGCATTTCTGCAACACATTGACCTAAACCTGCATTAATATTTTCTTTTTTAGCTTCGACAATAGTAAAAATAGGAGCATTTAATATCAGTAATTCTGGTGAACCACTAATAATAAAATCGCAATTACCGTGCAAACCTTGACTAGAATCAACTGTAAAATCAATACCAGAAAATAAACTTATTTGATTTTTTAAATACTTTCTCACCGCAATTAAAATCGGTGAAATAATCATTTCAGAACGAGATTTTTCTGTATTGCTGGCTAATGCTAATGGAAGATTTTCTGCTAAAGTTTCTGTAAGTAATATTGGGGTTTCGATTTCAGGTACAAAAGCAAATATATCGATTGTATCAGAGATAGTTAGGTCAAAGGCTTTTC
Organism: Richelia sp. SL_2_1; assembly: GCA_012033205.1. Lineage (GTDB taxonomy): Bacteria > Cyanobacteriota > Cyanobacteriia > Cyanobacteriales > Nostocaceae > Rivularia. Next base: position 10,310 of record JAAUSO010000003.1, on the reverse strand, counting down.
TGACTTTAGATAAGGTAAAATCGCTGTATGACACGCAATTCGCTCCTGCAATATATTTAGATTTTAATTGAAATAAATAATGCCAATTACCAAGATTAATCATCTTTGATAATTGACACAAATCGTCGAGCAAAAATATTTTTGGAGCTATTTATCTACCGATACCAATACCCGCATCCATCATCAAGTTTTCATTAGCTATTGAGTCTTTGATAATCTCGTGTAATTCCGGATGTTTGGCTTGTAATTCTTCTAAACTAATGTTTTCTGCCACAACTTTACCATCTTGATTATAGATAGAATAAGTTTTATCTGTGTTAATGGCAATTCGTCCATTTCTGGTTTGAATATAACCAAAATCTGGAGATACGTTCACATTTTCCGGATTATTTTGCTGGACAATTAATTCAGATTTTCCCAACACTTTCTGATCATAAATGATTGGAATTAAGCCTATGGATAAGGTTAACAACCCCAAGGAAATAACGTTTTTCATATTTGACCTCTCAATATCAAATATTACTGATGTATTAATTGTACAATTTATTCACAGTTAATTACCATCAATTTAACTAATCATACTGCTAAAGAAGTCCAAAGTGTCTTTGAAAGCTGTAATAAAAGTATCGATTTCTTCACGAGTATTGTAAAAAGATAAACTAGCTCTTGCTGTACCGGGAGCGTTTAAAATCCGATGCAGTGGTTGGGTACAATGGTGTCCAGAACGAATCGCCACACCTTCGTTATCTAATAAGGTGGATAAGTCGTTGGGATGAACTTCCGAAACAGTAAATGCAGCTAATGCAGCCCTTCCATAACCTTTTTCATCAGGTTTTGGACCATAAATTCTCAGTTGTGGTATTTTTTCTAATTGTTCAAATAAATAACCAGTTAATTCCGATTCATAAGCATAGATTTTATCCATGCCTATATTATTAAGATAATCCACTGCTGCACCCAAAGCTATCGCTTCACCAATTGCGGGAGTACCGGCTTCAAATTTATGGGGTAATTCTGCGTAGGTGGAATGGTCTAAAAATACATCGGCAATCATTTCTCCACCACCCATAAATGGCGGCATTGCTTGCAAGGTTGCTAATTTACCATACAAGAAGCCTATACCTGTAGGAGCGCACATTTTATGTCCGGAAGCTACCAACCAATCACAGTCAATTTGTTGTACATCAACGGGCATATGAGGTACACTTTGACAAGCATCAATTAATACTTTTACCTTGTTTTTATGAGCTAATCGACAAATTTCTGCTACCGGATTAATACAACCCAAGGTGTTAGAAACGTGAACAATTGATACTAATTTTGTTTTCTCGGAAAGCAGTTTTTTAAACTGTTCTAAATCAAAAGTTTCTTCTGGTGTTAGTTCAACGTATTTCAATACAGCACCAGTTTTCTGAGCCACTAATTGCCACGGTATGATATTGCTATGATGTTCCATCACCGAAAGAATAATTTCATCTTGCGGTTGTAAGTTATTCATTCCCCAACTGTAAGCAACCAAATTTATCGCTTCAGTCGCACCACGGGTAAAAACGATTTCTTCGCGAGATTTGGCGTTGATAAATTGAGCAACTTTATCTCGTGCTGCTTCGTATGCATCAGTAGCTTTAGCGCTGAGGTGATGTGCGCCACGATGTACGTTAGAATTGTACTTTTCGTAGTAGTCACGAATAGTATCAAGTACGAATAAAGGTTTTTGAGATGTTGCGGCGTTATCTAAGTAAATTAAAGGTTTACCGTTAACTTCTTGGTGTAATATTGGGAAGTCTCGACGAACCTGATCAGCAAGGGTTTTTTCTTGAGTGAAAGCCATACTATTTTGGATTAAAGATTGAATGTTAGTTGCCAAATAAATCTTACTTTTATCATTCATTCTCAAAGATTATTGATTTCAAAAAACCACAAACAATAGAGAGAGAACAAACAAGTAATATTACACTCCATAACAGGATTTTGGATTAAAGATTGAATGTTAGTTGCCAAATAAATCTTACTTCTATCATTCATTCTCAAATATTACTGATTGAAAACAACCACAAACAATAGAGAGAAAAAAACAAGTACTATTCGAGTAGCAACTATTATTTCTTCAATCTAAAATCCAAAATTTAAAATCTAAAATTGATTGGCTGTTTGAGTTAAATTTTGACGCAGGGAAGGAACAGGTATTTGATTGATGATTTCGGCTGCAAAAGCGTTAATTAATAGGTGACGAGCGTTATTTTCATTGATTCCCCGACTTTGTAAATAGAAAATTTCATCATCTTCTAATTGACTTACTGTAGCTCCATGAGCGCATTTTACATTATCGGCGGTGATTTCTAATTGTGGTTTGGTGTCTACTCGTGCTTGAGGAGATAGCAGCAAGTTACGATTTAACTGCGATGCGTCTGTTAATTGTGCGGCTTTGGGAACGAATATTTTACCGTTGAATATCCCATGAGCTTTATCCCCTATGATGTTTTTCTGTAACTGTTTGCTGTTACTGTAAGGATGATTCAGAGCAAGGGCGCTATGAGTATCTGACAACTGAGTACCGGAAATTATTGTCAAACCATTAAGAGTTGTTTCGGTTTGTTCGCCAGTTTGTAATATTTCTAAATTATGTCGCGATAGCTTTCCACCTAAAGTGATTGCATTACAGATATAGCGACTGTTACGAGCTTGAGTAACTGCTGTTTTCCCAATATGAAAAGCTTCTACACTATCGTTTTCTATTCTGGTATGATTTACCCCTGCGTTTTCATCTACCCAAATTTCTGTAACGACGTTATTTAGATAAACTTGTTTATCTTCTTCCCCAGTACTTCCATTAATAAATTCTTCGACAAATGTCACCTGAGAATTACTTTTAGCTACTACCAAACAACGTGGTTGAGAAATTATTTGATTTCCAGTGGTAATAAATACTAAATGTATTGGTGTTTCTACTATTGCATTGCGAGATAGCCAAATCACCGCTACATCGTTAATTCCGGCTGTATTCAAAGCCGTAAATACTTCTAAAGCACCTTCAGACTGTGCTAAATATTCCTTAACTAATTCACCATCCAAATTAGATAAACCAGATAAATTGCTAACTACAACTCCATCTGGTAAATTGGCGATCGCTGATAGTTCTTTAACAAATACACCATTTACAAATACCAAACGAGTATCACTAATTGCTGTAAAATCAGCAAAATCTGGGGATACAGAATTATTCGTTTCTAGATTAAAATCCAATTCACGTAATGGGGATAAATCGGTAAATCGCCATTCTTCATCTTTTTTGTTGGTAATGCGGAATGACGCACCCAATTAGCAGCATTATCTTTTAATTCTTGCAGCCATCCTTGACTTTTTATCACGCTAACTTTATCTAACAATCCATTCAAATAAACATCTTGATTTAAATGCCCATTGGATAAATTTGTTTGTGTAGAGTTGGGAATTGAACTAGGAGAAACTTGTATATTCATTACACACCCACCTCAACACCAGCTTCTTCTAAAATTGAGTCATAACCTTCAGCTTCTAACTCTAAAGCTAACTCTTTACTACCGGATTTAATGATCTGTCCTTTTGCCATTACATGAACGTAATCTGGGACAATATAATTAAGCAATCGTTGATAATGGGTAATCATGATGGTGGCATTTTCTGGAGTAGTCAACTGATTTACACCATTGGCGACGATTTTGAGCGCGTCAATATCTAAACCAGAATCGGTTTCATCCAAAATTGCTAAATCCGGTTGCAAAAGTGCCATTTGAAGAATTTCATTGCGCTTTTTCTCACCACCGGAAAACCCTTCATTTAAACTACGACTGAGAAAAGCAGAATCCATTTTCACCACTTCCAACTTTTCTTCTACCACATCATCAAAATCAAACGCGTCTATCTCTTCTAAACCCTGTGCTTTACGTCGAGAATTATAAGCAACTCTTAAAAAATCTAAATTACTCACACCAGGTATTTCTAAAGGATATTGAAATGCTAAAAATATACCATGTCTCGCACGTTCTTCGGGTTCCATTTCCAAAAGATTTTGTCCTTGAAAAATCACTTCACCACCAGTCACTTCATAACTAGGATGCCCCGCTAAAACTTTAGAAAATGTACTTTTCCCAGAACCATTTGGTCCCATAATCGCATGAATTTCCCCAGCACGCACTTCAAGATTTACACCTTTGAGAATTTCGATGCCATCAACATTAGCCGTCAAATCTTTTACTGACAGCACAATTTTACTATTTTCAACAATCATTTTTCTATTCTATATTTCTTCAGGTATGTAGTAGCGCTTTCAATAATTTTGGATTTTAGATTTTAGATTGTTTCAAGCAACTCTTGAAAAACTTCTAACTTGATTTAAGCGAACAGGATTTAACAAATCCCGAAAAATCCGGAAAAATCACGCAGAAATTCCCAACTTCAATCCAAAATCCATCTTGGAAAGTTTTGGGGTTCGAGAATCTACACCCCAAACTTTCCGCAAAATTTAAAATCTAAAATTGATAACCAAGAAAATCTATCCAACACTTCCTTCCAACTTCAAACTCAATAGTTTATCAGCTTCCACAGCAAATTCCATTGGTAGCTGATTAAATACATCCTTACAAAAGCCACTAATCATCATTGCGATTGCGTCTTCTGTGGAAATACCACGCTGAGCAAAGTAAAATAGTTGGTCTTCCCCAATTTTGGAAGTTGAAGCTTCATGTTCTACTTGGACAGAATTATTCTGTACTTGAATATAAGGGAAAGTATTGGCATGAGCATTATCACCAATCAACATTGAGTCGCATTGAGAATAATTTCGCGCTCCGTCAGCTTTGGGATTGACTTTCACCAAACCGCGATAGCTGTTACTAGATTTACCCGCAGAAATTCCTTTAGAAATAATTGTAGAACGAGTGTTCTTACCAATATGAACCATTTTGGTTCCGGTGTCGGCTTGCTGCATATTATTAGTCAACGCTACGGAATAAAACTCACCAACAGAATTATCCCCTACTAATACACAACTAGGATACTTCCAAGTAATCGCTGAACCAGTTTCTACCTGAGTCCAAGATATTTTAGAATTTTTGCCTTTACACAAACCGCGCTTAGTTACAAAGTTGTAAATTCCGCCTTTACCATTTTCATCTCCGGCGTACCAATTTTGTACGGTAGAGTATTTGATTTCGGCATTATCTAAGGTTACGAGTTCCACAACAGCCGCGTGTAGCTGATTACTATCGTACATGGGCGCGGTACAGCCTTCGAGATAAGAAACGTAACTATCTTCTTCAGCAATGATTAAAGTCCGCTCAAACTGTCCCGTATCGCCGTTATTAATCCGGAAATAGGTAGACAGTTCCATCGGACATTTTACGCCCTTGGGAATAAAAACAAAAGAGCCATCGCTGAAAACCGCAGAATTCAACGCCGCAAAGTAATTGTCAACAACGGGAACAACGCTACCCAGGTACTTTTTGATTAATTCCGGATGTTCCTGTAAAGCTTCGGAAATCGAACAGAAAATAACTCCTTCTTCTGCTAATTTCTCTTTAAAAGTAGTTGCTACAGATACACTATCGAAAATTGCATCCACGGCAACATTGGCTAAACGCTTCTGTTCCGATAAAGGAATACCCAACTTTTCAAAGGTTTCCAATAAAGTTGGATCGACTTCATCTAAACTTTTCTTTTTAGCGCTTTGTTTGGGCGCAGAATAATAGATAATATTTTGATAATCAATCGCAGGATAACCGACAGCTGCCCAATCTGGTTCTGTCATTTTCAGCCATTGCTGGTAAGCTTTGAGACGAAACTCCAGCATAAATTCTGGCTCGTTTTTCTTGGCACTAATTACCCGAATTACGTCCTCACTTAATCCGCGAGGGATGCTATCCGTCTCGATGTCAGTAATAAAACCGTACTTGTAAGGCTGATTGACTAAAGTTGTTACAGTTGCACTCATCGTTAATATTCTCGCAAGATCGCTTCTTAGTATCCTCTTTAAGGTTGGGAGACGGGCTATCAAATAGCGGCTTCCCACCCAAACGTGACTGTACGTCACGCTACTGTTACAATAATGGTGAAGACTAAAACAACAACCAAGTTGTTTTAATCTATCTTCATTTTACGCTAGATTAACAACATTGATGTTGTTTAAGTTAAATTTTCTTGAATATTTTTAGGACGACGATGGAAACTAGCCAGCAGTCCTCAACCAAACAGGATATCTTAGAATTTCTGCTCAAAGAATCGCAGGCTACAGCGATGAGCCTTGCAGATGCCTTGAACGTTAGTCCTCAAGCGATTCGTCGGCACCTCAAAGATTTGGAGGGTGAAGGGTTAATAGTTTATTCCTCCGAGCAAATAAAGATGGGACGGCCGCAGCACATTTATCGGTTAAGTGATAAAGGTAAGGAACGCTTACGTCGAGAAGTTGGGGATAGTTACGGCAAGTTCGCTGTTTCCTTACTTGATACTTTAGCAGAAACTGTAGGACGAGACCAAGTAAGTTCGATTTTACAAAAACAATGGGAGCGTAAAGCTCAAGATTATCGGCGACTTTTAGGTAAAGGTGCGCTGCGTCTTCGAGTGGCAGCTTTAGTTGAACTGAGAAAAGCTGAAGGTTTTATGGCTGAATATCATCCTGTAGAAGCCGATGATTCAGAAGTAGAAGACAAATTTATTTTTTAGAGCATAATTGTGCGATTTCCAATGTTGCGGAGTCATTTCCCAGCGTTTGTGGACATGAATTAGAGATGTTTGCTGCTGTTTTACCCGATTGTACAGTAGAACGTACCCATTGGATTATCAATGGCGAACATCGTTGTGGTTATTTAGTAGAAGCGAGGAAATAGTTAGGAGTTATCGGATTTTAGATTTTGGATTTTAAATTTTGGATTGTTATAATGCTCCATGTCCATGATTGATTAATGTATAGAGCATATTCCTCAATTCCCAATTCCCAATTCCCAATTCCCAATTCCCAATTCCCAATTCCCAATTCCCAATTCCCCCTAACCCCTTATTAATAGTATAGATAGAAATTATGGAATTTCAACAACAACCAACGACACAATTTTTAACTTTGGAAGAATCAGCTAAAGTTGATGCGGCTTTACTTTCTTCTGCGGAGAAATTTCTGACTCGATTGACAATTTCTTCACACAGAGTATTACAGCAAATAGCTAAAGAAAATAATGTTGCAGTCGAAGAATTAACTACAAAGCAAATTATTGATTGGTTTGAGCAAGATGGAAAAATTCGCCGAGAAAAGGGATTCGAAGCCGCTTTTTTAAAGTGGTAAATTTAATTCAAAAATTGAAAAGCACCCGTAAACAGGTGCTTTTAATAATTATGAAAACTATGAAAACTATGAAAACTATTAAAACTTAGTTAAAACTTAGTTTTATATACATACAAGTTTTTAATCTTGGTGACGGACACGGGGAGTACGCGCACCTACTGCTGCTCCAATCATTGAGGCTATTAATCCGAGTAAAGAACCGAATACAAACCACCACAAACCTCTGGAAGTTGCAGCAGCAATCTCACGGGTTTGTTGTGCAGTCACATTAGGTGCATTTTGCGGTACGCCTATCTGATTAATAACTTCACCTGCATTAGAAGCTGCAACACCGAAAGTACCCGCTACACCGTTAGCTAATAACCAAGAACTAACAGCTAAGGTTGTAGCCCAAAGAATTGCACCATTTAACAAAGCTGTACTGCGGTTCATCGGCCCACAAGCACGAGTTGTAATCCAACCGGCAACAAACAGAGAAATTAATAAAGCAATTGTTGACCAAATCCCTACATTACCTGCAATATCGGGTGTAATGGTACGAGGTGCGCCGGAATCGGATACAAAAGTGGCTCCAATGGCACCAAACAATGCACTCAAAATTAACTGAGTAGCTAAACCAACTAACAAGCCGGAAATTATTGGACCCCAACGAACGCGATCATGATAATCTACAACTCTACTTGCTACCCCAGGTTCTGTAATTACTTCTTCACCTACTCTATTTACGTAAGACATTTTAAAACGTTTCTCCTGACTTTCTCACTAATTTTTTTTAAGCAATTCCACTGCTTATAATTAGTAATTAAATTATAATTTTAAATTATCCATATCTATCCAACGGAATAGTTTGTAACTCTATCTTTAGCTAGTATCTTGGTCTGAAAAAGATGAATTTTTATTAAATAAAAAAGTTAATTTTTATTAAGAGTATTTTGAGATAAATATTAAATTTCATTGATGAATATAGAATAACAAATTAGTAATAACTAGACCAATATATGATCTAATCTTGATGCATCAATTGCTTGAAGCTAAAATGCTTGATAAAAAGCAGATGATTGAAAAGATTCTGCTTTAAATATAGTAGATAACAACATACTGGAGACATGATAATTGAATCAAAATAATTGCTCAAAAATCGTGTTTCCAGAATGCCGGGAATTTATTCAGCTTTTTGGCGAAAATATTCATAGTAATGCAGCTTGTGCTGGTGTCATTCACGTATTCTGACAGCAGTACCAACAGCAGTAATTAGTAATAAAACACCGGATTGGTCAACATTGATTGTGCCGGTATCAATTTCAATACCAATAACAGCATTCGCTCCCAAACGCTGCGCTCGTTGTTGTAATTCTGCTAGTGCTTTTTGTTGTCCTTCTTCAAATAAACGCTCGTAACTACCCGTGCGTCCACCGATAACATCTCTTATCCCAGCTAAAAAATCGCGTAAGAAATTACTACCATAGACAACTTCGGCGGTTACAACACCCAAATATGATTCAACAATGGCTCCCTGAATTACATCAGTAGTGGTGATAATCATAGATTTACCTCAAGCAGACTGTTTTCATCTCTATTTTTGATGATTCCGCAATCAAATAAATCCCTCTATCTACTGTTTTACGATCAATTGTCTTCGCAACGCAGATTCATCTTGACAATGAATGGTCTATTATCTCAAACACCAGAATTGAAAACAGCCTTTATTCCATATATAAAGATAAAACATCCCATAGAATGTTAATTATTTTCTAAAACTCATCCCTTAATTGTAGGCAGTATTACATTCAAAGGCGATTCAAAACGAGATAATGTGTGTAAAATCGATTGTTGCCTACAATGGAAAAGCCCGAAAGCATTCCATCCTTTAAAACGGATATTTATTGCTCAAAAGAGTCAAAAATCTCATCACCGAGTAATTACTGAAAAAAATGCTTTTGTATAGCAGTAATGATAAAGTAGTCATGAATTTAAAAAAAAGTACGTTAGTAGAGTTTTCAAAATTGAATATTTTTGTTTTAATGGACAAGCATAATTTCAAGCTGTCGTAAAGTAGCGAAAATTTTCGGGTATTCAACTGTGTACAATCGAACATATTTTTTAATCAGTGTTTTCTTGCTCGGAAGCGTTGCAGCGGCAATACCTACTGCTGCTCAGGCTCAGGTAAAAGTGGCGCAGGCTAGTACTCAGCAGGTAAAAATACTGCTGGATGAAGGACGCAGACTGGTAAATTCTGGGGATTATAATGGCGCAATCAGAGTTTATCAAGAAGCTTCCAGTTTAGAACCCAAAAATGGTAGTATTTATTCTGGTATCGGTTACTTGTATGCTCAACAAGGAAATTATTCCGCCGCATTAGCAGCTTACCGGCGTGCTGTAGCCCTCAATCCCAATAATGGCGATTATCAATATGCTTTAGCCTACGTTAGTGGCAGCATGGGCGATAATAATACTGCTAAGGAAGCTTACCGTAAGTCCATACAGGCTGACCGCCAAAATGTCAATGCCTATATTGGGTTAGCTTTAATTTTGCTGCGTTTAGGAGACTATGATAGCGCGAAATGGGCTTACGAACAGATTATCGAATTAGATCCAAAAAATCCCCAAGCTTATGAGTTACGGGGTAGAATTTCATGAAAAAAGGTCAATCGAAAGAAGCAGCAGGAGCTTTAAAGCAAGCGCTGAATTTATACAAAAGCCAAGAAAAATGGGATGGTGTTGCTCGAATCGATGCAATGTTAAGAGAGATAGAGGGATAAATTTATTCCAATTAGTCTTTAATTAAGTGGATAAATAAAAGGTTTCCTCGTGTCGTTTATCATCAAAAGTGTGAAGCAAGTAGGGAATTGAGACTTAGTAAATACAAATCGCGCTGATTCCACTTGCTTCATTTTGAATATGTTGAATATAAGGTAAATTCCATGAACCGCTTCGTAAAAATAAGCATTAAAAGCGTTATTTTTCGTAAGTTGATAAGTCGGGTTTTGATCGAGGTTATGCT